>JAIXZE010000009.1 GCA_027489875.1 Verrucomicrobiales bacterium
CGTCGACTTCTACGGTTGGGCGGGGGACTTGCTCAGGGGGAGGATCTTGGGCAGGCTGGCGCAGTCATCTCCTGCCATGAATTTTTCCTCATCCCCCCTCCGTAACCGACGCCGATTCCTGAGAGATGCCGCCTTGGTGGGCGGGGCGGTGGGTCTGGCTCCGTACGTCCGCGGAGCGGAGGCGGGAAAGAAATACCGGACGGCGCTGATCGGGTCGGGTTGGTGGGGGAAGAACATCCTGCGCGAGGCGATTGCGGCGGGTTCGGTGAAGGTGGTGGGTCTGTGTGATGTGGACCGACGGGCCCGCGAGGTGGCAGCGGAGCAGGTGAAGGACCTGAACGGAGACGAGCCGAAGACCTACAACGACTACCGGGAGCTCCTGGAGAAGGAGAAGCCGGAGATCGTGTTGATCGCGACGCCTGACCACTGGCACGCGTTGCAGACGATCGCGGCGGTGAAGGCGGGGGCGCATGTGTTCGTGGAGAAGCCGACCGGCCACACCGTGAACGAAAGCCGGGCGATGCTGCGGGCATCCCGTGAGAGCGGTCGCGTGGTTCAGGTGGGATTGCACCGACGGATCGGGCCGCACCATGTGAACGGGATGAAGTTCCTGAAGTCCGGCGCGGTGGGTGATGTCGGGATGGTGCGGATCTTTGCGCATGGGGGCGGCGGCCGGGAACGTCCGGCAAAGAACGCGGCGATTCCGGACGGCATGGATTGGGACCTGTGGTGTGGTCCGGCGCCGAAACGGCCCTTCAACCAGAAGCTGCATCCGGGCGGGTGGCGGAACTTCCTCGATTACGGCAACGGCACCCTTGGGGACTGGGGAGTGCACTGGCTGGACCAGGTGCTTCTGTGGAGCGGTGAAAGGTATCCGCGTCGGGTGTTCTCAACGGCGGGCCGGCCGGTGGCGGGGCCGGCGGTGCTGACGGAGCTCGAACAGACGAGCGATGCACCGGACCATCAGGTGGCGGTGTACCAGTTCGATGGTTTCAGCTGTGTCTGGGAACACCGACGGTTTGCCGACAACAACGCGGAGAAGCACGGGATCGGGGCGTACTTCTACGGGACGAAGGGAACGCTGCACATTGGATGGCGGGATGGGTGGAGTTTCCATCCCAGCGACCGGAATGCGCCGGTGGTGCACGAGGATTCGCAGCTGCAGGAACCGGACGGTCACAACCTGAAGCTGTTGTGGGCGGACTTCATGGCGTCGATCACCGAAGGGCGTAAGGCGGTGGCGGGGATCGAGATCGCCCACCGATCCTCGGTGTTGCCGTTGTTGGGAATGATCTCGTGGCGCGTGGGCCGGAGCATCGAATGGGACGGTGACCGGGAGACGATCATCGGCGACGCGGAAGCGGCGGCCCTGTTGAGTCGGCCGTACCGTTCCGGGTGGGAGTACCCGGTCTGAAGCGGTCTAAGCGGGCTGTCAGAGCTTGATGGTGCTGGCGCGGGGGCCTTCATCCATCCGTGATTCGAGACGGGCGACGTGTTGGGGCGGGAGGAAGATGGGACCGCCAAGGCGGGAAGCACCCACGAAGATGCGGGCGGACTTCTCGGCCATGAAGAGGGTCGAGAGGACGGAACGGGCGGAATCGCCGATGGCGATCACCCCGTAGTTCTGGACGAGGATGAGGCGTGGCGCGCGGGCCAGGGTGCGGCGTTGGGAGGCTTGATATTTGGAGCGGATTTCACGGGCGAGCGGGGTTCCCGGATCCGCGTAGGGGATGATGACGACCTGCGTGCCAATGAACTCGACCTCGGCCGGGTACATGCGGTGCTCGGCGAAGCGTGCGGCGGCCGGGGAGCAGAGGATCTGGAGCAGGGCTTCGGGTTGGCAATGGGCGACGAAATTGATGCCGGGCACGGAATGGAGCCAGGCGTGGACGGGGGACTCGCTGGTGGGCGGGCGGCTGGAGGGATCCATCTGCGCCTCCCGGATCATGCGCTCGTAGGCACCGGTATCGAGGAGGGGCATTTCCAGGATGCGGATCATCTCCTCGGTGTTGCATTCGGTGACGGCGGCCGGGGTCAACTCGGCGAGGGCGGCACCTGAGGATTTGATGAGGAAGCGCTTGTCATCAAGGCGGGCGGACACGCTGCCTTCGCCGAGGACGACCAGACCCCGGGGATCCTGGCCGATGCGGTGCGCGAGCCAGAGCAGTTCGTCGAGGGAATTGGGCTTGGGCTGTGAGTCCGTCATGGAAGGGCGGAATCTGGAGGATTGTGGGCTTGGCGTCAGCTCTGGAGTTTACGTTCCAGTATTTCCCCGGCGACCGCCGGGTTGGCCTTGCCCTTGGAGAGCTTCATCACCTGCCCCTTGAGGAAGTTGAGGGCGGCTACCTTGCCGGCGCGGAAATCCGCCGCCGGACCCGGGTTCGCGGCGATGACATCGTCGCAGATCTTCTCGATGGCACCGGTGTCCGAGACCTGCGCCAGACCCTTTCGTTCGACGATGGCCGAGGGTGATTCTCCGGTGGAGAACAGGTCGACGAAGACCTCCTGGGCGATGCGCGAGCTGATCTTGCCGGAGTCCACGAGTTCCACGAGTTCGCGAAGCTGGGCCGGGGAGAACCGGACGTCCGCGAGGGAGGTTCCGGAGGCGGCGAGCTGCGCGGACAGGTTGTTGATGATCCAGTTCGCGATGGCCTTGGGATTGCGGAACCCGCCGGCGGCCTTCTCGAAGAAGTCGGCGAGGGCGTCGTTGGATTTCAGCACCTCGGCGTCCCCCGCGGGCAGGCCAAAATCCCGCATCAACCGTTGCTTCCGGGCGAGGGGGAGTTCGGGGACGGTGGCCCGGATGGCAGCGATCCACTCCTCGGTCGGGGTGAACGGGAGGAGGTCGGGATCAGGGAAGTACCGATAATCGTGGGCGTCCTCCTTGGACCGCATGGGTGCGGTGATCCCGGCAAGGTCGTCCCAGCGGCGGGTCTCCTGGCGGAGTTTCTCGCCCTTCGAGACGGCTTCGATCTGGCGCGGGATCTCGAAATCGAGGGCGCGGCGGACGCCGGAGAACGAGTTCATGTTCTTGATCTCGATCTTCGCGCCCAGGGTGGTGGTGCCCTTGGGACGGACGGACACGTTGACGTCGCAACGCACCATGCCCTTCTCCATGTCGCAGTCGCTGATGCCGGCCTTCGCCAGCAGTTCGGTCAGGGCGTTGAGATAGGCGTGCGCCTGGTCCGCGGAGGTGAGGTCGGGCTCGGAGACGATTTCCAGGAGCGGAACCCCGGCGCGATTGAAGTCGACGCCGCTGTGGCGTTCGAAATGGGTGTTCTTGCCGACGTCTTCCTCAAGGTGGGCGCGGGTGATGCGGACGCGCTGGATGGTTCCCTCGAACTCGAACTCGAGGAAACCTTCCCGGGTGGAGGGGCGGTCGTACTGGGTGACCTGGTAGTTCTTGGCGGAATCCGGGTAGAAGTAGTTCTTCCGGTCGAACTTCGCATACCGTGGGATCTCGCAGTTGAGGAGGAACCCGGTGAGGACCGTCAGGCGCAGGGCCTCGGCGTTGGCCACCGGCAGTACCCCGGGCATGCCGAGGCAGACCGGACACACGTTGGTGTTCGGCGGAGCACCGAAGGCGTTGGCGCAACTGCACCACATCTTCGACTTCGTCTTCAGCTGGACGTGCGTTTCAAGACCGATGACCGCTTCGTATTCCATGGCCGCCGCTGGATATGCCACGTCGCCGGCCGGACGGCGAGCGGGGACTTGGGGTTGGCGGTGGGGTTGGCGGTGGGATCGGACGGATCGGACGGATCGGACTGATCCGTCCCATTCGTCCCATTCGTCCCATTCGTCCCATGGCTTCTGTTTCGCGCGTCGGGTAGGCTGCGTGGTGCCAGATGTCATCGACCGCCTCCAGAGCCACCTGTCCGGATTGCGGCGTGCTGCTTGCGGTCGGGGTGCGCGCGGAGTTCTGCCCGGTGTGCCTCCTCCGGGATGCGGCTGGGGGCGGTGACGTGGGGACGCGGGGACGCAAGGCACCGGTGCCGGTGATAGGAGACTACGAGTTGATCGAGGAGGTGGCGCGCGGGGGGATGGGGGTCGTGTTCCGGGCACGTCAGCGGAGTCTGGGGCGCACGGTAGCGGTCAAATTGCTGCTGGGGGGCGGATTTGCGGGAGAAAGTGCGCGCAGCCGGTTCCGTACCGAAGCCTCAGCTGCCGCCCGTCTTCAGCACCCGAACATCGTTGCCATCCATGACATCGGGGAACACGACGGCCAGTTGTACTTTTCGATGGATCTGATCGAGGGGGGAACCCTGGCCGACCGGGTCCGCAATGGTCCGCTGACGGCACGGGAAGTGGCACGGATCGGAGGTTTGATCGCCGGTGCCGTGCACCACGCCCACGGACAGGGCGTTCTTCATCGCGATCTCAAGCCCTCCAACGTCCTCCTGGATCGGGATGGCGAACCGCATGTCACGGATTTCGGGTTGGCCAAGCATCTGGAATCCACCGTGACACTGACGGATACCGGAGACGTGCTCGGGTCGCCGGCGTATGCGTCCCCGGAGCAGGTGCGGGGTGAAACCCGGGCGATCAGTTTCGCATCGGATGTCTATTCGATGGGGGCATTGCTGTACCACCTGATGACGGGGCGCCCGCCCTTCCAGGGGGACAGCGTGGAGGCGGTGCTGCGCCAGGTGGCGGATGCCGAACCGGTGTCGCCGCGCCGGTTGAATCCGTCCGTGCCGGTGGATCTCGAGACCGTCTGCCTGAAGTGCCTCGAGAAGGATCCACACCGGCGTTACGGCACCGCCGGGGAAGTCCGGGAAGAACTGGATCGGATCCTCGCCGGTGAACCCGTGCACGCCCGTCCCGTGGGTCGGTTGGGCCGGACCCTGCGCTGGGCCCGGCGGCATCCCGGGGTGGCGGTATTGGTCCTGGCGTTGGTGATGTCGGTCGCCGGGCTGGTGATCGGGGGGGTGGTGGCCACGGTGCGGATCTATCGGGCGGAACAGCAGGCCATGGCGAACTTGAGGGAGTCCCTGCTCGTGCAGGCGCGGGCACTCCGGTTGGCCGGTGGACCTGGCCAGCAGACCGCAAGCGTGGCCGCGGTGGAGCAGGCGTTGGCTCTTGGTCTTCAGGGTTCGGTGCGGGATCGGGCTTCGGCCGAGGTGGTGGCAGCGCTTGCCCAGACGGATTTCCGATTCGAGCGGGTTTCCGGGATCGAAGCCACCGGTCCGGCGCGGATCCGTCCCGTGTCTTCCCGTGGCGCGTGGCGTGTTCTGGCTGCCGACGGATCGATCGAGGACGTGGACGAAAGCCGGAGCCGGGTCGTCGGACACTGGAGGGCCCCATGGTCGGCTGCGACGCGGTTTGGAATGGGGTCGAATTCCGGCGACCGACAGGTGTTGCTCGGCGAAGGGGGCATGGCCGTGGTGGCGTTGGACCCCGGGGATGTGTCCCGGCTTCTCTGGCAGCGCCCCGCGATTCCCGCAGCGTATGGACTCTCCCCGGATGGCCGGTGGCTGGTGACCGGGGAGGGAACCCAGGAATTGGTCTGGCGGGATCTGGATTCGGACTCGGAGATCCGGACGGATCTTGGTCCCGGGGGTTGGCGATCCCTCACCTTCTCCCCGGATGGACGCCAGCTGGCGGCGTCCCGGCTTGGAACCAACGAGGTGGTCATCGTTCGTACCGATACCCGCGAGGTGGATGTCCGGCTCCCGCAACCGGGACCGATCTACCTGCTGGCCTGGTCGCCCGATAGCCAGCGGTGGGTCGGAGCAACCCAGGATGGACGGATCTTCTACCAGGATGTGGTCGGCAGGAATCGCATCCTGTCGTTCACCTTTTCGCCGGCGATGCCCACGGCGCTGGCCTTCGATCCCAGTGGACGACGGGTCGCGTCCGCGTGGGACGACCGGACTGTCCGCGTGTGGGATCTGATGGGCGGTCGGATGCTTGTTTCGGGTCAGGGCGATTCCACGGAGTTGGGTTTCGCCGATCACGGCGGGAGCTTCGGCCCGGTGCATTCACGGGGCAGCGTGGGAAGGTTCCAGATGGTACCGCCGGTCGGCTTCAGCGAATTGCTCGCCGGATACATCGGAAGCTCGGAACTGGAGGTTGAGTTCAGTCCCGATTCAGGTCGGGTTGCCGGACGCCATCCGGCGGGAGTGCGCGTGTTCGGGACGGAGAAGGGGGAATGGCAGGCGTGGGTGCCGTTGGAGTTCGTGAAGGGTTTCTGCTTTGGGCGTGATCCCGCGCGGTTGATCACCGTCGACCGGACGGGCGTGGCGGCATGGACTCTTGGAAAGGCCGGCTCCAATGGATGGGTTGGGCGTGAGATCCTGCTCGATTCGCCGGGAGCTGCGGTGCGGCCGATGCCGACGGGGGCAGGGTGGCTCGTTGTCCTGGCGGATGGTCGTTTCGTGGAGATCGGGGATTTACCCGGACCCATCGTCCGGTCCTTTGGATTGCATGCGGGTGCGGATGCCCTGGTGGTGGATCGAACAGGGCGTTGGGCTGCGACCGTCGCCTCGGGAGTCGGGGAGGTGCGGTTCTGGAACCTGAACGAGGGACGCGTCGTTCACACGCGCATGCCCGGTGGGCAGGCCGGGGTCTGTTTCTCGCCCGATGGGAAACGGGCGATGCTGTGGGGAGACCGGTTTCAGGTGGTCGACACGGAAACCTGGAAGACGGTTCCCGGATTGCCTGTTCCATCCACCGGTCTCGTCCTTGGGGCTGCGTCGGTTTCTCCGGATGGCCGCCGGGTCGCGGTGGTCACCGACGTTTACGAAATCCTGATCGTCGATCCGGGAGCGGGAAGGGTGGAGTTGGCGATCGAGCCGCCGTCCCGGGTCCGGATCTTCGCATTGGCGTGGAGTCCGGACGGCACGCGCCTCGCGGCGGCCACCGCTCAGGGCAAGTTGCGCCTTTGGCACCTGCCGACCCTGGCGGCCGAGCTTTCGCGTCGGGGGCTGGGCCCAAGAATCACCAAACCATGATCTGGGACCGGCTGATGGGGACCAATCATCCGGACTACGAGTCCCGTTTCCGGGAGGTGACATCTCGACGCTTGGCTCATTTTGGATCGGCAGGTAGAAGGTGCCCCGATGGCCCTGACCACCGACGCGATCTTCCCTGAACCCGGCGCGCTTGCCGAAGTCGAGGACCTGTACCAACGGGGTTTGTTCGTGCAGGCATTGCGGAGGGCGGAAGCCATCGGAGACCCGCTGAAGTGGGGTGGGACCCATGCGCGGATCTTGGCGGGCCGGCTGTTGCGCCAGGTGGGGGCAAGCCGTGGGGCGAACACGCTCAAGCTCCGGGCGTATCGGAAGGACCCGAAGGATCCCGAGGCCCGGTATTACTTCCTGTGGCACGTGCTGGAGGTCCGCGGGCCGGTCGAGGCCTGGGAGCGTCTCCGCCAGTTCGGGATTCCCTCGGCGGAACTCGGAGTGATCGCGGGGGATTTCCGCCAGTTGGCCGGACGCCTGCTTTCGAGCCTCCGGGACTTTCGAAGGGCAGAGGAATGGTTTGCGCGTGCGAGGCAGGGGACGCACTCCCCGCCCTGGTGGGATGCCGAGTGGTGCGAGCACCTCCAACGGCAGGATCGCTACGACGAGGCCCTGGAGGCGGCGCAGATGGGGCTGGCGCGGACCCCGGGATACTGGGCGCTCGAACTCTCCCATGTGCGGTGCCTCATGCTCTGCGGTCGGGAAGAAGAGGCCGTCCAATGTGCGCGGGCCTTCGCGGAGAGCGGCGAGTGCGCGCACGCAGCCAGCCAGTGGGCAACGACCGCATCCGAACTCCAGCGACACGACGAGGTGCTCCTTGCGCTCGATCGGGTCGAGGTGCTGTCGCCGCGCGCAGACGAGGATTTGTTCCAATGGATCCGGGCCCTGCGCGCGTTGGCGGAATACCGGCGGGGACGACGGACGGAAGCTGCGGCGCAGGCGCGGCTCGTGGGAGGTGATGGTTATTGGAAGGGCTTCGCCGAGCGGTTGGAACAGGCGGATGATGGCTCGAAGCGCGTGGAGTTGCCGGTGGGATTCACGAGGCAGCACCTGATGACCTGCGTTCCCGCGACGCTCACGACCCTGAGCCGTTTCTGGGGCCGACCGGCGGACCACCTGGAGGTGGCGGATGCGATCTGCTACGACGGCACCGCATCGCACAGCGAACGCCACTGGGCCGAGTCGAATGGATGGGTGGCAAGGGAGTTCCGGATCACCCTCGATGCGGCGCGTGCCCTCCTCGATCGGGGCATTCCGTTCTGCCTGACCACGGTCAACCCGGCCAACGCGCATGAGCAGGCGGTGATCGGGTACGACGATCTCCGGCGCAGCCTCCTGATCCGGGACCCGTGGTTCCGCAATCGGTACGACATCGAGGCCGAGGCGCTGTTGAAGTCGCAGGAGTCGTCGGGGCCCCGGGGCATGGCGATGGTTCCGGTGGAGCAGGCGGCCTTGCTGGAGGGGATCGAGCTGCCGGAATCAGCGTTGTACGACGAGCACCACGCCTTCCTGCGGGCGTTGGAGGGGCACGATCGGGCGGCGGCTCTGGCCGCGGTCGAACGTCTCGCGGCGGCGGCACCCGGCCATCGCCTCGAATGGCAGGCGCGTCGGGCACTGGCCTCGTATGACCTGGATACCACCGCCCGCCACGTGGCTTTGGAAGCGCTGCTGAAGCTTCACCCCGAGGACGTGAACCTCCAGCTCGGCCGGCTCGGGTGCCTGCGTGAACTGGCGTCGCGCAACGAACGACTGACCTGGCTCCGTGAGGTGTCGTCGGCCAAGGGAACCGACCCGTTGGTCTGGCAGGAACTGGCCCAGGAACTGTCCACGGACGCCCGTGAGAACGCCGCCGCACGGCGGTGGTTGCGTCGGGCACGGAGGTTCCGGGGTGCGGATCCCTCCGCCATCTCCACCTGGGCCGCGATCTGCTGGTCGGAAGGGCAGTTCGATGAGGCCCTCGAGCAGTACCGTCTGGCGGCGTTCCTCGCGGACAAACGGGAGGATTATTGGCACGCCTGGTTCCATGCCGCGCGTGCACGGGGTCGGAGCGCCGAGGTGTTGGACCTGTTGCGCGAACGCTTCGACCGCCTCGGCCGGCTTTCCGCCCAGCCGGCGCGGACCCTCGTCTGGGTGCTCCACGAACTGGATCGTGTGGAAGAGGCCGCCGCGATCGTTCGCGAAGCCGTTGCCCGTCGCCCGGAGGACGGAGCCCTTGTCTTGTTTGCCGCCGAAGAAGCCGTCCGGCATCGGCGCTTCGAGGAGGCCGAGGCGCTGCTGCAATCGGCGAAGGGCCGGGTTTCCTCGATCCAATGGCTCCGTGCCTCGGCCTGGCTGGCCGATGGCCGGCAGGAACCCGTGGGCCGGCTGGAGGCATGGCGGGCCGTCCTGGAGCAGGATCCGCTGGCCCTCGACGCCCACCGTGTGGTGGTGCAGTTGGTGGCCGAACGGGAGGGAATGCCAGCAGCGCGGCTATATCTCGAAGCCGTGAGCCAGCGGTTCCCCCACCACGTCCCGCTGCGGATGCTGACGGTCGAGTGGATGCGCGATGCCGCGCTCGAGACCTACGTGGCCCATGTGCAGGCCCTCGTGACGGCCGAGCCCACGGACGCGTGGGCCCAACGGGAGCTTGCCCTCGCACAGTCCAGGGGCCACCAGCACGAATCCGCCGTCGCCAGCGCCACGCTGGGGGTCCAGTTGGAACCGTCGAATCCTGCCGGCTACGGAATCCTCGCACGGGTCCTTCGCGAAGCCCGTCGACTCGACGAGGCGCGCGAGGCCGCCATGCAATCCCTGCGGTTGTCGGTGGATTATTCCTTCGGACAGGGGGAGTTGATGGCGTGCTGCGGAAATCTGGAGGAGCGGACGGCAGCAATCGGATTCATCCGTGGGGAGCTGGAGCGGCAGGCGACGACGGGATCCGGACTCCTGTGCTTCCTCGATCTGGCCCGTCCGTTCCTCGCGGGGGACGAATTGCTGGCGCTGGCGGAGGCCGCCCATGCCGCGCGGCCGGACCTGTGGGCGGCGTGGCTTGGGCTGGCGCAGGAGTTGCGCGCGGCGGGACGGTTGTGGGACGCGCGGGAACGGGCGAGCCAGGCGATGGAACGGTTTCCGCTCGTCCCCCGTCTGGCGGTCGAACTTGCCGCGGTCCATCGGGCCCGCATGGAGATGGAGCCGTGCATCGCAGCATTGGAGCGGGTGAGGGAGATTGAACCCGGGTGGGGATGGGCGATGCGCGAGCTGGCGGATGCCCTCGTGAACCATGGGGATCCCGACCGTGCCCGTGCCGTCCTCGAGGGGACGGTGCGTCGTTCGCCGCTGGATCCCCAGTCGTGGTGTGCCCTCGGCTGGGCGCGTCATCGCGTGGGGGATGTGGCCGGGGCGCTGGATGCATTCCGCGAAGCCGTGCGCGCCGAGCCAGGGCACGAGGCATCGTGGGACGCGCTCAGGGACCTGGGACCCGAGGCGCGGCGGCCGGATTGCGCGCTGGAACTGGCGCAGGAAATGGCAGCCGAACGGCCCGCGGAGGCGCGTTCGTGGCTGGTCCTGGCGCGCATGACGCCGGAATCCCGGGTGGGCGAACGGGTCGAGGCGATCGACCGTGGATTGGCGTTGTCGCCGGATTCCACCGGTCTGTGGCGGCAACGGGTACTGATCCTGATGGCGGCGGGCCGGTATCCGGAGGCGGCGGCTTCCTGTCGGCCGGCCTGCTTCGGAGAGCGTCCACCCACGGAACTCCGGGCCATGGAGGCGGTGATCCGAAGCCGCGAGGGGAAGATGGAGGAAGCGGTGACGATGATGCAGGCGACGCTGGCCGAGGATCCGTCGCTGGCCTGGGGATGGAGGGAGCTGGCAGGCTGGCAGCTTGAGCTGAAGCAGCTGGACGCAGCCGCGTCGTCGGCAGGCCGGTTGGAGACGTTGCAGCCGGGAAACCCGGAACCCCTGGCCTTCCGCGCCGCGATTGCACTCGAACGCGGGCAGAAGCCGGCAGCGATGGAACTGCTCGCACGGGCCCATGCCCTGGACGCGGGTTACGTCTGGGCGGGGCGACGTTTGCTCGGGCTGAGGCTGGAGTCCAATGACCTCAACGGGGCCACCGAGGTGCTCGGGAAACTGCAGGGTTGCCTCCCGGAGTGTTCCTGGTTGGTGGAGGCGATTGTGGTGGAGGAAGCTCGGCCCGGTCGGCCCGGACTCGAGGGTCTCGTCCGAAGGTTGATGCGGTCCTCGGGCGACGATCCCGATGGATTCCGGCGGGTGGTTGCGTTGTTCCAGGATGCCGGACTTTTGGGGACCGCGCTGCCGTGGATCGTGGACTGTCTGGGAAGCGGCGGACCCCTGAATCTTTCGGCGGGCGAGTTCCATGTACGGGTCCATTGGTGCCTCAAGGGCCTCGACATCGAGCCCATGCTCGATCGACTGGTGGAGGGCAGCGAACTGGCGCGGCGTGCGTGGATGACCCTCCTTGAGGCGTGGGATGAACACCTGCAAACCGCTTCCACCGAGCGGTGCCAATCGCTCGCCAGCCGGATCCAGGCGCGGAAGGTGCGCTTCAAGGCGGACGACCTGCTCTGGGTCCGGGCCGGAGAATGCCTGATGGCTGCCCGGCAAATGGCCGCCGCACGCGGGTGGTTCGCCGATTGGCGGGAACGCCCCGGTCTTTCGCCATCCCAGATGTTCACCGCCTTGCGCGCGCTCTTCTACTTCGGAAGCGAGACGGAGTTCGAGGAGCTCGTGGATCGCATCGTGGCGCATCCCCAGCGCGAGGACGCGAGCCAGCTCGCCGAGTTGATCCAGGCCTACGCCCGGGCGTCCCGTGGCGATTGGGAGCTGGCCCGACGGTTCGGTGCCTCGCCATCGGAGTTCGGCGTGGAGGTCTTCGAGAAGATGCGCCTGGTGCTGCGGGGCCTGGTGGAATGGGTGGATTCCGGCAAGGGCCCGATGCCGCCCGCCGTCCGGAAGGACGCGTTCAAGGTCGTCCTCCAGAACTCGACCACGAACTGGATGCGGATCTGGATGGTGCGTGCGATGCAACGGGCGGCGTCCGACCACGGCGGATTGACCGATGTCCTCGGGATCAACGTCCGGATCCTGAGCGCGTGGTTCGTCCGGGTGGTGACGCTGCGTTGAAGTGCTGTCGGGGGTGGGTCGCGTTCCGGGTTTTCCCGGAGTCACACAAGATTTCCCGAATCCCCACCGAGCCGACACGCTGCCCGTTCACGATGTTCGGAGGTGTCCCAGGGGATACCATCGATCCGTGGGCAATGGGCCTGGGGGGCTGAGGTGCTTTGGCCAGGCCATTGGCTATGGGGCGCCGTCGCGCGGAAGCAATTCCGTGCGGCGGCGTTTTGGTTCGGGGCTACTTCAGGAAGTCCAGATCGCCGGGGGGCTTGCCCGTGGCGGCGCGCGGGAACTTCTGGCCGAAGGGCGTGAAGCCCTCGATGAACCCGCCGTGGCTCAGGAAGAACTGACCGTTCTCGACGCCCATGAAGCGGTCGAGGCGGTCGGACTTTCCCGTGGGATCATGGCTGAAACCCGCCTCGGTGATCTCGATCCACTCGCCCTTGTCCGTGCGGATCCATTGGTTTCCGTAGAGGGCCTTGCGGGGGATGTGGCCGTTGCTGCCCCAGAAGTTCTCGGAGAAGGAATGGGGACGCTTGAGCCATCCGCCTTCCTTGGGCGCCTTCCACGACGAGATCAGCATCCACTGGCGGCTGTCGGGATGGAAGTAGTAGCCCGAGTAGACCGTGAACGTCTCGTTGGTGGGTTGGGCGGTGACGAGGAACCGCTGCTTGTCCCCGGTCTTCCACGGGAACTTGAGATGCGAGTGTCCACCCGTTCCCTCGTTCCCGAAGTCGCCCGTGTACACACCGTCGCCCTTGCCCATGAGCTTCACCCGGTTGTCATCAGCCACCTTCTTGCGGTCGACGGCCTCGCCGCCGCTGTCCCACACCGAGAAGATGATGCGGCGCTCGGTGGGGCTGTTGACCTGCATCCCGAAGTAGCCGCGGTGCCAGCCGCAGGCCATGTAGAAGGTGGAGGTGGGTTCCTCGACCGCCGTGACCTCGCAGTAGAAGGCGGAGATGTTGACGTCCTTGGGCGCCGTGTAGCTCAGGTGGACGGAGGCGGCATTGCGGCGTTCCTTGAGGTTGAAATGCGCCTTTTCCGTCGCCGGCCCATCCAGCAGCAGGGCTTCCAGGTCTCCCGCCGGGCGCCCCTTCGGATTGAGGGACTCCAGCTGGAACCGCTGGTATCCGGCCTTCCCGACCTCGAACGAGCCGAAGTCAACGGTCACGGGATCCTTCCCGCCGCTGGCCGTCACTTCGCGGGACGTTCCGGCCACGGTCAGCTTGAGCTTGGACTCCGTGCCTTCCGGCAGGCGCAGCGTGAGCTTGGCGTTGAGCGATCCCGGCGTGTTGATCTGGCCGTACCAGTTCACCGAGAGGCCGGGATCCGTCCAGTTCCGGACGCCACCGCGTTCTGAAATCCGGGCGCCATTGGCGTCCGGCAACGTGTACGCCGTGAAGGCGGGAACTTTCAGTTCGGCGGCCGTCGCCGACGAGAGCGCCACGATCCCGACCACCGCGCCCATAAGGAGGCTTCGCATGGGTTCAGCGTCGGGATTCAGCGCTGCGGTTTCAAGGGGGGAAGCAGTTGCGAACGAGGTGTCCCCACCCGCGCCCGGATCAAATGTAAAATTTATGGACGCGACCCCATTGCCTCCCGTCGCCAGTCCTCTGCGAACTGTAGGCCGCGTGCCCTCACGCGGCGCGTTCCGGACTCGCGACTGGGTTCTTCACCTCCGCGCAGAAGGCTTCAAACTTGAATCTTCAAGCTTCAAACTTTCCCCCCTACGCCTGCGTCAGCAGCAACGCCAGGACCTGCGCCGTCACGATCCGCAGCAGCATCGTGAGTGGATAGACCGTGGCGTAGGAGACGTGGGGCGCATCGGATTTCGCGACGGCCGCAGCGAACGCCAGGGCAGGCGGATCCGTCATGCTCCCGGCAAGGAGCCCGGACAGCGTCATGAAGTTCAGCTTCCACACCAGGCGCCCGAAAAGTCCGACCGCCAACATCGGTACCAGCGTGATCAGGACCGCGATTCCCAGCCACGACAACCCTTCGGGCGTCAGGACCGTCTTCACGAACTTCTCGCCGGCCTTCAACCCGACACACGCCAGGAACAGCGTGATGCCCAACTCCCGAAAGGCCACGCTCGCCGCTGCCGGCATGTGCCATACGAGCCCACCGAAGTGTCCCAGTCGGCTCAGCAGGATCGCCACGATCAGGGGCCCACCCGCCAACCCCAGCCGGACCGGCACCGGCAGTCCCGGGATGGCCACCGGAAGCAGACCCACGACGACCCCGAGGGCAATCCCGACAAAGATCGGCGTGAATTGCGTGTGTTGAAGGGCCTTGGCGGAGTTGCCCACGCGCTCCGCGGCGCGGTCCAGTCCCTGGGGTTCGCCGACGATGTTGAGGACGTCGCCGAACTGGAGCCGGACATCCGGCACTGCCGTCATTTCGAGGTCGGCTCGCGAGACACGGCTGATGATCACGCCGTGCAACGCCTCGAGGCCCAGTTCGGCCAAGGTCTTCCCGAGGACCTCCTTGCGGGTGACCACCACCCGGCGGTGCGAAACCACCGCCTGGGCGCGCATCAGGTCGGCATCGGTGCGACGTCCCACGACCCGCTCGAACTGGTCGAGTCCGGACCGCGTGCCGACGGCGAGCAGGATGCTGCCGGTGTCGATCTTCGTGGTCGAGGTGGCTGCCTGGACGTGTCCCTCGGGGGACTGCACGCGCGAAAGGACAACGCCGGTTTCGTGCAGGCCGGGAATGGAGGCGGGGGAAAGTCCGGCCAGGTTCCGGTTCTCGACGAGGAGCGCGCGGCGTTCGAGGGGATCGATGCCCTGCTTCTGGGCGGCCTCGAACTCGGCGACCTCGCGTGCTGGATCAATCTTCAACACGCGCTGGAGCAGGACCAAAGCGGAGATGATGCCGACGATCCCGATGGGATACGCGACGGCATAAGCCAGCGCCGGGATGGCGCGTTGGTCGGGGGTGACGCCCGGAACCGTGGCGAGGGCCTGCTGGGCGGCACCGAGCGACGGGGTGTTCGTCGTGGCTCCGGAGAAGAGGCCCAGTCCGGCAAACGGTCCCAGTCCGAGCAGCACGGCACCGATGACGATGCCGCCGCCCATCAGGACGACCGCGGCCGCGAGCGCGTTGAGCCGGAGGCCTTCCTTGCGCATCGATGCGAAGAAGCCGGGTCCGAGCTGCAACCCGATCGTGAAGACGAAGAGGATCAATCCGAATTCCTTCACGAATTCGCGGATGGGTTCCTCGATGTGGATGCCGATATGTCCGGCGGCGATGCCCGCGAACAGGACGCCGGCGCTTCCGAGGCTGAGTCCGCGGATGCGGATGGATCCAAACAGCAGTCCGGCCACCGCCACCAAAGCCAGGGTGAGCACGGCGTAGGCGACGGGTTGCTGCTCCAGGGTGGAGAGGAAGGAGTTCATTCCGTTCGGGGGGATGACGCGAAGGGCGGGGGCGGAAGTCGCACCGCGTCGGAACAGAACCTAGGCAGAAGCAGCGGAAGATTGAAGTTTCAAGTTTGAAGCCTGAAGCCCTGCAGGCCGGCCTACAAGGGGAGTTGCCAGTCCCAGGATCCCAGTCTTCCCGGCTTCAAACTTGAAACTGAAAACTCGGAACTTCTTGCCCCTACCGACTGGGCTTTTCCTTCGTCGAACCCGACTCGTTGAGGACGACGGCGGAGAGCTTCTCGCCGGACCGTTGGTACCGCACGGTGAACTTCTTCTTGGCGGTGGCGTCCTTGAGGATCTCGGCGAACTGGGCAGAGGTCTTCACCGGCTTCTTGTCGACCTCGAAGATCAGGTCGCCGACCTGGAAACCGTATTCCGCGAGCTGGCTGTCGGCATCCACGGCCGTCACCACCACGCCGGATGTCTTCCCGAGTTTGTACTTCTCGGTGAGCTCCTGGTCCGGGGTGCGGACCACCAACCCGTAATCCGACTTCGGCTCGGATTCCAACTCCGACTCCGGGTCCGGCCTGCGCGGACCCCGGGCAACGCGCGGATCGAAGAGGCCATTCCGCTCGGCCAGTTCGGGCATGGCATCGGTCGTGAGCTTGGCGGTGAGCGCCTTCCCATCGCGCAGGAACTCCACCTGGATCTCGGATCCGGGGCGACGCCGGGTGATCAGCCGGCGCAGTTGGTTCACGGTGGCCACCGACTTGCCGTCGATGGCGGTGATGATGTCATCGCGGCGGAGATCGGCCCGTCGTGCCGGGCCACTGGCGGGAACCTGGGTGATGTAAACCCCGTTGGTCATGCCCGTGTAACGCGTCCGCAGGCGTTCATCCTCCCGGATGCCGACGATCCCCACGGCCAGCCACGAACGCTGGAACCGTCCGGTGTCCACCAGTTGGTCGGCGACCTCGCGGGCAAGGTTTGCGGGAATGGCGAAGCAGATGCCGGTGCCCACGCCGCGGATCATGGAGTTCACGCCGATGACCTCGCCTTCGAGGTTCAGCAACGGGCCTCCGCTGTTCCCGGGATTGATGTTGGCGTCGGTCTGGAGGAAATCCTCATCCATCAGCAACCGGCTGAGGCCGGCGCGTCCCTTCGCTGAGATGTGGCCGAAGGTGACGGAGTACTCGAGTTCGTAGGGCGCACCGATGGCAATGGCGAACTCGCCGACGCGGACGCCGTCGGAGTTGCCAAACCGGGCCGGGCGCAGTCCGGAAACCGACTCCTTCAATTTCAGGATCGCGATGTCGGATTCGGGATCCTGCCCGCGGACTTCGGCATCCACCTCGCGTCCATCATGGAGCTTCACCCGGATGCGGTCGGCGTTCTCGACGACGTGGGCGTTGGTCAGGATGAAGCCATCCTCGCGGTAAATGATGCCCGAGCCCTCGCCGTTGAAGCTGGGTCCCTCCCGTTCCTGGCGCTCGCGCTCCTTCCGGAGATGTTCCTCGAATTGCTCGCGCATCTCCTCCGGCATCTGCTTGAGGAAGGGGTGGTCGGACTTGTCGGCGAGGGTTTCGAGTTTCTGGGAGACCTGGACGACCACCACCGAGGCGGTGCCACGCTGGGCGACGTCAACGAATGCCTCGTTGAGCTGCCGCGCGACCTCGATGGCCGTCGGCGGGGCGGCCTGCAGGCACGCCGAGCCGGCGCCCGAACCAAGGAGGGCGGCGGACAACGCGAAGACCGGAAGGCGAGGAAACGCGCGCATGCCGCACGCTACGCCGGACCCTTCCGGATGCAACGGTCCAAGTGGGTTGGGAGTTTCAAGGAGCGCATCTTGACGGTGCCCCCGCATGGAACGGGGTGGCGACTTCCTCGTCGCCGTTCCAAAGCCTCTCGCAGGGCGATGAGGACATCGCCACCCCGTTCACTGGTTCTTGAAACTTGAAACTGAAAACCTGGAACTCCCCGTGAAACGGAAAACTTGGAACTTCAAAACACCCCGCCAACGTCGGTAGCGTTGCACCACATGCTCCCGATCATCGAAGCGCTGCTGGTTCTTCAGGACAAAGACCGACGTCTGATCCGGTTGCGGGCGGAACTGGAGTCGGTGCCGGTCCAGCGGCAGCTGTTGCAGACGAAGGCGGCGAAGACCCAGGCGGCCTTCGACGAGGTGAAGAAGCGGGCGACGCATGTCGAGAGCGAGCGCAAGCGGCTCGAACTCGAGGCCGGCACCCTGCAACAGCGGATCAACAAGCTGAAGACCGAGCAGCAGGGCACCCGCAGCAACGACCAGTACAAGGCTTTCCAGCACCAGATCGAGACCACCGAAGGGGAGATCCGTGGACTGGAGGATCGCCAGATCGAGATGATGGAACAGGCCGAGGTCATCTCCAAGGACGTGCAGGAGGCTTCAAAGATCGCCGCGACCCAGAAGGCCGAGACCGATCGCCAGCTCGGGGATCTCGCCGTCCGCGAGGCAAACCTCAAGAAGGAGTTCGATGGCGTCTCCGCGGAACGCGCCGGCTTGGCCGCCAAGGTGGAGCCGATCGCCCTCGGCCGCTACGAGCGCATCCTGAAGACGAAGGGCGACAACATCCTCGTGGGTGTCCACCGCGTCGTGTGCGGCGGTTGCCATGTGAAGCTCCCCATGCAGGTCTTCCTGCACGCCAAGGCCCAGCTCGAAATCGCCTCCTGCCCGAATTGCGGTCGCATGCTCTACTTCACTCCGGACATGGACGTGTGACCGCGCGGAACGGCGAGGCCGCCGCGATCGCCGCCACCGGCGACGTCTGGAAAGCCAGATAATCCGGGCAATCCAGCCGATGTCGTCCGGGTACGTCGACATCCAGCAGGTACCGGAGTTCCTCCATGTTCCGGGACCACCGCGTGCCGTTGAAGAACTCGAGTGGCTCGAACTGCAGCTTGTACCGCGCCTTCGGCGTCACGCAGGTGCCGATGTAGAGATGGTCGTAGCCCGCCTGGGTAAAGAACTCCGTCGCACGCGTCATGAGGGAGATGCCGAGGTTCCGGGACCGATCGGAGAGATCGTAGAAGGCGTAGTAGTAATAGGCCACGCGTGGGGCGGCGAGGTGCAGCAAGGCGGTTCCAAGCTCGGCTCCGGTCTCCGCGTCGGTGGCCTGCAGCAGGTGGCTGATCACGGGCCCGGCCATCAGCCGATCCAGACGCTCCGTGTGCATGATGCCCTGGCCGAAGCGTTCGTCGGCGTACGAGATCCAGCGCGTACGGCGTTCCGGAGTGTCGGGGAAGGATGACTTCGGAATCAGCTCCAGCCGGAGGTTCGTGGACTTCCGCAGGATGCGCCGGTTCTCCGAGGACGGCTTCCATTCCCGCAGCGGGATGCGGAGGTTGCGCACCAGGTAAAACCGTTCCATCTCCGGGTTCCCGGGCAGGAATCCCGCCTCGAACGCGTCTGCCGGCGTCTCGCCCGGTTCCAGGAACGCCCACACCACGTACGGGTACAGGTAGTGCGCGTAATCGGGGGTCGTCTCGGAAAAGAGGAGCTTCACCGGGCCGGAGTGTGGCCGCAGCATCGTCTCGGGGGAAGACCCGGAACGGGGCTCAGAACAACCCGTTGTCCTCGCCCGCTTCGGCCGCCAGGTCCTGTTGCAGGAATTGGATGAGGTGGCGCAACCGCTCCGCCACCGTTGCCGATTGGAGAATGACCTGGCGCGCAAACGCAGTCTGGATCGAAAGCAGGGCGATCAGGTCCGCAAACTGGCTCGGGTTGGGAATCATGCGCAGGGCCTGGATCGCCGACCGGATCGGGTTCTCCGAATCACCGCCACTCTTCACCAACTGTCGCAGCAGGTCGTTCGCCACCTCTCCCCCGGCTTGCAACTGTTCCTCCACCAATTCCAGCACCCGGACCTTGAGCGCGTCCACCGCGACCGTGTCCGAGTCGCCGATGTCCACCATGTGGATCTTCTGGAATCGGTAGGGCTTGTAGCGCACCACCTTTCCGAGTCGTACGCGGGCAACCCCTTGCAGGATGAGGTTCGAGGTGCCGTCGGCATTCTTGACCGCCGCACGGACGATACCGATGCCGGCCACGGGCAGTGGCGTCTCACGCGGGTCGCCCGGCTTCTGCATCGCCACGCAGAACATGCGGTGTGTATCCAGGGCCTCCGCCAGCATCGTGCGATAGCGCGGCTCAAAGATGCGCAGCGGAAGCAGCGCCTGTGGAAACAGGACGGCATTGTTGAGGATCATGACCCCGATGGAGTCAGGTACGACCATGCCTGATTGTACGGTGGCCGTCGGATGTCGCAAGCGGGTGGGATGGAGGAGTTGTTGCAGGCCGGGTGCCCTCACCCGGCGATGTTGGGGTGCGCCGCGTGGGGGCACGCGGCCTGCAGCGGCAGTTTCCAGATGGCCCGGCGTGCCTGATTTCGCAGGTCGACCGTCATTCCGCGCCAAGACATTCGGGGGTTGATCGGGCAGAAGAGGAAGCATGGCCATGCGAATCCCCCACGCCTTGCGACAGTTCATGCTCCCATGGCTGCTGGCGGCGTCTTTGCTCGGTGTCGCCCACGCCCGGAACGACGAAGTCCTGATCCTGGCTGACGACTTCGTTCCGGCATCCTCGCAGGCCCCGGGGCGCCAGGAACCCACAGCGCGCAAGGTCTTCCGTGACCGGGTGGCCCCGTACTGGTTCGCCGGCAACACCCGCTTCTGGTACCGGAACGAACTGCGCGATGGCGCCTCGGAATTCGTGGTGGTCGATGCGGAGCGCGGCGTGCGCAGGCCGGCCTTTGACCACGCCAAGGTGGCTGCGGCTCTGTCCCAGGCCTCCGGAAGCGGACATTCCGCCGCGAAGCTTCCCTTCACTCGGATCCAATTCCTGGACGAGGGCCGCGCGATTGGTTTCCGCGTCGGTGATCAGGCGTGGCGCTACACCCTGGATGCCTCTGCCTGCACGAAACTCGACGCATTGCCCCCGGATGATGCCGTGGAGTCCGTTGAACCCGTCGAAGGTCGGCGTGGTCGACGCGGTCCAGCGGCGGGCGAAGGCGGCGAAGGCAGCCGGCCTTCGAACCGTTCATCCGATGGCCAATGGACCTGGGTGCTCAAGGATCACAACGTGTTCCTGCGCTCGACCGCCGAAGGCGCGGTCGAGATCCCGCTGACCACGGATGGAAAGGAGGGCCATGCGTATGGCGTGGTTTCGTGGTCACCGGATTCAAAGAGCCTGCTGGCCTTCCGCATCGAACCGGGCGAACGCAAGGAGGTGCATCTGGTCGAGTCGTCGCCGAAGGATGGCGGGCGGGCCAAGCTGCGTTCGCGCCCGTATCCGTTGCCGGGCGATCGCTTCTCGAAATACGAGGTGAACCTCTTCGATGTCGCCACGCGGAAGCAGGTGAAGCCGGCGGTGGATGCCTTCGAACACGAATGGCTGCGGCCGCGCGTTCAATGGAGCCGGGATGGCAAGACCGCCGCCTGGCAACAGGTGGACCGCGGGCACCAGCGTTTCCGGGTGATCGAGGTGGAGGCGGCTACGGGGAACGTCCGGCATCGCATCGATGAAAGGACCGAGACCTTCATCTGGACGGCCCACACCGAGAACCTGGGCCTGAGCACGGTCAACTGGCTGACCAACTCCGAAGAGATCCTCTACGTCTCGGAGAAGAGCGGTTGGCGCCACCTTTACCGCGTGGAAGCCGGGTCCGCGAAGATGACGCCGGTCACCTCGGGCGAATGGGTGCTGCGGGCCATCGACCGCATCGACGAGGAGGCGCGCCAGGTGTGGTTCCGGGCAAGCGGGGTGCGCCCTGGCCAGGACCCGTACCTCCTCCACTTTGGCCGGGTGAACTTCGATGGCACCGGCCTGGTGTGGCTCACCGAGGGCGATGGCAACCACAGCGTCCAGTACTCGCCCGACCGGCGCTTCCTGATCGACACTTACTCCCGTGTGGACCTGCCCCCGGTGAACGAGTTGCGACGCGTTTCGGATGGAGCGCTGGTGTGCCGGTTGGAGGAGGCCGACATCAGCCTCCTGCGCGAAGGCGGGTGGCGACCGCCACAGGTCTTCGTGGCCAAGGCACGCGACGGCAAGACGGACATCTGGGGCATCGTGTGCCGCCCCACCGACTTCGATCCGTCCCGCAAGTATCCGGTCATCGAGGACATCTACGCCGGTCCCCAGAGTTCCTATACACCGAAGACGTTCAGCGCATTCGTGCGGTATGAATCGCTGACGAAGCTCGGCTTCGTGGTCGTGAAGCTCGATGGCATGGGGACGGCCAACCGCTCGAAGGCCTTCCATGATGTGTGCTGGAAGAACCTTCACGACGGTGGATTCCCGGATCGCATCCTGTGGATGAAGGCGGCGGCAGCAAAACACCCCGAACTCGACCTGACGCGTGTGGGCGTCTACGGCACCTCCGCGGGAGGACAGAACGCCGCGGGCGCGGTGCTCTTCCATCCCGAGTTCTACAAGGCGGCAGTCGCCAACTGCGGATGCCACGACAACCGCATGGACAAGGCCTCGTGGAACGAGCAGTGGATGGGTTACCCCGTCGGGCCGCACTATGCCGAGGCCTCGAACATCGACAACGCCCATCGCCTCCAGGGGCACCTGATGCTGGTCGTCGGTGAACTCGACGACAACGTGCCGCCCGAGTCCACCTATCGGTTCGCGGACGCCCTGATCCGCGCCGGCAAGGACTTCGACTTCCTCATGGTTCCCGGCGGGGGCCACGGTGCCGGCGGTGCCTACGGCCAACGCCGGTTGCAGGACTTTTTCGTCCGTCACCTGCTGGGCAAGGAACCGCCCGATCGGAACGCCACCACGACCGCGCCGAAATGACATCGATCCCGCTACCAACCATGAAACGCATCCCATCGCATCTGGCCCTGCTCGGGCTTGCCAGCCTCCTGTGGAACGGTCCGCTCGGCGCACAGGAAGTCCCGCCGGTGACGTCGCCTCCGGAGTCCTTCTTCGGGATCGTGCGCGAGTCTGACCGGGAGGTGGCGCGCGGCTTCTACAAGAAGTACATCGACGTGAAGGGCATGCCCGTGGTGGCTGCGGGCGTGGTCGATGACCTCGCCCTGCAACGGACCTACGAGATCGTCACGCGCATGCTCGCGGGCCGTCCCGACATCATCCAGCGGATGGTCGATACCAAGATGTACCTCATCGTGATGGGACGCGATCAGGTGTATACGGACATGCCGGAGTACCGGAACCATCCGAACCCGGCCTTCCAGAACGAACGCGTGCGTGGCACCGGCGGACGTCCCACCAGCTTCGGCGAGGAGAACGTCCTGAGCCTCCCGCTCGATCGCTACGACGACGAGAGCATCGGCGTTCATGAGTTCTGCCACACGATCGACAGCGCACTGGGGTCGATCGACCCGGGTTGGTGGGAACGGAAGAACCAGGTGTACAAGGCGGCAGTGGAGAAGGGGCTGTGGAAGCTGGCCTATGCCGGCTCGAATCCCGGCGAGTACTGGGCGGAGATCTGCCAGAGCTACTTCGACTGCAACCGGGCCAACAATTGGAACCACGGGCCCATCGTGACCCGCGAACAATTGAAGGCGTACGACCCCGAGGGTTACGAGTTGGTCCGCTCCGTGTTCAACCTCAGCCCGCAGCAGGACTGGCGTTATACCTATGCCCAACGCCAGCCCAGCGTCATCGCGCCTCCGGCGAAGTTCAGAATCGATCCCTGGTACACGAAGTTCACCTGGGCGCGGGAATTCACCGTGCTTGGTCGCGGTGCCAGTGATGAGGCCCTGCTGGCCGCCAATGAGACCATCCGCCGGATGTTCGCCTATCGCCACGACGTCCTGAAGGCGCTGATGGCCGACGGCGTGAAGCTGGTCGTCCTCGGCCGTCACGAGAAGCTGTCCGATCTCCCCGAATACGCCGCCTTCAAGGAGCGGAAGGGATTCGATGCCCTTTCGCGGACGCTCGAATACACACCGGAGACCAAGTTGCTCGTCGTTGGCGAGGAAAACGTCCTGGCGGATCCCCGCCATCCGCAGGTCGGCGACAACCAGGTGATCCGTGTCTTCTCGACCGCGCTCTTTCGAGTGACCGCTGGTCGCCCGGTGGATCCCAACTGGGAGAAGCGTGGACGCGACGTGCAGCAATACGAGCTGCGCGTCCAACGGCTTGATGAACGCTTCGGGGCGAAACTGACGGAGCTCCACGCGAAGGCGACTGCCGCCGGAAAATGGAAGGGAACGTCCGCCATCCACACCCCTGAGTCCTACTGGGCCGCAGGTGTGTTGGCCTACTTTGACGCCCTCGGACAGGACGGCGCTCCCAACGATGCCGCCCATCCCATCCGTACCCGCGAGGCCTTGCGCGACTACGACCCGGAGTTCTTCACCCTCGTCCACGAAACGATGGCCTATCAGGGCCGCGTCGATTGGCGGGCGACGCTACGACCTCCGACCGGGAAGTGAGGGCTGCTGAAGGCCGGGTGCCCCCACCCGGCGACCTTCATGCACCCGCCGCGTGAGGGCGCGCGGCCTGCGCGGGAAACAATGGGGTCGCGTCTATAAATTGTACATTTGCCCTGGAGC
>JAIXZE010000335.1 GCA_027489875.1 Verrucomicrobiales bacterium
ATCGCCCAACAGGATCTCCACGTGCCGGGTGTCCTTCGCCGACCCCGTTGCATTCAACGGTCGCGCCACGCGCATCCGGGCGGGGTACGGGTTCTTGCGCGTCCACCCCACTTCTTCCACCGCGGCGGCCGGCACCACGTCCGCGACCGGCTTTGCGGTCGCCGAGGGAACATCTCCCAACATCGGCCACAAGCCCTCGATCCAGGCTCCAGCGGAAGCCTCGTAGTCCACGTCGCACTCCGCCCGCGCCACCAGTCGCCGGGCTCCCAGGGCCGCCAACCGCTCGTCCATGCTACGGGCCGCCCCGCAGAAGTCCGCGTAGTTCCGATCCCCGAGTCCCAACACCGCGTACGACAGCCCCGCCAGCGAAGGCGCTGCGTCGCTGGAAAGTGCGGACCAGAAGGCCGCCGCGTTGTCCGGCGGCTCGCCATCACCCCACGTCGACGTCACCACCACGAAGCGCCCGGCTCCGGCGAGATCCGCCAACGCCACCGCATTCAGCTCACGCAAGTTGACCTGAAATCCACGCGCCTCCGCCAGCTTCCCGAAGCGTCGCGCCAACCCGGCCGCCGATCCCGACTGCGACCCAAACCCCACGAGCATTGGCCGCGCCGGAGCCGCCGCCACCGGGGCCGCCGCACCCGCGGTGGCCCCGGCCCCCAGCCGGTCATGAAAGACCCCGGCCAGGAACCCGTTCAACCAGGCCCTCTGCTCCCGCGTGAACGGCGCTGTCTCCGGTACAATGTTCATGCCTCCCCCAGCCAAAGGATCAGTCTGATCCGTCCGATCCGACTGATCGGACTGATCTCTCCAGGTTTGCTCAGAAGTTCACGATGGCCTGGATGTAGACATAGTCTGCGTCCTGGGAGCCCACGCGACGCAGGGAGTCCTGGATGTAGTCCCCGGCGAAGGCATGGCAGTAGGCCGCTTCCATCACAAGGTACTTGTTCACCTGCCACGTCGCGACGAGATCGATCTCCGAGCCGAGGAAGCTGCCCGCATCCGGATTGATGCCATATCCGGTGCCACGAGCGCCTGCGCCCTGCGTGGTCACGCCGCCGCGGGGCAATCCGGCCACGTTGTAGAAGTTGTCGTTCACCGTCGCCAACCAGCGCAGATGTCCCTCGAGCTGCAACTTGATCCGCGGCGTGGCCATGATCGAACTCCGCAACCGGACGTTGTGGATGTTCTGCAACGACGCGAAGTCCGCGTATCCGTAGAAGAGGTGACCGGTCGGATACAGGTGCACGAAGGTGTGGTGGTCCCCATCGGTCGGATCGTTGTCGCCGCTGGCGAAGCTGTATTCGATGCCCAGCCGGGGCGCGAATTCCGACTCCTTCCACGTGTACCCGCCCGACAGCACGCTTGCGAACGCGCTGTGGTCGCGACGCGGTCCGTTGCCGCCCGCCTCGCGGAAGTCCGCGAAGTTGCCGAACTGGTAATAGGCCTGCGCACCCCAGTCGACATTCACCCAGTCGTTGGTCGAGTTCTTGAGGTACATGCCCGCCGTATAGATGTCCTGCGCTTCGGGCGGACGGAACGGAGCCGGCACCAATCCACGGGATCCGTCGTTGCCCCCGCGGCCCACGTTGCGTGCGAGCAGGTAGAACTCGCTCCAGGTCTTGGGAATCTTCTTGGTCGTCAGCTGGAGCCCCGAGAACAGCTCGTCGTTGTTCGGCTTGTTGAACCGGTTGTCCTCCGGCATCACCAACATCGAGCTCCAGCCCTCCAACGTGAACATCGGGTTCTGCCACCGGACCTTCGCCGCGTCCCATTGCCGCTGCACGTTGTTCCACGGAAGCGCACCCACGATCCGCTGCTCGCCGAGGATGAATTCCTGCCGACCCACCTTCAGCGACAGCGGAAACTCCTTGTGGTTGCCGAGCGTCACGTACGCCTGGTTCAGGTCGAGCGGACCATCCGATTCCGGGCTGCTGCCACCGCCGGCAGGTCCCACCGGATACGCCGGAATGTTCACGCCGTTGATCGTCTGGGGGCGTGTCACCGCGTTGCCCGTGCTCGAACGATCATCGCCGGAAGCCGAACTGTTCCGGCCCTGCACGAAAACCTCGACCCACTTCCCGGTGTAGCCCGCGCGGATCAATGTCTTCTGCAACAGGTACGAATTGTCGTTGTCCGTATCCGTCCGGAAGTCCGCCAGCGGACCAGGCCCGGTGAACCCACCGTTCTCCTTGATTTCATAACGCGTCCACGAAAGGACGCCGAAGTTCCACGAGGACATGTACGGGTTGTCCTGCCGCAGCAGGTCGTTGATGTACCCGGCCTGCGAGGGAGCCACCGGACTGGTGACGCCCCACTCAAGGCTGGCCGCCTGGGTGAGTCCTCCGGCCATCAGCAGACTGGCGGATCCGAGGGTGATGCAATGGTTCTTCATGCGGTCGATTTCAGTTGGATCAGGTTTTCCGAAAAGTCGTCCTCAGGCCTTCAGCGCCGGTTCCTTCTTCAGCGCAGCGTGGTCTGCGTTCGCGCCGGGTTTGGTTGGCTCTGCCGCCGCTGGAGTGGGCGCGTGGGACGCCGTGCCCGGACCGTGGCCCTGCCCCGGGGTCTGCCCCTTCAGCGTGTACGCACGGACATTCAGGAACTCGATCAACTGCTCACGCAGCCGGTAGTACTCCGGACTCTCCAGCAGTTCCTGCCGGCGACGCGGACGGGCAAAGGGCACCTCCAGGATTTCACCCACTTCCGCCTCCGGCCCGTTTGTCATCATCACGATCCGGTCGGACAGGAACAGCGCCTCATCGACGTCGTGCGTCACCATCAGGGCCGTGAGCCGGTTGCGGTTCCACAGGTCCAGCAACACCTGCTGCAACTCGAAGCGCGTGAGCGAATCCAGCATCCCGAAGGGTTCATCGAGGAGGAGCATCTTCGGCGACAACGCAAACGCCCGGGCGATGCCCACGCGTTGCCGCATGCCCTGGCTCAGTTCCGCCGGACGCTTGTGCATCGCATCCGCCAGACCCACGACCGTCAGGTAATACTCGGCGATCTGCCGCCGCTCCTCCCGCGACGCGGTGTAGAACACCTGGTCCACACCCAGCATCACGTTCTCCATCGCCGTCATCCACGGCAGCAGCGTTGGCGACTGGAACACGACTCCGCGGTCTGGCCCCGGACCGGTCAGTTCCTTCCCCGCCAGAACGATTCCACCCGCAGAGGCGTCGCTCAGTCCCGCCAGGATCGAAAGCACCGTGCTCTTGCCACAACCCGAGTGCCCGATGAGCGAAACAAACTCGCCCCGACGGATCTTCAGGTTGAAGTCCTTCACCACCCGCAACGGACCCTTGGGCGTGGGGAAGACCTTGCTCAGGTTCGCGATCTCAACGTGGTCGGCCATGGCAGGGGTTCAGGAAGGGATTTCAACGGTTTCACGGCGCTCTTCGGAGCGACGACGCGGCTGCCGACGTCCACCGATCAACGGCCGCGGAACGTTCAGGTCCTCGGGTTCGATGTCGGGCAGGACCAGCTTGCGGGACACCGAGACCGCCGGACGCCCGCCCTCCCCGAGGAGCCACGAGACAACCCGGCTCCGGATCTCCTTGAAGCGCGGGTCATGGTTCAACGCCTTGCGATCCCGCGGCCGCGCCAGATCCACCGCAATCGATGGCCCGAGGGTCGCGCCCGGTCCGGCACTCAGCGGCACGATGCGGTCCGCCATCATGATGCCTTCGTCGGGATCGTTCGTGATCAGCACCACGGTCTTTCCGGATTCGCGGCAGATCCTCGAAATCTCGTCCTGCAAGGTCGCCCGCGTCAGCGCGTCCAACGCCCCCAGCGGTTCGTCCAGCAACAGGATCTGTGGATCCATCGCCAACGCCCGCGCCACCGACACCCGCTGGCGCATGCCACCGGAGAGTTCACTCGGCCGGCGGTCCCGCGCGTGGCTCAGGTTCACCATCGCGATGTGGTGATCGACGTGTTGCGCCCGCTTCGCCGCCGACCAGTTCGGGAAGAGTTGGTCCACCGCGAGCGCGATGTTTTCCGCCACCGTCAACCAGGGGAGCAGGCTGTAGTTCTGGAACACCACGCCGCGATCGGGCCCGGGCCCCGTGATCTCCAGATCATTCAACGTGACCGTGCCGGAATCCGGCCGGAGCAACCCCGAGATCATGTTCAGCAACGTCGTCTTTCCCGACCCCGAGTAACCGACGATCGCCACGAACTCGCCCTTCTCCACCGTCAGGGACACATCGCGCAACACCTCCGTGCGCGCACCCGGCGCACCGAAGGCTTTCGAGATTCCGCTCAGGACAAGGAAGGGCATGGAAGAAAAGGAGGGAGGGACGTTGGAAGGGTTCAGACCGCACTCTTGAATCGGCGCTCCAGCAGGCTCATCCCGCGGTCCAGCACGTAGCCCACCAACCCGATCGTCAGGATGCAGAGCACGATGCTCGTGTAGAGGCCGTTGTTGTACTCGTTCCAAAGGAAGTTCCCGATGCCGATGCGTCCCGTGAGCATCTCCACCGCCACGATCACCAGCCACGCGATGCCCAGGCTCAGGCGGTATCCCGTGAACATGTACGGCAACGTCGCCGGGATCATGATCCGGAACAGGGTCTTGGTCCGCGACAGCTTCAGCACGCGCGCCACGTTCAGGTAATCCTGCGGGATCGCGCGCACACCCACTGCCGTGTTCAGCACCGTCGGCCACATCGCGCAGACCGCGATGGTGAACAGCGCCGCGAGTTCGTTCGCGCTCTTGCCGCTGTTCGCAAAGATCACCACCCCGAGCGGCATCCACGCCAGCGGCGACACGGGCCGCAGCACCTGGATGATCGGGTCGAACATCTTCGAGAAGTTCTTCGAGAGCCCCAACAGGAAGCCCAGCGGCGTCCCGAGGATCAACGCGATCGCATATCCCTTTCCGACGATCACCAGCGAGTACCACGTGAACCGCAGCACGCCCTGGTCGAGTTCCTCGCGCTTCGCAAACGGTTCGACGATGTACTTCTTCGTCTTCTCCCACGTCTGCAACGGGCCCGGCAGGTCCTGGATCAATCCCGACTTCACCTCTTCCACCGTGCCGTCCGCCTGCGTCTGTGGCGTCACGCGTCCCGACACCAATTGCCAGGCCAGCAATGTCAGCACGAGCCCCACCAAGGGCATCAGCAGGGCGTCCCATTGGATCTTCTTGAGGAATGTCATCGTCGGATCTTTCCCGTGGACCCGGACCGGCGAAAACCGGTCCGGGTCGACTCAGGTCGTCAGGAACTTCAGGAGGAAATCAGGGGAGGCGGCTTCAACCCTTCAGGTTCTTCACGTCGAAGCTCGCTGCGTAAGCCTCGGGATTCGCCGGATCAAAAGCCTTCCCGTCGAAGAAGGTCTCGGGCTTGTCATCCTTCCCGGCATGGCTGAACCCGATCTCCTTCATCGCCGCCTCGTACAGGTCAGTGCGGGCAACCTTCGCCGCGATGCCGGCGTAATCGGGAGCACCGGAAACCATGCCCCACCGACGGAACTGCGAGAGCCACCAGGTGACGTACTTCGGCTGCGGGTAGTTGCAGTTCCGCTTGCTGAAGTGCATGTAGAACTCGTCCTTGAACTTGCGCCCGTCGCCCATGTCGTAGTCGCCCAGCAATCGGCCCAGGATCGTTTCCTTCGGGCAGTTCACATAGCTGGGCTTGCTGACGATGTCGCACTGCTCGGGCCGGTTCCCCAGGTCATCCAGCCACACCGACGCCTCGTGCAGCGCCTTCAGCACCGCCTTCACCGTCTTCGGATTCTTGTCCGCGTAGTCCGCCAGGAACGCGCAGACCTTCTCCGGATGATCCTTCCAGAGCTGCTGCGTCGTGATGGAGGTGAAGCCGATCTTGTCCGTCACCGCCCGGGCATTCCACGGCTCGCCCACGCAGAAGCCGTCCATCTTCCCGACCTTCATGTTCGCCACCATCTGCGGCGGCGGAATGGTGATCAGGTTCACATCCTTGTCCGGATGGATGCCTCCCGCCGCCAGGAAGTAGCGCAGCCACATCGCATGCGTCCCCGGCGGGAACGTCATCGCGAAGGTCAGCGGCTCACCCAGCGACTTCGCCTTTTCGACGAAGGGCTTCAGCGCCTTCGGATCGTCCTTCACCTTTCCGAGGAACTCGGACTTCAACGTGATCGCCTGACCGTTCCGGTTCAGGATCCACGGAAACACCATCGGCTTCTTCGCCGAACCCAACAGGCCCATCGTCGATGCGATCGGCATCCCGACCAGCATGTGGGTCGCCTGATTGTCCCCGGTCTGGAGCTTGTCGCGGATCACCGCCCAGCTCGCCTCCTTCGAGATGGTCGACTGGATGCCGTGCTTCTTGAAAAGGCCCTTCTCGTGCGCCACCACGATCGGCGAGCAATCCGTCAACGCGATGATGCCGAAACGCACGCTGGGCGACTCGGGGGAGTCGTCCGCGTAGGCGGAGCCCACCCAGCCGGCCGGAAGTCCCGCAAGGAGCGAGCCCACGGCGGTGGTCTTGAGGAATCGACGGCGGTTCAGTTCAGGCCGGAAGCGTCTGTGGTTCATGGTCGGAATCAGTCGTATTTGCTGGGTTGAAAGAAGAGGTGGCACGTCGTCGTGCCGCCTCGAAAACGTCCATGCGGAAGATGGAGGACAGGACCTCCGGTGGGGGCAGTGCCGGCATCATCGCGCCAAACAACTCCTGCATCACCCACGCCGCCTTCTCGGGCCCCGGCTCATTCGTGTCGAACCGGTGGAAGCAGTTGAACTCCGGCAACTGCCGCGTCTCCGTGCGGCTGATCGGGAACGCTCCGCTCCACGCCGGCCGGATCAGGTCCTTCGAAAGATTCAGGTACTCGCGTCGCGCCAGCAGCTCCACCACGGTGTCCCGCCGGGACGCGTCATCACAGTACCGGCACGCTTCCAACAACGCCGCCACCAGCCGTTCGTGGACTTCCGGCTCCGCCGTCGCCCACGCTCCACGCACCGCCAAAACCTTCTCCGGATGCCGCGGGGCCAACGAACAACTCGTCGTCGCACACCACCCGTCCCCCGCCAGGATCGCCGCCGAGTTCCACGGTTCGCCCACGCAGTACCCATCCAGGTGTCCGCCCCGCAGGTTCGCCCACATCTGCGCCGGCGGAACGATCACGATCCGGAAATCACGATCCGCCACCAAACCGGTGGGAGCCAACCAACGCTCCAGCAACCGCGCATGCGTGGAGTGCCGCGAAACCGCTCCCAGCAGCAACGGCTCGCCCCGATGCTTCCGCTGACGTTCGCCCAAGGTCACCGCGTCCCGCACGCCCTCGTCCCAGAGCCGCCGCGACAGCGTAATCGCATTCCCATGCAGGTTCAGCACCAGCCCCGTGCAACACGGTGCCTTCACGCCGTCCAGGCCCAACGCCAGGGCGAACGGCAACCCGCACGGTGCATGCGCCCCGTCGAGTTCACCGTAGGCCAGCTTCGCGCGCACCGATGCCCAGCCGAGTTCGCGGCTCAATTGAACCCGCAGTCCATGCCGCGTGAAGATTCCCAACTCCTGCGCCACCACCAACGGCGCACAGTCGTTCAACGGCACAAAGCCCAGCCGCACCAATGGCCCGGTCTCCAACCGGGGCCCACCGGTGCGTCCCTGTCGCGCTTTGTGCATCCGTTGCATCCACCCGCCGGTAAAGCGTTCCGGATGCCGCCATGCCATTTCGGCCCGATGAATGCTTCGCTAAAAACTCGTTCGCCCGATGAGGCGATCTCATGGATGAAAAGTCCCATCGACAGTCAGCAGCTTCAGGCATTCGCAATCCTCGCCCGCAACGGCAGTTTCACGCAGACCGCACGCGAACTCTTCCTCACCCAATCCGCCATCAGCCACTCCATCAAGGCGCTCGAAAGCGATGTCGGCTGTCGTCTTTTGGACAGGGTGGGCAGGAAGGTGACCCTGACCCAGGCCGGGGAACATCTCCTCAAGCACGCCGAGCGCGTGCTCACCGATCTCCGCGCCGCACGCGAAGGCCTTGAGGAACTCGGGCGATGGGGCCACGGCCGCCTTCGCATCGGAGCCCCCGTCACCGTCTGCCAGTACCTCCTCCCCTCCGTCCTCCGGGAGTTCAAGGAGAGCTTCCCCCAATGTCACCTCAGCATCGAACCCGGCGATTCCCGCGATCTCCTCGAAGCCGTCGACCAACGCCGCGTCGACATCGCCGTCACCCTCCAGCCCCAGGGCGAGGATCAATTCCAGTTCATCCCCCTCTACACTGACGACATGGAGTTCGTCGTCTCTCCGCTTCATCCCTGGGCCACCGCCGACAAGGTCACCCGCGCCGACATCGCGCGTCAGAATTTCATCGTCTACCGCCGCGGCAGTCGTACCTGGCGCATGATCGAGTCCTACTTCCGCGAGGAAGAGATCGTGCTCAACGCCGTCATCGAGCTCGGCGCGATGGACGCCATCAAGGAACTGGTCAAGGTCGGCCTCGGCATCTCCATCATGGCCCCGTGGGTCGCCCGCAAGGAACTCACCGAACAGTCCCTCGTCGCCCTCCCCGTCGGCCGCCGACAGCTCCGCCGGAACTGGGGCATCGTCCACTGGGTGGGACGTCGCCTCACCCTCGCCGAGGAAACCTTCATCGGCCTCTGCCGCTCCGCCACCGGCAGCTGATTCCACAGATCTGGAAACTGCTTTGGGCGAGACGATCCACAGATTTCACAGATTTCACAGATGAAGGGAGGGACGCCGGAAGGGTGGAATCCACTGTTTCAAGAGCGCCCGCGAAGTGCCGTCATCAGTTGCACCTCCAGGTTACTCCCACCGGCGTTGCCATTCGTTTATCCTGAGCGCCTGCTTTCTCCATCTGTGCAATCTGTGCAATCTGTGGATAACCATCGGTCAGCTTCAGAGATGGATTCTGCGGAATCCGTGGACCCCATCGGCGTCATCTCTGCTCAACGCACCTTCCCCGCGATGCAGAACAGGTGGGCGTCCCCACGCAGGAAAAGCCGATCCGCCGCCGGCACCGGCGTCGCGATGATCCGTTCGCCCATCGGATTCTCGGACAACAACTCGAACTTCTCCCCCACACGCGCGGCGAACACGACCCCGTCCTCGCGCGCGGCGTACAGGATCCCGTTAGCGACCACCGGCGACGCATAGTACGGCGCGGTCGCCTTGGGCAGGCTTCCGGTCCACACCGTTGTTCCCGTCGCCGGATCCAGGCACACGATCTCGCCCTTGTGCCGGAGCAGGTATCCGCGTCCGCCCGAGATCACCGGGGCCGCCACGAACACACCCACATCCGTCCGCTTCCACGCGCGGTGACTCTCGGAAACATCCCCGGCCCCGCCCAACTTGATCCCGAACATGCGCGCCTGCCCCGCCCGGTCATCACGCCCCACCGGCACCAACGCCATCGACCCATGCACCACGGGCGTCGCGATGGCCGGCCAGTAACCCGTGCCATCCGGATTGAACCCACCCGCCGTCCAAAGAACGTGACCATCCGACACCGCATGCGCCGTCAGATGGTCCGCGCCCCAGATGAGGACCGCCGGTTGGCCGCCATGATCGATCACCACCGGCGTCGCGTACCCGTTGTTGTTCTCGGCGGGGACGGTGTAGTTCCGCTTTTCCCGCCATCGGATCTCGCCCGTCTTCCGGTCGAAGGCCGCTACCCAGGACTCGCCATCATGGAGCCGGCTGAGGATCACCACATCGCCGACCACCACCGGCGACGTCCCCGAATCCCAGTACAACTTCTCCACCCCGAACTTCTCCGTGAGGTTGACCTTCCAGCGCACCTTCCCGTCCGTCTCCACCGCCGCGAAGTTCCCACTCTTGAAATGCACGTACACCGCCGTCCCATCCGTCGCCGGCGAAGCGTTGCAGCTCGAGGCCAGCGAGCGGTGCTTGGGATCCGAAAGCGACCCAACCTTCGTCTCCCACAGCTTCTTGCCGTCGAGATCGAAGGCCAGCACCGCGTCCTGTCCTTCGGATGGCGACGTGAGGTACAGGCGACCTCCGGAAACGATCGGGGTCGAGGTGCCCTTCCCCGGCAGCGCCACCTTCCACGCCACCGATTCCGTGGTCCACCGCTCCGGGAACCGTCCCTCGGCGACGCTCCCCTGCGCATTCGCCCCACGCCATGCGGGCCACTCTCCCCCCGCCGCCGACCCGACCAAACCCGCCATCAACCATCCACAGGCCATGGCCACTCCAGTACGCATCCCGGTTCCTCGAATCATGCCCTCAGAATGCCTGCGTTCCGGACAGAGTTCAAAGCCCCGTTTCTGTGGGAACTGGGGTCTCCCTTTGCAGGCCGGGTGCCCTCACCCGGCGGGGTCCATGGATCGCCGCGTGGGGGCACGCGGCCTACAAACCATGAGGCTGAAGGCCGGGTGCCCCCACCCGGCGGAAGTCCATGAAGCGCCGCGTGAGGGCACGCAGCCTACAACGGGAAGACTGGCTTCAAACTTCAAACTCCTCCCCCAATTTCCCCCGTGGCATCGCTGAAACCGGGGACCTCGCCACCGGCCCGACGCACCACGGACAGCAGCACATTCGCCAGCGGTGGATGATTCTTCGGGTCATGCGCCAGGTGTTGTCCGTGGCGGAACCCAAGCCCCGCGCCTCCCGCCACCAGCAACGGCAGGTTCCGCGGTGAATGATCGCCGCCTTCGCCGGAGTTCATCCCCGATCCAAACATCACCACCGTCTGATCCAGCATCGGCCGGCCGGCTTCGTCGGTGGATTGCAGGAAGCTCAGGAACCGCTCCAGCCGCCCGAGGTGGAAGCGGTCGATGCCGGACAGCTTCGTCAGCATGGCCTTGTCCCCGCCGTGATGGCTGAGCTCGTGGTGATTCTCACCGCCGCCACCGTACCCACCTGCCTCACGCGACCATTCAAAAGTCACCACCCGTGTCGTGTCGGTCACCAGCGCCAGATAGGTCAGCTCCAGCATCACATCGATCCACATGGGGCGGTCGTGGGCGTTCCCCGGTTGCATGTCCAGTTGCAGCCGCGATCCGTCCACCACCGGTTTCGGGATGTCCACCCACTCCTCCAACCGTCGCACGCGACGTTCCGTTTCGCGCACCGACGACAGGTACTCGTCGAGCTTCGCCTGATCCGCGTTCCCGAGTCTTCCGTGCAGTGCCTTCGCCTCGCCCAGGACCTCGTCGAGGATCGAACGCTTCTCCGCGTACCGTCGCAGGATAGCCGCGCGGGAGGTCGCGTCCTCGGGAACGAACAATCGTTCGAACACCCGCCGCGGACTGTCCTCGGCCGGCAACGGCGTCCCGTTGCGATCAAACGCCAGCGTATGGCTGTGGCCTGCCGTTCCCGTGCCGGATTGATCCGAGAGCTCCAGCGACGGCAACCGCGTGTGCCGCCCCACCGACTCGGCCAGCACCTGATCCGCCGAGATCGTGTTCGTGTATTCCTTCCCCGGCACGGCGCCCAGATCCGCGCCGGTCAGCCACGTGTCCGCCCCGGAATGCCCACCCTTCGCGTGCGGATGACCCAGGCCCGACAACACCGTGAAGCGTTCGCGGTGCCCCTTCAGCACCTCCAGCGTTGGCGAGAGGGCATAGTCGCGTCCCGCCGCCGCCGGCACCCAGTCGAGGATGTTCACCCCGTTCGGCACGTAACAGAAGACCGCCCGCGGATGCGCTCCACCCGACTTCGCCAGCGGCGTGAACGTCGATGGCGCGGCGCGCAACGACACCGGAACCATCGCGTCGAGCAACGGCAACGCGAGCGCCGCTCCGGCACCCCGCAGAAGCGCACGCCGTGACAGGGGGCGTCCAAGGTTGAGATGGGGAAACGGGATCATGTCGAGCGGAGGTTCAGGGTTGGCGGAAGGCATCCGAAAGCACGATGTGGTGGATCAGGCGGCGCAGGGTCCGACCGCCCCGTTGAAGGGTGGCAACGGCATCGCGCATCCGGGGCGCGTCGGAAAGGCCGAGCTCGCGACCGAGGGCATACGTGTACAGGCGCTCGGACAAGGCCCGCAGGAACAGTTCCTCCCGCGCCACCAGCGCCTCCTGCAATCCTTCGATCCCGCGCACTTCCGTACCGTCCGGAAGTTTCGCTGAGGCGTCGATCACCGGATCGTTCCGTTCGATGCGCCCCTTGTATCCATGGCCTTCGCGGTCCCGCCAGGCCCCGGACGCGTCGAAGTTCTCCAACGCGAATCCCAGCGGATCGATGCGATCGTGGCAGCGGGCGCACGCGGGAAGTTCGCGATGGATCTGCAATCGTTGCCGCACCGTCGCCTTGTCGATGCCCGGAACCTTGGGCGCGATCTCGCCGACGTTCGCCACGGGCAATCCGGGATCCTGCCCGAGCAGGGTCTTCAGGACCCAGACACCGCGCTTCACCGGCGAGGTCCGTGTCCCATTGGACGTGATGGTCAGCACGGAACCCTGCGTCGCCAATCCGCCTCGGCGTTGTCCCGCCGCCAGCCCCACGCGGCGGAAGCGATCCCCGCGCACCCCGGGGATTCCATAGAACCGCCCGAGCCGTTCATTGATCACCACGAAGTCGCTCCGCAGGAAACTCCGCACGTCCAGGTCGCCTCGCAGGACTTCGGCGAAGAAGGCCTCGGATTCCGCAACCATCGAAAGCTCCAGATGCCGGTCGTAGTGCGGATAGAGGTCCGGTGCCGGAGGGTTGGCACCCACCTGCCGCAGTCCCAGCCATTGGCCCGCGAAGTTGCGCACGAACGCCTCGCTCCGCGGATCCGCCAACAGGCGATCAACCTGTTCGCTCAGGACCGCATCCGACGCCAGCGCGCCCGATCGCGCCGCGGCCACCAAGCCTTCGTCGGGCGGTGCCGACCACAGGAAGTAACTGAGCCGCGAAGCCAGTGCCCACGCATCCAGGCGCGTACCTGGAGCCGAGGGCTCCACGAGATAGAGGAAGTGCGGCGACGTCAGCACCGCGGTCAACGCGCCCTTCAGCGCATCCTGAAAGTCCACTGCTGCCGGACGCAGCCGGTCGTACAAGGCCAGCTTCGAGGCGACTTCATCGTCGGTCACCGGACGTCGCCACGCGCGCGGCATGAAGTCGCGCAGCACGACGGCTGCACGATCCCGCTCGCCTGGAATCGCCTCGGCCGCGGCGCTGATCACCGCCCGATGCGACGGCGGTGGCCAACCCTCGTCGATGGGTCCTTCGATCTCGATCCAGTCGATCCACAATTCCGGCCGCCGCACACCGTCCTTGCCCTGCCACGCATGGTTCTCGAGGACCTTCGGAATGCTGTAGGCGTATTCGAACGTCAGACCGGCGGACTTCGTCGTGAACCGCGCCGTGAACTCGATCTCCCGCGGCGCATCCAGCGGTGCGTCGATGTCCATCTCCCGCAGCACGCGGGGCTGCCCGCCCAGATGCTGGGTCACTTTCACGCGCGGTGGACCGAAGTCGTACATGGCTTCGGTCCGCAGGTGCTCCAGCAGGTTCGTGAAATGTTCCTCCCGCCCACGGCGACCCTTGGGATTCCGCGCGATCTCTTCGTCCCGTTCCTTCTCCAGGAACGGTCGCACCGATTCGATGAACGCCGCACGGTCCGGAACCACACCCGCCGCGCGCATCCGGATCACGTACTCGCCCTCGACCGGCACCTTGAAGTTCCGGAAGTCCACGTTCCGATCCCACCCCGCGATCGTCAGCACGGTGAAACCGTTCGTGAACCGGTTCCGGCCGCCGTTCAGCAGGATCTGCTTCTGGTCCCCGCGCGCCACGCGGTACCGGTCCATGCCCGCGCTGCCTTCCTCCGGATCAAAGCGCCAGCGGATCCGTTGGGGCGCGGCACCCGACACCATCGCGCGGTCCAGCGCCATCCGCGCCGCCGAGTAGTAGAGTTCCAGATGCAGCGGCGAGAGGGTGAGTCCCGCGCCGTTGTTGTCGAAGCCACCGGAAGGCGGATCCGCAGGCAGGAGCTGTCCCGCATCGAAGGAAATCCGCAGCAGTGCGCGCAGTGTCCGGTTGTACTCGTCGCGATTGAGCCGGCGTTGCGTGACCTCGGTGGCGCGCCGGGCGATCTCGGCCTGGGTAAGTTCCTGGGTCAGCCACTCCACGAACGCCGCCGCGGCCGCAGGCGACGGCTGGGGTTCCTTGGGCGGCGGCATCTCATGCCCGTTGAGGACATCGAGGACCTCCTTCCAGCGCTCGGCGGTGAGGCGGTTGGTGAACGCCAATGACAGCTGCGTATCGATCCGGAAGTCCCCCTTCTGCTTCTCGGGTCCATGGCATCCCACGCAATGCTCCACAAGGAATGGATGGGGATGGGGAATCGCCGGCGTCGGGTCCGCAGCCTTGGCGAGCACGGACACGGGGAGCAGAATCCCCGGCAACATCTGCCACCACCCGTTCCGATGCCCGTTCACCTCCCGAGTGTGGAACCACGCCCACGCCAGGCAATCCCTATCCTTCCTTCGTCGTAGCTGACGAGGTCACGCGGCAGGCGCGAGTTCGAAGTTTTCAGATTCAAGCTCATGCCCCGAAGGGGCAACAGGTGAAAGGGTGGAACCCCGGGGGCCAAGCCACACAACGTCCTCTGTGCCCTGAAAGGGCACACGGAACAGGGTGCGTGTGGTCACCGTTCGCCCCGTTGGGGCGAGGTGTTGTGGGGTGGATTGACCCAGGGTTCCGCTCCGCTCCACCCCGGGCTGTCGCCGTGCGCCGCGTTGCGGCGAGGGCGGGCGCGGGATGCATTTCCGGGGGAGGCGTCACCAAAGACACAACCGCTGACTTCAGGTGTCAGAGCCCTGCTGCGACCACTTTGAATCAGGACGTGACACGCCGGATTCTGTGCACCTTCAGCATACCCAACACGCCTTTGGAAGCCGGGAACTCCCTTTGTCGGCCGCGTGCCCTCACGCGGCGGACTTCCCCCTTGAATCCCCAACCTTCCCCAACTCCAGCCGCACCCTCCACGATTGAGCGCAACCCCCAGGCTTGGTTCTCGGGACCCCAACGACCTGCCCCTCGAATCCATCTGCGAAGCCATCTGAAAGTCCGTCACCGAGATCCTCGGCGACGCTGCTGCGGGGGCCCGCCGCCGGCCCATCGACTAACCAACTACTAATTTGTTTTCGATTAGTAGTTCAGTCACCCCACCTCCAGGAGAGCGCATCCTGACTCTCCCCCCTGTGTGAATGGTTATCGGGGCGGCGATGTCCTCATCGCCATGGAAAGGCTTCGGAACGGCGACGAGGACGTCGCCACCCCGTTCCTTGCGGGGGCCGCGTCACAATGCGCCCGCTTGAGGACATCCGTGCAGATTCGCCTTGCCCGCCCGGAGGATTCCTTTATTTCTGTCTTTAGTGAAATGAGTGACGCGACCGTAATCAAGCAACCCAGCGCGCCGCGCCGTCCTCACGCGGTCGCCCTCGCCTGCGGTCCCCTTGTCGTCCTTCCTCTCCTGACACTGCCCCTGATCCATCACGTCCCGCCCTGGGCCTTCATGTGGC
>JAIXZE010000053.1 GCA_027489875.1 Verrucomicrobiales bacterium
ACGGGAGGTCTTCATTGCATGCGCCGGGTGAGGGCACCCGGCCTTCAGCCTCGACCCATTGAAGGCCGCGTGACCCCACGCGGCGCATCCCCAATCCCGCCGGGTGAGGGCACCCGGCCTTCAGATCCGTGGGTCATCATCAACGAACGGGTGCTCAGTTCATTGGTAGCAAACAAGGGTCTGAAAACCCGGTCGACCCGGAGAGTAACTGGGTGAGTTAGTCAGGAGACGCAAAGCAGACCGGGCGGATTTCAAACCGGTGGAAGCAGTGGGATTCCAGAATGGCGATGACGGACACCTTGGCGGCTTCGAGGCTTTGCGGCTTATCCGCTTCGTGTTCGGGGGCGTTGTCGGGGTCTGGAGACGCGATCGGATATTGGCGTTCGTAGGGGGAAGGAATCTGTCGCCCCATCCGGGGTTGGGTTTTCATGGGGGGACGGAACCCAGCGCTCACGCGCTGGGCTATCATCTGGCGGCCCTCCGGGCCTGGTGCCGCGGCTTTCCGTTCGTTGGCACATGGGGGTGTGCGGGAACCGCCGACACTCTGGGCGTCTCCCATCGCAGCGTTTCCTTTGAGGAAGAGGCTGGGATCGACCTCGACGAAGTTCAGACCGCCATCAACCGCCTTGAATGCGAAGGCACCACCGCACGGGCAAAGACTCCGGGTACGTGAAGGGCTTGGGGTTTTGATGAAAACGGACCGCAGTTTAAATGCAGATGCTGAGGTTCATGAATTCAAGAGGTTGCTTAAATTCGCGAACGGCATTTCGTGAAGATAAGGAACCGACCCAGCGCTGGCGCGGTGAGAATGACTTCAGTTTGGTCGTCGGAGACGAGGGTTGACCACGAAGAGAGGCGAAGGGAGAACTGGTGCGGCGCGAGACGGGCTCAATCGTCAGAAGCAGACGCGCGTCCTGACCGTCATTTCTTTGATCTACCGACACACCTAAACGAGCCAATTACTCCGGCCTACTATGCAAGTCAGGATCCGTCTTCGCCCGCTGGTTGTTCACCGCCCGGTTCCGTTCTCGGCGATGCTCACGCTGGCTCCTGCGGAAGCCGTATCTACGTGGGGAGGATTTGATGCCCCTGAATCCAAGGTCCTCCGGGATTACTTGGACAAGCTCCCCAATCCGGAGATGTGCATCCCACGGCAGGCACCCTTTGGAGGATCTCGATGCTTGGTTCTTTGGGGAAGTGCAGGGTGTGGGGCTTGTCTTTTTCAGGTGAAGCTTGAGTTCGATGGTGGGTCAGTTGATGCGCTCGCCATCATGACTCAGGAAGTCGACCTGGATGACTCCGGGATTCCTGAGGCTTGCGATGCGACATCAGAGCTCTTTGGGTGGGTGCACATGCCGCCCATGCTCGGGAAATGGGTTCTGATAGATCCAATCTGCTCGGGCGATGAGGCATTGCCCGAGGGTTTGGAACTGGATCTGCAGTCCCCCTGTGACCTCTGTGTTTCGCTTCACCTGTGCCTGTTTGGCGATCCCCTTGCCCAGTTGCATGTGCTGGTGGACTCGGGATCCGAGTCTGTGCGGCGCCTTCTTGGACCGGAGTATCGTCCGGAGATGGATCGGGAGCTGCCAATGCCAACCCTCGACTAGGGGACGCAGCAGCGTTGGTTTTCAACGTGCGGCATTGTCTCTCCTCTTTCCACGGCGACGAGGACGTCGCCACCCCGGCTTGGGATCTGGAACGGGGAGGCGATGTCCTCATCGCCGTGGGGAGGGGCTCTGGGAGAGGGCTGACGAGGATGTCGCCTCCCTGTTTCCGTTCTCAAATGGGGGGCAGCGTCAGGATGAGGCTTTCGAATGGAAGCGGGTGGGGTTTTCGGTCGTCAGGGGCGGGGCGGGGCGGCAGGCTCGGGGCATGATTCGCCTTCGCGGATTCCTGAGTCTCCTTGCCGTCGGGATTGCCTGCTTCGGAACTGTCTGTCGGGCGGATGAAGGGCCCGGGCATTCGCGTCACGGGACGGCCTTTGATTCTGGCCTGCGTCAGAAACCGTGGAAGATGGAGGGGATTGGCCACAGCCACTTCCCGATCACGACCAAGGTCCCGGAAGTGCAGGAGTGGTTTGATCAGGGGAACACGCTGCTGCATTCGTTCTGGTTCGAGGAGGCGGAGAGATCGTTCCGGTGGTGCCTGAAGCTCGATCCCGAGAATGCCATGGCCTATTGGGGGCTGGCGCGTTGCGGGTTGACCTGGTTCACCCGCGGGCCGTTGGACGTGCCTGAGGCCAAGCGCTACCTCGACTTCCTCAATGACGCGGTCCGGCTCAAGGGGACGGTCAGTGAGCGCGAGCGCGCCTACATCGAGGCCTGGGCCGATGCGTTCACGGGGGAGGCGTTCAGCCTGGGTGGGAAGGAACGGTTTGAAATCCTCTGCCGCCGACTGCAGGCGTTGGCGCTGAAGTATCCGGATGACATCGAGGCCAAGGCCCTGACGGCGCTCTTCTCGATTGATCCCGCGCGCTCGTTGGGGACTGAACTGCTGATCCAGCAGGTGCTCGCCAAGGAACCGGATCATCCCGGGGCCCATCATTACCGGATCCACAACTGGGATGGCTCCGTGCCCGAGCAGGGGCTTCCCAGCTGCATCCGCTACGGGCAGGTGGCTCCGAGGGTCGGCCACGCCGATCACATGCCGGGTCACAACTATACCAAGATGGGACTCTGGCACGAGGCGGCGTGGTCCATGGACACGGCGACGCGCATCGAGTTGCGCTACATGAACGAGCAGTTGGCGCTTCCGTTCGAGACGTGGAACTTCGCGCACAACCGGAACTATCTCTGCTACATCCAGGAGCAACTGGGCATGGTGGCGGCGGCGCTTCAGGGCGCGCGCGACCTGATCGCGGCGCCCCGGGATCCCGAGGCGAACAAGGACAACCAGTACGGGGCGTTCGACCAGGGCATGGTGGCGCTCGTCCGGGGCCTGGTGAAGTTCGAGCGCTGGGACGATATCCTGTCGAAGTCGAACTCGGTGGCCATCCCGTGGCGAGACATCCCGGGCGACAAGATGCTCCGCGCCTTCGCCGAGACGCTGGCCTACGTCGGGAAGAAGGACCTGCATCGCGCACGGCTCCAGCTCCGCCAGCTCAAGGCGCAGGTCGGAACCAAGAAAGAGTCGGAGACGGGGTATGTCGTGAAGATTGCCGAGGGCCTGCTCCTCGGTGCGGAAGGAAACCTCCTCGACTCGACCCGGCTGCTGCTGGATGCGGCGGAGTCGGAACGCAAGGATCGGGAGGCACTCACCTACGAGAATGATCCGCCCGCGATGCCTTGGCCGATCGCCCGGTTGGTGGGTGATGTCTACCTCGAACGCGGTGAGCCGCGACTGGCGATCGAAGCGTACCAACGGGCGTTGAAGCAGGAGCCGTACGACGCGTTCACGCTCTCGGGCCTGAGCCGGGCCTACGCCGCCACCGGGGCGCGGGAGAAGGCCGAGGAAGCGCTCGGGCGACTGCTCTACGTGTGGTCGGGCGCGGACCGGGACCTGAAGTGGATGACGACGGCGACGGCCCTGGGAATCCGGGCCAAGCCCATCGCGCCGACACTGGCGGTCGAACGCCCGTACCGGCCGGAACAACTGGCGAAGATCGGACCGCAGAACTGGCAGCCTTACGCGGCGCCGCGGCTCAACTGCCTCGACGTGGACGGCCGCCCTGTGACGCTGGAACAGTTCAAGGGAACGAATGTCCTGCTCGTGTTCTACCTGAACGACGAATGCGTCCATTGCATGGAGCAGTTGAAGGCGATCAACGGGCGGGGCGAGGAATGGGGCAGCCAGAATACCGTGGTGTTGGGAGTGAGCAGTGTGTCGCCCGAGAAGAACAAGGCGTCGCCCAAGCTCGGCAAGCTCACCCTGCGGCTGCTCTCGGACACGAATCATGAGAACGCCCGACGGTTCGCGTCGTACGATGACTTCGAGGATCTGGAGTTGCACTCGACGGTGCTCATCGACACCCGGGGTCGCGTCCACTGGAAGCGGACGGGCGGCAAGCCCTTCGCGGATGTGGAATTCCTGATGCAGGCGGTGAAGCGGATGAACGAGATGAAGTCGGCCCAGGCGGCGAACGATCCGAAGTAGCAACGGGCCAACCCCCTTCAGCGAGCCAGCGTCCGGAGGTGGGTGAGGTTCCAGAGTTGGATTTCACCCTGGGCCGAGGTTGCTGCGAGCCATTGGAGGTCCGGGGAAAAGGCGAGTTGGTAGAGGACGCGGCCTTCGGGTGCCTCGAGGTTGGCGATGACCTTTTGGGTGGCCGGTTCGACGAGGACGATGCGTGTGCCGCCGTTGACCAGGGCGAGAAGGGACGTGGATTGGCCGGGTGGTGTTGGGCTGAACGCGACCCCGCCCGCAGGAGGAGCGCAGGGGGCCATCTCCGGGAGAGGGCGCGCTGTCCAGGTCTTCGTGTCCCAGAGAAGGTGGGCGGTGCCACTGGTCGCCAGCCATCGGCCGTCGGGGCTCCACGCAAGATTCTGGCTGCCGGGCATGGACAGCTTCTGTTCGATCCGCCCGTCTTTCAGGTCGATGATGTGCAAGCCGGGGTCGTATCGAAAACCCATGGCGACCCGGGAACCGTCGGGAGAGAGCGCGAGCGACCCGGCACCTTTTTCGACCGCAAGGATGCGTGGCAGGATTGCGTCGGCTGAGGGTTCGGATCGCCACAAGGCGATGCGGGCGTTGGCGACATCGGAGGCAGCCAGCCAGGGACTGTTTCCGCTGGCCGTCAGGCTGTCCCAGCCTTGCTGTGCAGGTGGAGTGATGGCCCGGGGGGGCACGGATGGGTCCAGGCCGTGAAGAAGGACGCCCGCCTGGCTGGCGCTATGGAAGCGCAGGGGTGAGCTGGGATCCTGCGATACGCTCTGGGGTTTTCGCAATGGATGGACGCCGAGGGCACGGAAATCAGGGACGGAACACTGCAGGAGTCCGATGTCGGTGAGGCACAGAAGGGACTTGCTGTCGGCCACGAAGGACGCGACCTGAGGCAGTCCCGTCGGCGGGTGAGGTCGGAATCGGTGGAGGAGCGGTGACGGATCCAGGTGCGCCAGGACGACGCGCCCGGAATCGATGCCCGCGCCGATGGAGCGGTGGTTGGTGGAGAAGCTCACGACGCCCGCATCGAAGTGCAGGGATGTGAACTCACTTCCCGCGCGGCAATCCCAGACGCGCAGGGTGCCGTCCTGGCTGGTCGAGGCCAGGAGCCGTCCATCACCCGAGAAACGGAGCGCTCGGATACCCTCGGAGTGACCGCGGAACTCAAGCGGGGGGCCGAAGTCACCGCTGTTCCGCCAGACCGTGATCCGACCGGAGGGATCGCCCCCGGCGATGAGTTCTGCGTGAGGGCTGAGCGCAAGCGCCGAGAGCGGCTCGGTGAGGCGCCGGGTGAGTTCTTCCAGCACCGAGCCTTCAGGCCAGCTGCGGACCTCGAGCATGGGAGCGTTGGGCTGTGCGATGCCGAGGAATCGACCGGAAGGATCGATGGCGATGGCTCCCGAGTGGCGATCCGCACCATCACCGAATGGGAAGCGTGCGACGTGGGAGCCGGAAGCAATCACGGTGGCGACAACGGAATCGCCGTCGGTCCAGAAGACGGTGGCATCGTCGGGTGTGAAGGCGACCTTGTTGAGGTTGAAGCCGTGTCGGCCCGGCCAGGCGTGCTGGACAAAGGCCAGGGGTTTGGGTGCGCCCGGGGTGGTATCCCAGATCCCGAGTTCGTTGCGGTGCCGGATGGCGAGCCAACGGCCTCCAGGGCTGAATCCAATCAGCGCGGTCACAACGCGCGGGGCCGTAGGAAAGGTGGAAATGTTCGTGGACGAAGCGATGTCTCGGATCAACACGCCTTCATTGAACCTGGCCTGCGCCCAGCGTCCACGGGCGAGGTCGCCGACGTTCATGGTCCAGTCGGATGTCAGCGCCGCTGGGCCTGGCAGCCCCTCGGTGTGGGCCTGGTGCAGGCTGTGGGCGGCAACGAGTGCGTCGCGGGCAAGGTCGCGCAAAGGCACCGGCGGATGATCGGCGAGGATCTGATGGAGGAGTGCCTCGGCGCGCGGGCGGCTGTCGGCCCGGCGGAGACGGAGGATGGCCTGGGCTTCCCCGAGTCGGGCCTGGAGGAGGGCGCTGCGGGTGGCCGCCTGTTCGCGGAGCAGGGCTTCGCTGTGGCGCCGTTCCATACGGACGTTCCACGCGAGGAGGAGTCCGGTGCCGATGACCAGCAGGGCTGCGAGGGAGATCGCAGTGGCACGCCACGGGTGACGCCGGGACATGCGGAGGAGGCGGCTGACCGGGCCAATGGGACGGGCGAGGACGGGTTCGCCGTCGAGATACCGGCGAAGGTCGTCGGCGAGTTCCCGGGCCGAGGCGTAGCGGCTGGCGGGGTTCTTCTCGAGGCACTTGAGGCAGATCGTTTCGAGGTCGACGGGGACGGTCGGGTTGAGGCGGCGGGGAGGAATGGGTTCCGCGGTCTCGACCTGTGCGAGCACGACCGCGGGGGAATCGCCCAGGAAGGGCGGGCGGCCGGTGAGCGTGTTGAAGAGGACCGCGCCGAGGGCATAGACGTCGCTGTGGGCGGTGAAGGCTTCGCCGCGGGCCTGTTCCGGCGGCATGAAGGAGGGGGAGCCGATGGTGGCTCCGGTGCGGGTGATGCCGGGGTCGGAGTCGGCGAGCTTGGCGAGGCCGAAGTCGGTGACGCGGAGCGTGGAGCCGTTCGGGGTTGTTTCGATGAGGAGGTTGGAGGGCTTGAGATCGCGATGGAAGACGCCCTGTTCGTGGGCATGCTGGACGGCTTGGGCGGCGGATTGGAGCCACTCGGTGGCGAGTCGGGGCGGCACCGGATTGCCGCCGATGACCTCGCGCAGGTTGCGTCCGGCGACCAGTTCCATGACGAGGTACGGAGTGCCGTCGGATTCCCCCACGTCGAACACCGGGACGATGTTGGGATGGCGGAGTCGGGCGGTGGCCTGGGCCTCGGTGCGGAACCGGGCGCGGGATTCGGCGTTGTCGAGGCCGCCGCCGGCGAGCGTCTTGACGGCGACCTCGCGGTTCAGTGCGCGCTGGCGACCGCGCCAGACGATGCCCATGCCGCCGCGGCCGATCTCCTCGAGGAGTTCGCAGTCACCGAGCAACCGGCCGGAATCGCACGTCTCCGCGGGAGCTTCCCATCCGCAGATGGAGCAGGGGCGGTCCTGTTCGTGGGCGGGGGTCCATGCGCCGCACCCGGGGCATTGGTCGGTATGGCGGGATTGGGACATGGGGGCGGCGGATGGAGCGGCGGGTGGGGACGGGTAAATGTATAATTTATAGACGCGACCCCATTGCCTTGGGCGTGGGCGTCCTGCCGTGGTTCCACAGGAGCCAGAGGGGGAAGAGGGCGAGGAGCGGAAGGAATCCGGCCAGGGCCAGGCCGAGGTCGAAGGATCCGGTGCGGTCGACGACGATGCCGAAGAGGCGCTGGGCCTGGGCCGGGAGGACCCAGGCGGCGACGCCGGCGATGCCGGTGATCTTTCCCTGGTGTTCGCCAGGCAGGTCCTGGGTGAAGGCGTGGTACAGGGGAAAGACACCCAGGGCACCGGCGGCGACCAGGGCGAGGACGATGAGGAGCGGTGCTCCCTGGGCCAGCCACGGCACCGCACCGGCGCTGGCGCACAGGAGGGCGCATCCGGCAAAAACCCAGACCCGGGAGGCATGCACATCCATGCCGCGATGGGCGAGGCGCGCGGCAATGGCTCCGGCGGCGAGGCATCCGATGTCGGCAGCGCCGAACCACGCGGAGTTGAAGTAGAGCGCCTGGGCCTCGGTGTAGCCGCGGCCTTCCTGGAGGAACTTCACCAGCCACGCGCGCAGGACCTGCCAGGTGGTGTTGATGCACGCGATGGTGGCGAGGAGGACGAACATGCGCGTGCTGAGGAGCACGGAGAGGAGGGACGCGGCGGGAGCGGTGCCGGGCTGCGAACCGCTGGAAACCGGGCCCGCTCGGTTGCCGGTGAGGTCGGAGGCGCGGACGAGCAGGAACCACGGAATGATCCAGAGAAGGCCGGCGGCACCGACGACAAGGAAGGGCGTGCGCCAGCCACCGGCGACGTTGGGATCGCCCATCAGGACGCGCAGGATGAGTGGCGTGAGGATGGCCCCGAGCGAGGCCCCGCTCTGGAGGAGGCCGTTGCCCATGGAACGTTGGCGTTCGTCGAGGAGGAGTCGGGTGGTGCGGATGGCGCAGGGCCAGTGGCCGGCTTCGAAGAATCCGAGGAAGGCGCGGCAGAGGAAGAGTTCGTTGGCGTTGGAAACCATTCCGGTGGCGAAGCCCGCGATGGACCACAGGACAAGGACCAGCGCATACAGGCCTCGGATCCCGAAGCGGTCGGCGGCCCAGCCGAAGACCACCGAGCCAGCGGCGAACGCGTATCCGAACACCGCCTCGACCTGCCCGTACTGGGTCTGGGAAAGCCCGAACTCACGGGTGATCCGGACCGACGCGCCGGCGAGGGTCTGGCGATCCATGTAGTTGATCGCCGAGGCCAGCAGCAGCAGGCCGCAGACGATCCATTTCCACGACGGGGGGCGGGGGTTCAAGGGGGGAAGTTTCAAGCTCATCCCTCCCAGGAGTGGCCGTCCCAGCAGAGGACGCGTTCGAGGAGGGAGGCGGCGTCGGCGGCGAAGACGCGGAAGAGGTGTTCGCCCTTCTCGGCGGAGGCGAGATGGGGCCATCCGATGTGGCCCGGGGCGCTGCGATCCGGGGTGGTCCAGCCGCGGGCGGCAGGAAGGAAGGCGTTCCCGGGTTCGACAGGGACGGTGTTGCGGAAATCGCCGACGAGGTGCGGTGCGAGGCGAAGGATCATCGAGGTCTCCCATTCACAGGCGTGGCCCATCTCGCGCTGGTGAAGGGTTGGATCGGACTCCCACGGTTTGGCACCGAGGCTCCAGTACGTCGCGAGGAGCAGGAGGAGGTCCTTGCGGTGACGATGGCGTTGACGGAGTTCGAACACGGCCTGGCGTCCGGGAACGTCGTTTCCACCGTGGCCGTTGAGGAAGACGATCCGCTGGAAGCCGTGGTCGATGAAGTTCCCGGCGAGGCCGGCAAGGAGGTCGAGGTAGGTCCGCGGCGGCGCGGAGAGGGTTCCCTGGAAGTCGAGGTGATGGTCCGAGTTGCCGAGCCAGGTGAGGGGTGCGAACAGGACCTTGTCGGCGAGGGGTTCTCGGATCCGTCGGACGACCTCGCCGAGGAGGAGGCTGTCGGTGAAGAGCGGCAGGTGGTGGCCGTGCTGTTCGAGGGCAGCGATGGGGATCACGACCGGCGTGTGGCGTGGGAGCGCGGCAACCGCCGGCCACGAGAGATCCGAGAGGTCCATGTGCGGTGCAGGTTCAAGATTCGGGATTCCTGTTTCAAGGGTGACGACACAAGAATGCGTCCGTGCGTGGTCCGCGGTTTGAGTACGTGAAGGGTGCGTTGCATCTGCCGGGATGGCGGATGTGGCTGGACGCGCACGAGGCGATCGGTCGCGGCGAGACGGTCTTCGTGAGCCACGCGCACTCGGATCACACGGCGCGCCATGCGGAGGTGTACCTGACGGAGGCGACGCGGCGGTTGATGCGGGCGCGGATCGGGGGCGAGCGGACGGAGCACGCGCTGGCCTTCGGGGAACGTCGGGAACTGGCGGAGGGCGCGCTGACGTTGTTGCCGGCGGGGCACATCCTGGGTTCCGCGATGTCGTTGCTGGAAGGAGCCGAGGGATCGCTGCTGTACACGGGCGACTTCAAGCTGCGCCCGGGGATGGCGTCGGAGGTGTGCGAACCCCGGAAGGCGGACGTGCTGGTGATGGAAACGACGTTCGGCCGGCCGAAGTATGTGTTCCCGCCGGTGGCGGAGGTCGTCGCAGGGATCCACCGGTTCTGTCGGGAGACACTGGAGGAAGGCGGGGTTCCGGTCCTGCTGGGGTATTCGCTGGGGAAGGCGCAGGAAATCCTCGCCTGCCTGTCCGGAGCAGGGTTGCCGATCATGGTGACCGAGCCAGTGGCGAAGATGACGCGGGTGTACGCGGACCTGGGCCATGTGTTCCCGGACTTCCGGTTGCTGGAGGTGGCGGAGGCGCGGGGGCATGTGGTGGTGGCACCCCCGGGTTCGGCGTTGAAGGCGTTGCGCGAAGAGGTGGGCCGTTCGCGCGTGGGTGTGATCACCGGATGGGCGATGGATCCGGGCTGTCGGTTCCGGTATCAGGCGGACGCAGCGTTTCCGTTGAGCGATCACGCGGATTATCCGGAGTTGATGGAGTTGGTGCGGCGGGCGGAACCGAAGGTGGTCTACACGGTGCACGGGTTTGCGACGCAGTTTGCGGCCGACCTGAGGCGTGCGGGCGTGGAGGCGTGGGCGTTGGGACGTCAGGAGCAGTTGGAGTTGGGTTTGGGGTAGGGCGACGTGGACGTCGCCACCCCGGCTTGGGAACTGGAACGGGGAGGCGATGTCCTCATCGCCGCGGGGAGGGGCTCTGGGAGAGGGCGACGTGGACGTCGCCGCCCCGGCTTGGGAACTGGAACGGGGAGGCGATGTCTTCATCGCCGTGGGGAGGGGCTCTGGGAGAGGGCGACGTGGACGTCGCCGCCCCGTTCGATTGGGGGATTTGAAGCGCTTGGTGTTTCCGTTCAGGATGGATTCCATGAGACGTGGATGCCGGACGGTCGTGGGAGCGTTGATGGGCTGGGCGTGCGTGGTTGGGACGCAGGCCGCGACGCCGATGGAGGACGTGGCAACGCGGTTCCGGTCGGAGGAGGCGTCGCTGCACCAGTTGTATCGCGAGTTGCATGCGAGCCCGGAGTTGTCGTGGCACGAGGTGGAGACGGCGAAGCGGTTCGCTGCGGAATTGCGTTCGGCGGGTTTGGAGGTGACGACGGGCGTCGCGACGAACGGTGTCGTGGGTTTGTTACGGAACGGACCTGGACCAGTCGTGCTGCTGCGTTGTGACCTGGACGCGCTGCCTTTGAAGGAGGAGACGGGGCTGGCGTTCGCGAGCACGCGTCGGGTGTCTGATGGGAAAGGCGGGGAGACGGCGGTGATGCACGCGTGCGGTCACGACCTGCACATGACGGCGGCGGTGGGCGTGGCCCGGGTGCTGGGGACGTTGACGAATCGGTGGCAGGGCACGGTGGTGTTGATCGGCCAACCGGCCGAGGAAGTGGGCAGCGGCGCGCGCGGGATGTTGCGCGACGGTTTGTACCAGCGCTTTCCCAAGCCGGACTTCGCGCTGTCGTTGCATTGCCACGCGGGACTTCCCGCAGGAACGGTGGGCGTCGTCGAAGGCTATGTCCTCGCGAATGTGGACAGCATCGACGTGCGGCTCCGCGGCGTGGGCGGCCATGGGGCGTATCCGGAGAAGACCCGCGATCCCGTGGTGCTCGCGGCGCAGTCGATCCTCGCGTTGCAGACGATCCGGTCGCGCGAGATCAGCGCACTGGATGCGGTCGTGGTGACGGTGGGATCGGTGCACGGCGGATCGAAGCACAACATCATCCCGGACGACGTGGCGTTGCAGTTGACGGTGCGTTCCTACAAGCCGGAGGTGCGGGAGAAGGCGATTGCGTCGATCCGGCGCATCGTGCGCGGGCAGGCGATCGCGGCGGGGATCCCGGAGGACCGGATGCCGGAGGTGAAGGTGCAGGATGAGTTCACGCCGGCGCTTTACAATGACCCCACGCTGACGCGGCGGATGGGTGGGGTGCTGAAGACGTGGTTGTCGGCCGACCGCGTGCGGACGGTGGATCCGGTGATGGGTGGCGAGGATTTCAGCGAGTACGGGCGAACGGCGGAGAAGGTGCCGTTGTTCGACCTGTGGGTGGGAACGGTGCCGTCGGGAACGGATCCGGCGAATGCGCCGGGGTTGCATTCGAACCGGTTTGCGCCGGAGTTGAAGCCCACGCTGGAGACCGCGGTCACGTCGCTGACGGCGGAGTTGCTGGAGTTGTTGCCGCGGCGATAGGGGATGGGGGGTGCTGATGCGTTGTCATCCCCGCCGGGTGAGGGCACCCGGCCTACCATTGTCAGTTTGTAGGCCGCGTGCCCCCACGCGGCGTTTCCCTTGGCGACTGGCTACTTCTTCTCCCCCACGGCCGTGATGACCTTCTGGAGGGTGGTGTCGTCCATCTCGATGAGGTTGGCGGGGCCGGGGAAGCGGCCTTCGCGGACGTCGGCGATGTATTCGCTGAAGGCGGCGACACGCTCGCGCTGCAGGCGGCGGTGTTCTTCGAGGAAGTTGCGGTAGGCCTTGGCGTGGCGCGGCAGGCGTTCCTCGTAGTCGCCGAGGATGTCGCAGGAGAAGAGGAACTGCGTGTCGCAACCGGTGCCGGAACCCAGCGACATGAGGAGCATGCGGGTCTGGGAGGAGAGGAAGCGGGCGAGGTTGTGGGGGACGCACTCAAGTTCGGCGGCGTAGGCCCCGGCCGCTTCGAGGGTCTTCATGCGGTCGAACAGCAGGCGGGCTTCGGCCTCGGTCTTGCCGATCGCGCGGTAGCCAGTCCAGGTGACATGTCGGGGGACGAGTCCGAGGTGACCGACCACCGGGATGCCTTCGCGGGCCATGGCCTCGATGATGAAGGGGCTGGCGGAGCAATAGACGGAGCTGGCCCCGGCTTCGAGGGCGCGGAAGCCAACACGGATGGCCTCCTCGGGCGAGGCGAGGCCGTGTGGGGTGGCGGCGGAGAGGAAACTGTTGGGGGCGGCTTCGACGAGGCGTGGCAGGCGGGCCTGGGATTCCGGGGAATCGAAACTGCATGACATCAGATCCACGCCAGCGGCCTCCGCGGCGGTGGCTTCCTCCGGCGACTTGACGTGGATGTGCGTGAGGCAGCGTTTTCCCTTCAGCTGCTGGAGGTCGTAGACGGTGTACTTCTTGCGCGGTCGGAGCATGGGGGAAGGTTTCCCGAAGCGGTGCACGGCTTCAACTGCCGAGCGTGAACCGGATTGGATGGGGGCGCATCTTGACACTGCCCCCGTTTGAGAATTGGAACGGGGTGGCGATGTTCTCATCGCCATGGGAATGGCTTTGGAACGGCGACGAGGACGTCGCCACCCCGTTCCATGCGGGGGCAGTGTCAGGATGCGCCCATCGAATGGGGCCATCTCCTTCTGCTCATCCGTGGATAGGATTCTCGCGTGAACACGCGAACATGCAGGGTGCAGGTGCGGAGCACCGAGAGAGGGTAGCCGACGGCGTCAGCGGTGGGTTGAAGCGCGAAAGGGATCGAGCTCCGGAGGGGCGAAAGATTCCGGCAGGAGTGGATTCTGTCGCCCCGCTGGGGCTGGGGTCCCGAAATGCATGTTCACCCACGACTTACGCCGTGGGCTATTGTATTTCGGCCCTCCGGGCCTGTGGCCACGGCCTTCGGGGCCGTCGCGTCCGCAGTGAGGCGGACTATTGCCGGAATGGGGTTATGTCGTAGCGCTCGCTAGCCTCGATGGAGTTGCTGGTTGTGTTGATGGCCTGCATCTCGATGTGGGTGAGGGTCGCAATGTTGAGCGGGCGAATCCGTGCATCGTACGTGGCGAGGCCGGTCAGGGGGTCGATCACCATTGCGACCGCAACGGTGCGGCGTGTTTCGACGCCTTGAGCGGAAGTGAAAATCAGGACGGCGGCGAGACGGATGCCACTTGGTTTGTCCACGGTGCCGCGCCAGCGCGCTTCGCCAGTACGGATCACAAAACGATCAGCCGTGATATGGATTCCGGCGGCTGGATCCGTGAATTCGGTGAGCACTTCCTGAACCATCATGACGTGGTCACCGACCATGTGGCCGATCACGTCAATGTGGGTCTGGCCGGGAATGGCTTGTTTGAAGAACTCATCGCGCGGGATCAAGGCTTCACCCAAGCCGAGGACGTCGGCACCGAAGCGCGGATCCTGGTTGAAGATCAGCAGCATGTCGTCCATGACGAAGGAGTCGGGGCGCGAACTGTCTCCGCGGGCCACCGACCGAACCACGCCACCGGCCACATTCTCGGCCAGTTCAATGACCACTTCGACATCAGGGACGTAGAATTCGTTGCCGCTGGCGTCGACATAGACGTGTCCTGCGGATTTGAGAGTTCCACCGGTGGTTGCCGGATAGACCCAGTCAGCAGGGGACGCGCCGCGCAGGCCGGCGCGATCCAGAAAGTCGGCTGGCAACACTCTGGAATGGGCGCTGTAGGCCTGCTGGACGAGTCGGAAGTAGTTCTGCTCGATTGCCGTTTGAGCCACGGAGTCCCGGACCAAGGATGGGTTGGACGACGTGCGACGCGCTTCCACGGTGCTGAAGATCGAGCGGGCGGCACCGACACGGCGGGGTCCGAGGTTCGCTGCGACCCGGAGCGGATCGCGGTCTGCGCCGATGGCATTGGCATCCGTAAGTCGTGTGAAGTCTCTGGCACCGATGCCGGTCAGCGCTTCGCCATCCTGGCCGAGGACTGAAGAGCCGCTGATGAGGAGGGAAGTACCGTTGACGGTGTCCGGGATCGTAACCTTCTTTCCTGTGACAAGGATGCCTTGGTTGGCCAAGTCCAGGTTCCAGATCGGGCCCTCGGTGGCAAACAGCGCCAGTGGCACCTTTTGGGTGAGCACGCGACCGTCGAGCATGACCGCCGTCTGGGCGATGGCGGAGGATGTCAACGCGCAGAGTGAAACCAGGAGGGCGGCGGCCTGGGTCCAGGTGTTTTGGAGTTGGGTGCTTTGCCGCTGGGAGGGTACTGATGGTTGCATGGATGAAGGATGGGTTGGAATGATGAGTTAACGACTGTGACTCTTATATCTGTATGAAATGGCGGAACTGCTATCTCTTTAGCGTATTGATCCAAACTGCTGTTTTGAGGCTTGGAGAGTTTCCGGAGCCATATGGGTTCCGGTGGCTGTCCAAACGTTCACACTGCCGTCTCTATCATGAATCCTGCCAACGACTCAGGCTGGGGGTTCAAGGCG
>JAIXZE010000387.1 GCA_027489875.1 Verrucomicrobiales bacterium
CTCACCCGCGGTGCCCTGAGCTCGGGAAGTTCACACGTAGAACCGACCCTCTACGGAAAGGATGTTTTGCAGCAATGAACTGGCAGTCCTCAATGCATGCGCCGGGTGAGGGCACCCGGCCTTCAGCCTCGACCCATTGAAGGCCGCGTGCCCCTACGCGGCGCATCCCCAATCCCGCCGGGTGAGGGCACCCGGCCTTCAGCCTCCTCACGTCGTCTACCCTCCGTGCGGTGGGCCATCCACAGGATATGACCCAGCAGATAGACGAACAGGATCCATTCCCACAGCGGCGTCGAATGCAGACCGTCGCCCGGCCAGTGCTTGAGGCTCTTGTCCAACCGACACATCCGCTCCCACTCGGCCAACTGCCAGAAGCCCACGCCCACCAACGCCGCGAACCCGTGCGCGGGCCACAGCGACACAAACCGCATGCCGTCGCGGAACGTCCCCACGGTGTCCAGAAACAGCCCCAACCCCATCACGGGAATCGCGAGGATCGCCAGCCGCGTGTGCAACTGGCTGCTCGTCATCCCGAACCAGTCACCCGATCGGCTGTCAGGAATCCACACCGACGACAGCAGCAAGCCCATCGCTACGAAGAGCGGAACACTGGCAATGCCCGACAGGCTCCACGCACCCCCCACGCAACGCCGGTGACGATCCCCAAGAAAACCCAGCATGAGCACGATCAATGACGTCATCCCGACCTGATACACGCGCCATCCGTCCGGGTTCCGGTCCGCATCCGGCGAACCCAGATACGAAATCGTGCAGCGGAGGATCGAGTACCGGTTCGCGGTCGGATACAGCCACCACGCCCAAGCCAGACCAACCACTGCCACGCCGGCCAACACGGCGCGAATCCAGGTCGAACGAAACCAGTCCTTCATCGGCAGGAGTTCTCTATTCACGCACCACACGCAGCGACGCGATCGGCACGTCGTAGAGATCACCGTCCCCTTCATCCGCGGCGATGATCAGGCGGTCGCCATCGATCGTGATGGCTTCCGCCTCGTCGTCCTCCGTCGGCAGCCAACGGATCGCGCCATCGAACCACTTCTCCTTCTCGCGCGCGTCGAAAACCCAGATGCCCGTATAGGTCAACACCGCCAACCGCTTGCCGTCCGCCGACACATCCGCACCGGTGACCTGGTCCCGTGTATCGAATGACTCCAACCGCGTCAGCACATGCACCCGACCCGGCTCCTCGGAATCGAGCCGGTAAAGCGTCGTGCCGGTGTCACTCCGATGCTTCGTCAGGATGTAGGCATGTCCGTGCGCGTAGAAGAGGGCTTCCGAATCGAAGTTCCGCACCGGCGACGGGACCTCGGTCTGGTCCGGATACCGGAAGAACACCTTCTTCGAGACCGACGTATAGCCGGCCGACGGATGCGGCTCCTCGATGAAGTACAGGCACAGGTCGCGGCGCGTGTTCGACTCGCTGTTCCCGAAGTCACCGATGATCAAGCGCCCTTGGTCATCCGTGGCGATGTCCTCCCAGTCGACGTTCACCGCATCCGGGATCCGCACGCCGTGCGCGGCGCCATCACGTTCGGAGGGATACATCCGCCCGTCGCGGTGCATGGCGAAGATACGGGGCCCGTCCCCCGAATCGTTGTGCGCCCAGTACACGTCCGGCCACAGTCGGCTCTTCACGATCCCCGACGGCTCGCGGTTCGCCGGGATCTCGAGTTGCGCGTACGGCTTGAACTCAACCGGCTTCACATCGGGCAACGTCACCCGCTTCATCGCGGATTCCGCCCCGAACAAGGTGAACACCAAGGGAACCGTCAGGATCCCCGACAACGCGCGCCGACGTTGGAAGCCAATCATCACCCCCATCCCTATGCACTGCCCAGAAGGAGTTGGAAGCCTTCAGTTTCAAGGAAGGCTTCACCTCACCGAGCAACGTTGCGGGGGAAGCGCGCGATCTCGTTGTTCAACTTCACCCAGACCGAGTCGCCCTGGATCGTGAGCTGCGTCGCCAGGGTGCTGTTCATGAGGTTGCGCTTCAGGATCCGACGGGATTTCAGATCCATCACCGCGACATAGCCGGGACCGCCGATCCACATCTGGTCGCCGTCCACGGCGAGCGTCGAGACCGCCGGATACGGCAGTCCGGCAGAAGGCCCATACAGAACCGGTGTTCCGCCATCCCAAGGGCGCATCGTCAGCAGGTTGGTATCACTTTGCTGCATGACTTCCGGATGTTCACCGACGAGGAGCCATTCGCCATGGCTGGCGAAGCAGGCGACGCGGGAAAACTGTTCCTTGCTCGGGAGCGGCGTGGTCCACGATCCGTCCTTGAGATTCATCCGTTGCACACCGAAGTCCTCGACGCCCACCCAGAGCCCGTCGCGCCCATCGGTCATCAAGGCGGTCACCGGACGCCGCGGCGCTGCCGTACGCTCCACCTCGGAAATCTCCTGCGGGTTGATCCGCACCAACGCCGGAACAAAGCTGTTGATGCGCCCGGTGGTCAGGTCCAACCGGGAGAGTCCGCCGGCTCCATCGCTGGCCGAACCGATCCACAACTGGGTGCCGTCGAGGTGAAGGGCGCGGATGTCGTCAAACAACAGGCCATCGGCGGTGGTACGTTTTCGGGTCTGCCCGGTCTTCTTGTCGTACTCGAGGAGCCCGGAACCCTCGGTGCCGATCCAAAGGGTCGTGGCCGACTGCACCATCACCTTCGGTGGGGTCTCGGAGGAGATGGGCAACCGCTTCGTCACACCAAGGCCGCCACCGACCGGTTGCTCCACGACCTCATCGCAGCAGGCGATCCACAGCCGGGAACCATCGGGCACGAAGACGAACGAGCTTTCGCGTGCGAGCAGGAATTCCGGAAGGGGCATGAATTCGGGCTTCTCCGTGAACGGCCGCCCCAGCTGGCGAAGGCACGCCCGGACGCGATTCTCCGGGATGACGTAAGCCAGCGGATACCGTCCCCAGGGCCCACTGCCATCCATGGCGACGACCTGATCCGGGATGCTCTGGAACTTCGCGAGCGCCTCATCGATCCGCCCGACCTCGAAGAGCGAGTAGGCCATGCGGACGACCTGGACGGGTCCGAGTTCGATCTGGATACCCGCGCGACGGGCGTCGTCCAACGTGTCGGTGACGAGAACGGACAGCGGACGGTAGGCGGGATCCCCGACGTCGCGGAGACGTTCGACGAGTCGACGGTAGAATTCCTTCGCCATGAGGACCTCGGTCGGCTTCTTGCGGAGTTCCGTCAGGTAACGCACGAGTTCCACATGGACCTGATTGTTCGTGGAGCGAAGGTAGGAGCAGATGTCCAGAAGGATGAAGGGCCGGAGCTCCGGCACCTCCGCGGCCAGCTTCGGAAAGAACTCGATGAGGTGCTGCCGTCCTTCCTCGAGGCCTTCGGCGCGCCCTTGCACGAAGGTCGAATACGCGCCCTCGTGGTCGAAATGGCGTCCGGCCATCGCATTGGTCCGACAGGCGCGGATCGCCTCCACCAGTCGCTCTTCCTTGGCCTTCCTGGCGGGCGAATCCGCTTCTGCCGTTTCCTCGTTCAACTCCCGCGACACCGTATCCAGGGCGACGCTGAACGTACGCCCCTTCCCATACACCGGATGCGCCTGGCACTGCTTGAACCATTCACCGGCACGCCGTGCATCGTCATAGAGCAGGAAGGTATACCCGATGGACTCCGCAGCCATGAGGGCCGCTGTCTCGCTGCGGTTCCCAAGCAGTTCCCGGTAGAGCTCCAGGGCTTCGGCCGGCCGATGGATCGGCGGCTCCACAAGGCAACGGGCCAGATACAGACGTGCCTCGACATGCTCGGGGTCGAGCAACAGGACCGACTCGAACATCGAGATGGCGGCCTTCAGGTTCTCGGCACGCCGGGCCACCTTGTCCGGCCCGTCGTTCCACGCAGCGGTCCTCAATCGGCTGAACCAATACATCGGACGAAGGTCCCGGTCCTCGAGCTCTGCCCGCTCCATGCCGGCGGCGAGCTGGGCACGGATTTCGCCTTTCCGGGTGACCTGTGGCACCGTCGCGGGTTCCTTGGCAGCGAGGCCCTCGACAGCGTTCGCCACGGCCTGGTTCAGGGCATTTCCCTGACGTGCCCGGACCGTCTTCCGTTCCACGCCACCTCCGATGCGGGTCAAACGGACCGTCAGATCGATTTCCTCACCCACGCTGTCGACGGACTGGAACCGTCCATCCACCAGCCAAAACGCTGTCTGGATGCGCGGCAGGGATGTTCCCGCCGCCAACAACCCCGCCTGCTGCATCCGCATTTCTTCCAACAACAGGCCGGTGAGTTCGCGCTCCAGCAGGACGCGGCGAGCGGAAGGCAGGACGGTCGACAGGTGCGCCCGCAACTCCGCCTCCACACCCTTGAGGCGGGGATTCACGCTCAGATCCTCGAAGCCTCCCACCGAAACAAAGATCGGACCGTTGGTCCGCACCCCTCCGTTGAGCGACGTCCGCACCATCTCCGAGAGTTGGGCGGAAGCCTCGACCGGGCTCGCTGCCAGGGGAAGGACACTCAACTCACGGACAATGCCGCTGGAAGCCTCCACCAACCGGATGACGGCGTTCGTGGTGGTCCGATCGCGATAGGGTGCCCCCAGCAGCAGCCAGTCCGCCTTCACGAGTCTTCCGAGCCGGGTGGCATCCGCCGTCTTCACCGCACCCGCCGCACCCAATTCCAGCTCGGCGAAAAGGCGCGAAATTTCACGGCGCTCGACCAGTTGGAGCTTCGGGTCGGACGAAAGCGTCGCCACCAGAAGATCCGCGACCTTGGACTCGACCCCAGCCGCTCCCGCACCGAGTGGTCCGATGGCCAGGCGCACCGGTTCCCCGGGTCGGACGGAGGGCGTCGCCGGCTCGACGGGATCGGCCGTGATCCTGGCAACCTCGTCGGAAAAATCGACTTTCGTCGGCTGGCTCGCTGTCCACCGTTCAATTCCAAACCAACCGAGCAGACCGGCGGCGAGCAATCCGGTCAGGATCATCAATCGGGATCGGGACTTGGATGGATTCACGGGAAGTCAGGAATGAATGTTCAGGAACCGCCGAGGCATCGTCTGGAATCATCCGGAGAAGCCTCCGCATGGCAAGCCCGGTGCCGTGAGTTGGAAGACAGCCCCCACCTCCCCCGGCTCACCCTTCCACCGCGAAACCCACCTTGAGCGTGACCTGCCATAGCAGGACGTGACCCTTTTCAATCGTCCCACGTGTCTCAATGACCTGGAACCAGCGGAGGTTCTTGACCGTCTTGCCCGCCCGCTTGATCGCGACCTCGACCGCTTCCTCCATGGAGGTGGTCGACGTCCCGGTGAGTTCGATCAGCTTGTAGACAGGGTCTTTCATCGATCTGGCACCGTGCGCCGACACAGGCTGGTTCTCGATGGGGTGAAACCCGACGCACCGAAAGGGTTGGGAGGATGCAAATGTATAATATTTAGACGCGACCCCATTGCCTTTCACCATTGCCTTTCAGGCGGAGTGTCGACGTCCTCGTCGCCCCTCTCCCAAAGTCACCCCCATGGCGATGAGGACATCGCCGCACCAGGTTGGGTCCCATGGGGCGAAGGTACCCCTCGGTGAAAACCCCCGGCATGGCGTTTGCTAAGAATTTTACCGCACCCCCTGTTCCCTATGCACAACCGACACCTGCCACTACTGCGCCTGTCCATCGCGGTCTTCCTGCTTCTCGGACTCCGCCTCGGGGCGGCCGAGGTCGTGCTGCCTGCCGTCGAGATCCAGGAAGACCATCCGCTTCGACGCCATCCTGTGTCCCTCGAAGGAACGGGGGCAGTGAATCCAGAAATCGTCGTGGAGCCTTCTTCCATGGGCACGCCGTTGTTCCCGCCAGGTTCGATCACCGTCAGCGGTTCAGACGGGGCCTACTTTGTTTCGGCGGCTCCTGCGCCCAATGCACACGGACGGCAGGAAATCCGGCTGATCCTGCGGGAAGGCAACCCACCCACTGAAGTCGGCCGGATGGTCTTGCCGATACGGGTGATCCCGGTCAATGACCCGCCCGTTCTCGACCCGATCGCCGATCGCCGCTGGTTCACGCATGGAAACTTCGTTCCCGTTCCGCTTCGCGTGATGGATCCAGACGATTTCGTTGTGGGGTTTCTTCCACCCGAAGTCATCGAGAGCACACTGCCCGAGCCGGTTTCGCTCTCCATCCGCAGCACGGGCACGAATACCTTCGAACTGCGGACTGAGCTCAACCAGCCGTTCCCGGGTCCGGGGATCCTGCGGATCAAGATCACCGCGAAGGACCGGAGCGGGGCGATTGATACGCGTATCTTCCAGGCAGTCGTGGAACCACCGTGGGTGAACCTGCGGTCGAGCCGCGGGCCAGCCGTCGGCAACCTCCCGGTGGAGCTCGTGGACCTGAACCGGGACGGGATTCCGGACCTGCACCGCCGCGAACAGGCCGGTTCCGGGCCTGCTTACGTACTGTGGTCCACGAACACCGCCTCGTTTCCCACAGAAGCATCGCCGCCCCCTTCGACGATGACCGAGTCGATTGCGTATGGGACCTGGGGTGATTTCAACGGTGACGGCCTTCCGGACCTGGCCCAGCCGTTTCCCTCCAACCGGGTCCGGATCTGGTCCCTCGTGACAGATCCGATGCGCGTGCTCTTCCGCTTTCAGGACGTCCCGGGAATCTCGATCAATGGCCGGTCCCGCCTGGCCACAGGCGACCTCGACGGTGACGGCGATCAGGACCTGGTGGTCTCGACCGCGGCCAGCCCCTCGACAGCCTACACCCGGATCCTGCTGGCGGATGGTCGCGGGGCGTTCGCGGAAAAGCCGGCGGGAATCCCGGGAATCGGCGGGGCCGTGTCCCTGGGCGACGTCGACAACGACGGGGATCTGGACCTGCTGGTGCTGGCCCGGGCCGCCAACACCTCCAACACCGGGCGTCCGATGCTGCTGTTGAATGACGGAAAAGGCCAATTCTCCACCGACGTCCTCGCGATGGAGGCCGGGGCCTGGGTGCTCTGCGGACTGGTGGATTACGATGTCGATGGTCGGCTCGACCTCTGGTTGATGCGGATGACTTCGGGGCAGCGCACGAGCGTCGAGCTCCGGTTACTGCGGGGAACACCGGCGGGCTTCACTCCCGGCTGGACCTTCGAAGGCCCCCATTCCCCACTGGATGAATTCCGCGGCGAACCCGCCTCGCCGGTGTTCGCCGACTTCGATCAGGACGGCCTGCCGGACGTCCTGTGCGCCGGCCGCCACGAAGGGGATTCGGGCTGGTTCTTCCACCGGCAGCTGGCCCCGGGCGTGTTCGCCCCCGTCGGACGGTTGCCACGTCTTCCTTCGGGGCCTTCGCCGATCGCTGCGACCTTTGATCAACCCGGGCGGCTGGATCTGGCGATGCCCGAGGCCAGGAACCTTCGGATCTACTCCAATGCGCTCCCCTACCTGAACCTTCCTCCCTCGGCCCCGGCGCGTCCGAGAGCCACGGTCCTGAGGCCCGGCCTCGTCCGGCTCAGCTGGGACCCTGCCACGGATCTCAACCAACGCTCCGGCCTCACCTACAATGTCCGTGCCGGACGCAGATCCGGCACCAATGACATCGTGTCCGCCCTCGCCTTGCCTTCCGGCAAGCGACTGGTCCGGGGCGACGGCAACGCCGGACGCCGCACCGAACTGTTGCTCGATCTGGACGGCATCGAGATCGCGGAACTCCACTGGTCCGTCCAGGCCATCGATGCCAATGGCGTCGGCGGTGCGTTCACGCCGGAGGCCGTCGTCGAGGGCCTCGGCGTCATCAGTCCGCCCGAAGTCGCCGCGATTCCCGAGTTCACGTTGGCAGAGGACACCGCGGCGTCGGTGGACGTCGTCCTCTCCGACGGTGCGATCTCAGCCGAACTGCTGACGCATTCCGCCCGGATCCTCGATCCCGGCCTGGCGGTCGTCTCGCTCAGCCGTGTGGAGTCCAGCAAGGACCGCGTCCTGCTCCGTGTGCGGGTGGTCGGCAAACCGAATCAGAACGGCCGCACCGAACTCGAGCTCACGGTCACCGATACCGCCGGGCTGACTACCGTGCGCCGCACACCGGTGACCCTCACACCGGTCAACGACGCACCCACGCTGCTCGAACCGGCCCCCGAACCCGTGTTGCAGTTCATCGGCGAAATTCCCGCACCACTGCGCCTCCTCTTTCACGACGTCGACAATCCCGTCGAATCCATCACCGCACAGGTCAGTGTCGAACCCGCGGCGGCCTGGCCCGCCGAACAACGCCGCGTCACCCTGGCTCCGGAGGGACGCGTTGAGATCCTGCGCCTGGACACGACGCCGTCGACGCCGATGACGGTGACCGTGACCCTTTCCGATCCTGCCGGCGGAATCTCCGAAACCCGCACCCTGAAGATCCAACCCGCGCCCCGGCTTCTTTCCGCGCCGATCGACATCACTTCCGAAACGGTCCGCCAACCAGCCTTCGCGGACGTCGATGCCGACGGTGATCTCGACCTCGCCTGGATCGATCCCTCGAACACGCTCCGCCTGCTCCGCAACAACGCGCCCACAGGATGGGCGATGCGCTCCGAGGAAATCGTGGCCAACCAATCCTCGTTCCGATGGGCCGACATCAACGGGGACAACCGCGTCGATCTCGTCGCGGAAGGCGACGGCGGAACGACGTTCACCACGATCCTGACCCAACCTCAGGGATGGCAGGTCGCACAACGCAACCCCGGCACGTCGCTCCAGTTCATTGCGTGGGGCGACCTCGACAACGACGGCCGCCCGGACCTGGTCGGCATCGAGGCCACCAACGCCGTCATGACCCACTTCGTCCTCCTCACGTCGACCACCCGTTCCAACCTGTTCCGCACACGGAACTCGCCCCTGTCGATCCACCCGGGCGACTGGAATTCGGACGGTTCGCCCGACCTGCTGGTGTCCCGGTCGGACACGGGTTGGAGTTGGATCCACCGCCCGACACCCGATGCCGACTGGCTGGAACTCCCCCTTTCATGGACGCCCTCGACCGACGCGATCGCGTGGCTAGGTGACTTCGACGGGGACGGCGCGCTCGATGGTTTCGTCGGGCGTTCGCAATGGGCGCGCATCCCGTTTCCAAACCCGAACGTCCGGCGTCAGTCCCTCACGGCACCCGGCCAGATCCTTGACGTCTTCGACCTCGATGGACGGGGACCGGGCTGGCTGGGATGGACGGACATCGGGTTGCTTCACTGGTCGCGTCCCGGCGTGTTCGGTCCGGCCGTGGACACCACGCCACTCGTCCTGGACAGGTTGCCATCCGCACCAACGATCGCCGACGTGGACGGCGACGGTTCTCCGGATCTGGTCGTGAGGACGGTCGACCCGATCAACAACCAGGAGGCGAACCTTCAGCTCCTGCGGAATCCCCGCGCGCCGCACCCAGCCCCCGGCATTCCCATCCCGCTTGCTCCGCAATTCTTCGGCGGGGTGGCCCGCCTCCACTGGGCGGCACCCAGCAACGCCAACCCCGCCACCCTGCGCTACCGGGTGCGCGTAGGAATCACGCCTGACTCAGGCGATGTGGTCTCACCCAGCGCAACCACCACCGGACAAAGCATGGTTCCGGCACTTGCGAATACCGGTTTCGCCCGGGCCTGGGACGTGAGGGATCTCATTCCCGGCGTGGACTACTTCTGGTCGGTCCAGGCCATCTCCGCGGACGGTCGCGCCGGCCGTTTCAGCACACCGCTTCCCGTGCGTCTGCCCAGCGAACCGTTCCACCTCACTGGCCCCGGCACGGTCCAAGCCCGCGCGGAGGATCGCGAACTCGTCCTGGAACTGGGTCCCGGCCTTCCCCAGGACCTGCGGTTCGTGACCCATGCGGAACCCGCCCTCCTCTTCGAATCCACGACGCCGGCCGTCGATCTCCTCGACGGCGGACGCCAACGTCTGCGTTACCCGCTGCGTCCGCGCGTGACCGGCATGGCCGACCTGCAGATCACGGTCACCGATCCTTCAGGACGCGCTGCCATGCTGAACGTCACCGCCGCCCGGAATCCGCCCACCTCGGGCCTCCAGATCGTCGCCCAGATCACCGCATACCTTGGAGCGGATGGCGTCGCCCGGTTCGAGACCGGGCTTCCCGGGATTCCGGAATTCGCCGGCGAACCCGCCTTCACGTCCGACGCCTCTGGCATCCTGCTGCGCGAGGGAACGGGCTTCCGCTGGGAACCCACAACACGCCCGACCCTCGGCTCCGTACCCCGTCTGAGACTGGAGTACACCGACGCCTCGGATCGGCGGTTCCTGTCGCTCATCCGCGTCGTGGATCAACCGGCACCGCTGGCCCTGGTTCCAATCGGTCCCGATCAATTCGTCCTCCGGATCGCCGATGCGCCTAACCTCGGCGGGCTTCTGGAATCGTCCTCCGACCTGCGGACATGGTCGCCCGAAACCGACTACCGCATGAATGACCGGGGTCACATGGACCTGCCATGGAATCCGGCAATCGACGGCAACCGGTTCTACCGCGTCACACCGCGATGAGCGTCGAGTGGCGGCAGGGTCTTACATCTCAACCCATCGGGACCCATCGAATCGCAGGCGGAGACTGGTTCCATCAAGGTCGATTGAAACCGCATCCCCAAGAGGGGTGAAAGAGTACCATCGTCCTTCATAAAACAGCTCCCGACCAATTCCCTTCAAACGCCGCACCTCTGGAACTCCATCGAAGTTGCGGTCGGTAATCCACTGCCCCGGGACGCCGTTTCGACTGGGTGTTTCCAATACCAGACCGGAGACTTCCTGATTCGTGGGATTCCATCGGAATGAAAGCCCTTGGTCTGCGCCCAGAATCAGCTCGATCCGGTCTGGAGTGGTGATGATGACGATGCCGTTGGGCGCTGTATTGGTCCATGCACCGGAGCGTCCAGAAGGAGCCGCTTTCTTATCACACCCGCACAGGATGCACGTGGCCAAAGTGAAGCTGAGCCTGCCTATCCGATGTCTCATCTCTCCATCCTTTCGATGTAGAACGGAACAAGCTCCCGCAAGGCATCCGCCTCTTCAACGAGGAGATCACGCGCCGTGATATCCTCCCGTTCTGTCGAGTCCCCCGGAAAGCTCAGTTGCAATGCGGGAGCCAAGCCGAATCGGCCTTTGCGTACCGCCAAGGCAAGTTCTCCCAAGCTTGAAAAGTTTTCCTCGCCCGTGACTGGAACCCAGCCCGTGGCCAAGCCATTCGCAGCGAAACGCACTTCATGGCTCTGGTGATTGGTGAAAGCCCAGACGTTGCAAACAGAAGACCGCAAAGGATCGCGACTGAACTTTTCGGCAATGACCTGACGACCAGACCGAACCAAGACGAACGCCAAGAGCATGGCCATCAGACCGACCCCGATTGCCTTTTTCATGTGAGACCCATGGATTCGGAGATGAGCACGTTCACCATGTCGCTGACCCTGGCGAACAAAGATTATTTGGATCCACCCCCGGTGGCCCAGGCGAACTCGCCCGACTCCACTGTCCAGTCCTGTCCGAAGTAGCCCGCGGCCCGGGCGCCCAGCCAACCCTTCTCCAGCGCGTCACTGCCGAACACGGTGACATCCGGGAATGCCACGCCCGCCATGAAGTAAGGCACCCGGTCCGTCAGGCGCAGGCCCGCCAACCCGGTCCCGGAAACCGCGGCGACGCAGGCCACGTCGCTGCCCGGACGCGGCCGCAGGAACAGGCAGGTGAGGTCATCGCCAGTGATCTCGCGGGTACCGACGCGGACGGAGTCGCGGCGGACCTGCACCGGGCTGTCCCCCAGCAAGGCCGCCCACGCGGCGTTGTTGTCGGCGTTGCCATACAGCACCACGCCACGATCCCGATCGCGCGTCGCGTCGAAGGCGGTGTCGGCCACCAACTCGATGCTGGCGTTGCCCCGGTACCAGAAGGATTCCGAGTCGAACCGTGCCTTGGCGAACGCCCACGCGTTCTCGGCCGGCGTCCCGCGCGTGGCGTAGACAAACAGCATGCGATGCATGAACGCCTCCTTGAAAGGACCCGCGCGATGCGGCCCCTTGGCCGAACGCGGAGCCTCTGTGGAGGCCTTCCATTGTCCCTCTTCGCGGGACACAAAGATGCGGTCCGCACCCTTGGCCAGCGTGAGGTTCGTCAACGATTGCCCATCGAGTTCGACCACGGGAACAGATCCCGTCGGCAACTTCGCGAGGGAGAAGGAAAGCCGGCGCACATTCTCGGTCACACCGGAGAAGCGTCGCGCCGGTGCATCCCAAGTGATGTCGACGCTGCTGCGGGCCAAGGCCTGTTGCTGGGCTTCGATGGTCACCCAGTGGGACGAGGCGGAGATTCCCGGGTTTGCGGTGGCGAACCGGACGCGCCCCACGGCGTGGTCCTCGGGAATCTGGCGGCGTCCGAAGAGATCGAAGATCGGCGGCCAGTCGAGGCAGGCGTTGCCCCACCAGTGACCAGCCCCCGGCTGCTCGTGCCATTGGAAGTCGGGATGGAACGCGCCGAGCTCGCGACGCATCGTGCGCGCCTCGGACACCGGGACGTTGTCGTCCGCATCACCGTGCAGGATGTAGATGCCGTGATGGAGGTAGTTGGTGGCGAGGACGAGCGTATCGCCGGGCGTCCACGCGCGATGGATCAGGCGCTGCAATTCATTGGTGGGCTCGGGCCGACGACCGCCGCCGTAACTCGCGAAGCTGATCCAGCCTGCGCTCGGTGCCAGCGCCGCGAAGCGATCCGGAAACGTCACGCCCAATTGCCATGTACCGTGGCCACCCATGGAGTGTCCGGTGAGATACGTACGGGACCGATCGGTGCCGTACTTCTGCTGGACGAGTTCGAGCACCTCGATGGCATCGCGGCGGCCCCAGTCCTCCCAATCGAACCCGTAGGGACGCCGGTTGGTCGGTGCGGCCACGTGCACCCAGGTCTTGGGCGCGTAGCACGCCGCCTGGCCCGCAGCCTCGACGCTCGCGCCATGAGTGCTGAGCACGAGGCCAGTACGTGAGGTGGAACCCGGCAAGGGCCGCGCCGGCACGAATCCGTAGTACTGCACGCTGCCATCAATGCCGCTGACGAAGGTCTCGCGCCGGGTCTGATCGGCGGGCTTGAGGGCGAGGTCGAACCGGGCCGTGTCCGCCACCTTCCCGCGTTGCCGGAGCGTCAGGTTCAATGCCACGCGATTCGTGGTGGCCTTGCCGCGATGCACGATGCGGAAACCCGCCTTGTGGGTTCCCAACGCCGGAATCGAGCGCACGGGGGTCTCCGTGGTTTCGCCGCCGGGCACCGAGGCTACCAGGACCAGATCGCGGACGGTGTTGGTCGACGCGTTGACGAGGATCACGGCACCGTGCGTGTCATTGCGCTGGCCGAGCACGAGGTCCGGGAAGGTCGTGTCGCGCACGTCGATCGCGAGCGGCTTCTCCGGCACCGCGAGGCGGACGCTCAAACCGCCACGGGCCGTGGCAAACAACAGGTCGTTGGTGCCGCGACGGACCGCGATGGGAAGCGAGACGGAGCCGTTGCGGTAGACGTCGCCGGCACGCGGTTCCCCGTTCACATAGGCCATGGTGTGGCCGCTCGCCCGCAGCAGCAGGATGCAATCCGAGTCCGAGACATACGGCACCTCGACGTAGCCGCCCCGCAACGCCGGGTGGGAGAAGTTGCCGTCCTCCTTCGCCGTCACCGCTTCCCACACGCGGTTGGTGCCGCCGGGAAGGGTCACGCCCTCGCCAGCCTGTGGCAGCGTCCACGTTCCCGACACGATCCGCGCTTCGATGGGATCCGTGTGGAACGGGGTGCGGACCATGCGACCGCCGGTCGCCACCGCCACGCCGTCGCGGAGGATGAATTCGGTTTCGGCACGCGCCCACGCGGAAGCCACGCACAGGGACACCACGGCCACCGACCATCGCAACGGGAGATTGAAGCCCAACAGGCGCAAACGCATCCCCGGACGCTATCGGGGAGTCCGATGGGTTGCAACGGACCGCCGAAGAGTTCCCCATTGAAGGGCGCATCTTGACACTGCCCCCTTTTGGAAAGGATTCGGGGTGGCGATGTCCTCATCGCCTTGGGAATGGCTTTGGAACGGCGACGAGGACGTCGCCACCCCGTTCCATGTGGGGGCA
>JAIXZE010000403.1 GCA_027489875.1 Verrucomicrobiales bacterium
CCGTCGAGGAGGACCTCGACGGGAGCGGTGCGCGCCTGGACAGGGCCCTGTTGGACGGCGCGCCAGAGGGTCGGTTGGAACTGGTCGAGGGACTGCACGGTGAATCCCAGGCCGGCACGCGCGATGAACCGGAGCTGCAACCGGTTTCCATCGATCCTCTGGAACTCCACGACCAACGGCGGCGGCGTGTTGGTTTCGCCGGGTGTGCCACCGCGTACCGTGCTCGCCCGCCAGTTCGCCGGTGTGTTCAGGGAACCGGACGGATCCAGAACTTCCAGCGAGGGGCCGTCGCCATCCGGACTCTGGGGCCATCCGCCGTTGGTCAGGTAGGTGAAGTCCAGGACGGTACGGCCGCGTGCATCGACCATGACGACCTGTTCGCCCGAGTTGTTGAACCTTCCGGTGTACTCTCCAGCAATCGGCCGGCCGGAACCGTAGCGCAACTGGAAGGCCGCCCGGCTTCGCACCAGGACCAGATACGCACCCACCGGCAGTTGCGATCCGATCGAATCATCGAACTGGAATTGGATCCCCGCCGTGAACCGCGCCCCGCGCAGGTCGAAGACGGTCCTCCCGGTGTTCACCAGTTCGATGAACTCGAAGTCATCCGCGTTGGTAAAGCCGGCCGCCACCTCCGCGGGCGAGACATCGGCGGGGTGATAGTGCAGTTCGGACAGTCCGAGGGTGGGCGTGCCCACCACGAACCGCGCCTCGTTGAGCGCGCTCCATTCCTGACCGTTGAGCACGCGGGCACGGATCGTCGTGAGATCCTGCAGCGTCAACGCTGCCGTATAGGTCTTGCGCGACGCCGACGTGCGCGGATCCGTACCGTCGGTGGTGTAATGGATGATGCCCTGCGGCGCGGTCAGGGTGAGCTGGAAGCCCGCGGCCACATCGCCGCCGCGCTGGTTCATCAGGGGTGGTTCCGTGCGCGGGTAGAGCCCCGCATTCCGGAACTGGTCGAGCACGATGGCGGAACGCCGGGGGAAATACTCCCGGAACAGGCGGTCGCGTTCGACCAGCCAGTGCTCGTCGCGCGTGGTCGCCTGCGAACGTAACTGATCTCCCCACCGCGCGGACTCACCCACGATGGCGGAGCGGATCGAACTGGCGAGGGCCGAGAACCGTTCGGCGGGCCGGTTGTTCTCGGGTCGGGCCGGATTCCATCCGGGGCTGGCGGGATTCACGGCCAACGGTCCGCCGTTGAAGAAGTGGCGGTACACATGGTCGGCGAAGGTCAACCGGAAGTGGGCGTTGTTCCGAAGTGCGGCATAAGGCGTCGCGACAGCGGTGGAAGCGCCGGTGACGTTGACGTCGACAGGAGTGAACCCGAGCGCTGTCTCCGTATCCCAGGGCCGGAACGTGAAACCGTCCCCATTCTGCCGATCCCGGCCCGCCCACCAGTTGCGGCCCGGCCAGTCGGTGTTCCCGACATAGAAGTTGAGGATCAGGTAATCGATCATGTTGTCGACGTTGAGCAGATCCTCGTAGGCGGGATTGCGGGTGCCGTCGGGGTTGTTGCCCTGGATCCGCTGGTAGTTCGCATCGAGCGCCATGTTCTGGCTGAGTTGTGCGATCATCCGGTTCCACGCGTCGTAATTGCCGTCCGGGGCGGAGTCCTGGTTGATGGAATCCCAGGTGTCCTTGTCCCCTCCGAGGTACGCCTCGGAGAAGGCGGCATCCGGACGTTCGGCCGGATTGTAGAGCCCCCAGTACTGCCCGTTGATGTAGAGATGCACGAAGCGCGTGTGCGACGACGGGATCCCCATCGCGCGGGCCGTCTCCATGGCGAAGGCATCGCGCACGTAAACCGCGCCGCCGCCAGCGTAAGGCCAGGCGTCATTGCTGTTGGCGCGGAGCACGATGTTGTCGAACTCATCGGTGGCATTCGTGCCGAAGAACGGGAACTTCAACCGCGACGCCCCGTATTGGTCGCGGAACACCACGCGGAAGGACTTCTTCAGGCTCAGGTCAAAGCGCCGGAAAGCGCCGCCTTGGATGCGGATGCCCGCGTCCTCCTGGAATCCCGGGGTGTTGTCCGGGTTCAACCATTCAATCGAGGTGGCGCGTTCCCAGGCCACGCCCGTGCCCAAGGGATTCGCATAGATCCCCTGCGGCCCGAACATGTCCGCCATCGGCAACACGAGCGAGAGCGTCGGCAGGGAGAACAGATCGGACTTCAGGCTGCGCGTGTACTTGCCACCGAAGGCGTCGGTGCCGTTCGGACCCACCACGCGCGGATCCAGGCCATAATCCGCCCCGACGCCGCCCCAGGAGGCCGGAAAGCCCGCCTGCACGGCCTTTGACTGCGTCTGCAACACCACGTCGTCCAGGAGCACATACGTGTGCGTCTCCACCCGGGACGATTTCCAACCCGGACGCACCCCAACCGCACGCAAGGGCGTCGTGCCCGGGATACGCAGTGGCCCGGTGTAGACGAGTCCGTTGGTCGCCGACGGCAAGCTGCCATTGGTCGTGTACCGGATGACCGTGTCCGGCGTCGGACAGGTGATGCGGATGTCGATGGGTACCGGGAAGAATCCACGTCCCGGCGTGACCACGAGATCGTCGACCAATCCGCCGGTGCTGGAATCGTTGGGACCGCCCGGGGTGGGTAGCAGCAAGTGGCCCACCTCCCCGATCGACGTCCGTCGCAGTTCCAATTGGGCATCCAGCAGGAAGTCGCGGCTGTCGGAGGTCGTGTTCAGGCCATGGAGTGCGAGGACGTTTCCGCCCGCCCGCAGCAGTCCAAGGCGGGGTGTGAGGTCGATCCGGGCTTCCACGCCGGCGGCGCGTTGCAGCCGATTGGTCACGGCGGTGGAGGTTGCGCCCGGTTGGGACGGCACATTGGCCCGGGCGACTTCGACGCCGTTCAGGAACGCCACGAAGCCATCCTCGTACCGCAAGCGCAGCGTCAGCTGTCCCGGCCCCGGAACCGATGTCAGGACGAACGGTAACCGCAGGAAGGCCGTGGAACTCTTCGCGAACATCTGCGCCTCCACGTTGCTCCGGATCAATCCGGTGAAGTCCGACGGCGGTGCGCCCACGTACCCCAGGAACTCGACCTCCGAGATCTGCACGGCGACGGCGGCTGCGGCGTTCTGGACCGTGGGAAACAGCAGGCGATAATGGCGGTAGGGTCGGGTGTTCGGGAATGAAACGGTCACTGGCGTGAAGCGCGCGGTGAAGTTGGGAACGGCCCCGCGCGCAATCTCGCTGAACGTCGAACCATCACTCGATCCCAGGAGCAGGAACGAGGTTGGATCCCGATCCGGCGCGTCATTGGCCGAGGTCAGCCTCAATCCGGACACGACGGATTCGCCGAGTCCCGGGGTGACGGTGAACCCGGCGTTGAGCTTGTCGAAGTTCAGGTACTTGGTGGCCGTGTTGCCATCGATGGCCAGTTCGCTCGTCTCGTTCCCGGGGGAATTCACCGATGTGGGCACCACCGCATCCCCCGGTCGTGTGACATCTTCGAGCAACGGCGGTGGCTCCACCGGTTCCGGTCCTGCGGCGTTCGCGCGGTGATAACCCACCGCCAGAACGGTGGCCGGCCACGCGGCGTCGTTGAAATCGGGTTGGTTCCAACCCGCCGGAACGACCGACGCATTTGGCACCCACAGCCGCGCGGAGGCACCGGCCGGCACCATCGCAACCAACTCCGTTGTCATCGCGCGTCCATACGACACATCCGTTGTCTGCCGTGGATAGGTGGGAGAAAAGGAGGAAGCCACCGTGACGCCATCGGGCTTCACCAACGCAAGGAACTCGCCGGAGCGATCCAGACTGAAGCTCGTGTGTAGTTCCGCCTTCGGATCGACGCGGTTCTTGCCGCTGGCAAACACCACGAGGAATCCATGCGCCGGCAGCGTGACGTCGGGGAACCGCCACTTCTGGAGATCCGCGGGATCATCGGTCAGCGCCCAACCCGCCAGCGCGACGGGCACCGGATCCGGATTGTGCAGTTCCACCCAATCGCTGCCCTCGCCATCGGCGTCCTTGAGCACGGTGGCATTGGCCGCCATGAACTCGCTCAGGATCGGCGATTGCGCGCGGAGCATCGTGGCCACCAGCCAGAACGCCCCGAGCCATGTCACAGGCCGGAACAATGCCGATTTGCAGGGACGCCGCAGGCATCGGGTGGAAACAAGGGGGGACATGGGTGGAACCCTGCCTGAATCCGCCGTGAGCGCCAATCGTGTTGAACGCTGGTCGTGTGCGGGGGGCGCATCTTGACACGGCCCCCTTTTGGAAGGAATTCGGGGTGGCGATGTCCTCATCGCCTTGGGAATGGCTTTGGAACGGCGGCGAGGACGTCGCCACCCCGTAGAATGCGAGGGCAGTGTCAGGATGCGCCACCGGGGCGGCCAGTGGTTGACAACACCGTGGACTCCACTCACCTCGCTCTGGCAGGATTTTCGTCGACGATTGAGTATTCAGGTCATCATCCCCAGTCGATGCCGGCCTCAGGCCGCCTCGCGCTGCCTTGCCGCCCTGAGTCGGCAAACCCTGGTTCATTCGGAATACGAGGTGCTGCTGGTGGATGATGGCAGCCCGCAGCCTCTGGCGATCGACACGCGGGATCTGCCCCCGTCCTTCCGCTTACGGATCCTTCACAAGGCGCATTCCGGACCCGCTGTTGCCCGACAGTACGGGGCCCATTCCAGCGAGGCGGACATCATCCTGTTCACGGACGACGACTGCATTCCCGATCCGGATTGGGTCCAGACCATGGCGAAGGCAGTCAGGGAACAGCCGCACGCCATGGTCGGTGGGAGCACACGGAACGGTGCCGTTTCAAACCGCCAGGCCCGCGTCAACCAGCTCATCCTCGACCTCGTCTACCAGCACTTCAATCCGCCCGGCCAGCCGGCCTCGTTTTTTGCCAGCAACAACATCGGCTGCCGCAGATCCGACTTCATCGAGATCGGTGGGTTCGATCCTGATTTCCTCCTTCCCGCCGCCGAGGACCGTGACCTGTGCGACCGCTGGCGCAAACGCGGATGGCCGCTCGTTCATGTCCCGGAGGCCGGCGTCGAGCACCACCATTTCCAGACCGCCGCACAGTTCCTGCGGATGTACTTCCGGTACGGCCGCGGTGCCCGGATCCTCCACAACAAACGCCGCTCGCGAGGTGCCCGCGGAGTCCGGGATGAACTTGGATTCCACCAGAGCATCCCCAGCCGCCTCGCCTCCCATTTCCGCAGAGTTCCACTGGTCGAACGATTGCTCGTCGTCGCACTCCTCGCGGGCTGGCAGGTGGCCAACGCCTCCGGCTTCTTCTGGGAGGGACTGGTCGGGAACCCCACGACAGGCACCGTCCCTGAGCAGTAAAACCATCCCGTATGAGCGGTGCCCTCTCCACGCAGCCAGATCTTCTGCTCCAGAACCGTGAACCTGGACCCCGAATGCCGATGCAGCCGCTGAAGACCCCTCCCTCGCCCCCGGCCAGTTCCCTGCCCCAGTTCCCGCTCGTCTCCGTCGTGATCGAGACGGTGAACGAGGAGACAGACCCTGACATCGACCTCAGCCGCGTCCTCGATGGTCTCAAGTGAGGAGGCAATGGGGTCG
>JAIXZE010000013.1 GCA_027489875.1 Verrucomicrobiales bacterium
GTCCAGAAATACCAGGGCCGACCCAGCCAGGCGGCCGCCCGCATCCTTACCGTGGGGTCCATCGCCATGGCGGTAGCCGCCCTTGCGCCCCGCGCCTGGGGCCTCCTGTACGCCCTCGCCTGCGTGGTCGCGATGGCGACCATCTACTCCGTCATCCCGCTCTTCACGCAGATCTACCAGGACAACTATCCCGCCGAACGCCGCGGTCGCCTCTACTCCCAGTCGGTGATGATCCGCATCGGCGCGGCCATCGTTTTCGCGGGGATCGCCGGACTCTGGCTCGATCCCCGGGCCGCGTCCTGGATGCCGGAAGCCCTCCGGCCCATCCTCCACTGGATGGCCACCGTGCCCGGACGCGAACGCGCCCTGGTGCTGTTCTTCGGCTTCGCCTTCGGTGCCGCCGCGTGGAGCGTCGCCCCGGTGCCGTCCTCCCCCCTGCCGGCCACGGCGGGAGCCCATCCGTTGCACGCGTGGAAATACGTCCGCACGGACCGCGTCTTCCGGCAGGCGTTGATCGCCTGGATGCTCATGGGATTCGCCAACCTCGCGATGCTGCCCCTCCGCGTTGAATACCTCGGGAACCCCAAGTACGGCCTGGGCAAATCCGCGACCGAGATCGCCCTGCTCACCCTGATCATCCCCAACGTCGCCCGCCTTCTGCTCAGTCCGGTCTGGGGTCGCCTGTTCGACCGGATGAATTTCTTCGTCCTCCGCTGCACCCTCAACGTTGGCTTCGCCCTCGGGATCGCCGCCTTCTTCACCACGGATTCCCCGGTGGGTCTGGTTGTGGGAGCCATCATCTACGGCATCTCGAACGCCGGCGGCGATGTCGCCTGGGCGCTCTGGGTTACCAAGTTCGCCCCGCCCGACCGCGTCGCGGACTACATGTCCGTGCACACCTTCCTGACGGGTGTGCGCGGCGTGCTGGCACCGTTCCTGGCCTTCCAGGTGATCCAGCATTCCACACCCTCGACCATGGGGTGGTTTGCCGGAGGACTCATCCTGATCGCCACCGCCATCCTCCTGCCGGAAATCCGGGGCGAACGAACCCGCGTCCAACCCGCCCAGACCCCGCGTTTGCCCCAGTGATCGAGGCCGCCCGGCCCAAAGTCCAAAGACGGACTGAATAGCGGGTTGGCCAACTCCGTTTTTGACATGTCCCCGGGACCCGGAAGACTGGGAACACTCGCCACTGATGCATCCTGCGCTTCGTTCAATCCTGCGTTTCCCGCTCCCGGCGGCCCTGTTGCTCGCCGCCCTCGCCCTGCCCGGCGCACGGGCGGCCGAGGCCGAGCCCGTGGAATTCTTCGAGAAGCGCGTCCGCCCGATCCTCGTCGACCACTGCTATCCCTGCCACAGCGCGGCCGCATCGAAGACCAAGGGAGGCTTGCGGCTCGACGTCCGCTCCGGCTGGGAAAAGGGCGGTGCCAACGGGCCCGCCCTCATTCCCGGCAAGCCCGCCGAAAGCCTCCTCCTGAGCGCCGTCCGCGGCACCGCCAAGGACCTCGATCCGATGCCGCCCAAGGGCGACGGCCGGACACCGCTTTCCGCCGATCAGATCGCAACTCTGGAGGAATGGATCCGCATCGGAGCCCCGGACCCGCGCACCGACCAAGCCGCCGCCACGCTTCCGGATCCCGCGACCCACTGGGCCTTCCAACGCCCGGTGCTCCCACCGAAGCCTCAGGTGCGAAAGCCCGACTGGACCCGGACGGAACTCGATGACTACGTCCTGGCCGGCATGGAAACGCACGGCCTCGCCCCGGCCCCCGAGGCACCGCGGGCCACCCTCCTGCGCCGGATCACCCACGACCTCACCGGACTTCCGCCCACCGCCGAGGACATGGCCCGCTTCCTCGCCGACGGTTCCCCCGACGCTTACGAAAAAGCCGTGGATCGCCTGCTCTCCTCCCCACGGTATGGAGAACGCTGGGGTCGCTGGTGGCTCGACATCGCCCGCTATGCCGATTCCAAGGGGTACGTCTTCGAGGAGGAACGCCGCTACGCCTACTCCCACACCTACCGGGACTGGGTGGTCCGTTCGATCAACCGGGACCTGCCGTACGATCGCTTCCTCCAGGAACAGATCGCCGGCGATCGCCTCGCCACTCCCGAGGATCCGTGGCCCATGGCCGCCATGGGATTCCTCACCCTCGGCCGCCGCTTCCTCAACAACGAGGCCGACATCATCGATGACCGCATCGACGTTGTCTTCCGCGGCACACAGGCCCTGACCGTCGCCTGCGCCCGGTGCCACGACCACAAGTCCGATCCCATCCCCACCGCCGATTACTATTCCCTCTACGGCGTCTTCGCCTCCAGCCAGGAACCCGGCGACAAGCCCCTGCTCGGCGAGAATCCCAACCCACACGCTGCCGCCCTCTACGCCGAGGAACGCGCACGTCGCGAAAAGGAACTCGCCGACTACCGCGCCGACCAGACCGCCGCCGTCCTCCAGAAGCTCCGCGACCGCGCCGGCGAGTACATCCTCTGCGCCCATGAAACCCTGAAGTCCGACGGTTCCGCCACCGAAGGCGTCGCCCGTTCGCGCAGCATGGACCCGAGCCTGGTCGGCGCGTGGAAACGCCAACTCGAAAAGGCCGCAACCACCCATCACCCGATCCTGTCCCTGTGGATCGACCTCGCCCGGACGGACACCAACGACTTCGCTGCCGGCATTTCCAACCGTCTCGCGACGCTGGCCGCAAATCCGCCGGCCAACACGCCGTTCAATCCGGCCCTTCTCGCCGGCCTGCGCCAGCAGTCGCCCACCAACCTCACCGACCTCGGCACGCGGTTCGGTCGGATCCTTGCCGCGGCCGACAAGGCCTGGAAGGACGCTCGCGAGGAGGCCCGCAAGAACGGCACGCCGGAACCAACCACCCTCGCCGACGCCGCCCAGGAACCCCTTCGCGCCTTCCTCCACGCCGCGGATTCCCCGATCACCGAATCCACCGGGGACATCAACCGATTCTTCGACGTCCCCGTCGCCCAGAAATCCCGGGCACTCAAGCGCAAGCTCGACGAACTCGACGCCACCCACAACGGCGCTCCCCTCCGCGCCATGGCGCTGCTCGACAAGCCCGCCGCCGTGGAACCCGTCATCTTCAAGCGCGGCAATCCCGGCAACCGCGGGGCCAAGGTTCCCCGCCAATTCCTCGGCATCCTGGAAGGCCCCAACCGCAAGCCCTTCGCCGACGGCAGCGGTCGCCTTGAACTCGCCCGCGCCCTGACCCGACCCGACAACCCGCTCACCGCACGCGTCCTCGTCAATCGCGTCTGGGGTCGTCACTTCGGCACGCCCCTCGTCAAGTCCACCGCCGACTTCGGCGTCCGCACCGAACCTCCCGCCGATCCCGCCCTGCTCGATTTCCTCGCCGTGCGGTTCATGGCGAACGGATGGTCCCTCAAGCAACTCCACCGCGGCATCCTGTGCTCGGCCACCTATCGGCAGGCCAGCGATCCTGGGGATTCCGTGGACATCCAGGCGCGCTTCGACCACAACGCCCGCCTCGACCCCGCCAACACGTGGCACTGGCGGATGAACCGGAAACGTTTTGATTTCGAAGCCCTGCGCGATTCGCTGCTCTACGTCACCGGAAGCCTGGATGAAACCCTCGGCGGCCTGCCCGTCGACATGTTCCAGGACAAGACCACCCCCCGCCGCACGCTCTACGGCTTCATTGACCGCCAGAACCTTCCCGGGGTCCTGCGCTCCTTCGACTTCGCCAACCCCGACACCACCTCGCCGCAGCGCTTCCAGACCACGGTCCCGCAGCAGGCGCTGTTCATGATGAACAACGCGTTCCTCATCGAATTGGCCCGCGGGGCCACGACCCGACGCGAGTTCACCGCCCTCGCCTCGGATGCCGAGCGCGTGCAATGGCTCTACCAGCGGGTCTTCCAACGGGCTCCGAGCCCCGAAGAATCCGCGATGGCCCTCGCCTTCGTGCGCTCGCAGATTGGGGTTCCCCACGAACCGCCCATGGCCGCCGCATGGTCCTACGGCACGGGGCGCTTCGACACCAACAGCCAGCGCGTCGTCGACTTCCGCCCCTTCCCGGAGTTCAAGGACAACCGCTGGCAGGCCGCGGCCAAGTTTCCCGCCGAAGGTCCCCGCAGCCACGCCTCGCTCTCCGCACGCGAAGGCCACCCGGGCGGTTCGCAGGAATTCTCCGTCACCCGGCGCTGGTCCGCCCGCACGGACGCGACCCTCGAACTCTCCGGTGAACTCGATCATCCCGGAAAGGTCGGCGATGGCGTCCGTGCCCGGCTCGTCTCCAGCCGCCTGGGGCTCGTCGCCGAATGGACCGCGAAGACCTCCAAGACCAAGACCTCGCTGTCCGCCGTACCCGTCCTTAAGGGCGACACCCTCGACTTCATCGTAGACATGATCGATTCGGAGAACACGGACTCCTTCAAATGGGCGCCCGTGCTCACCCATCGTCCCGCACTGACCGCACCCGCCGGCAGCCTCACCCGCGTCTGGGATTCCGGCCGCGACTTCCGCGGCCCGACCGTGGATCCGGTCCCCCTCGAACCCTGGGGCAAGTACGCCCAGGTGCTCCTGTCCTCGAACGAGTTCGTCTTCGTCGATTGACCGGCCATGACCACGCGCCGCGCATTCTGTGCCGGGCTCGCTTCCACCGCACTGCTGGGCGGATGCGCGGGCAACCGCCCGGACCCCATCCGGATCCTCGACACCCACACCCACTTCTATGACCCCACCCGCCCCGGCGGCGTGAAGTGGCCACCCGCGTCGGAACCCCGCCTTTACTGGCCCGTCCTTCCCCCCGAGTTCCAGCGCATCGCGGAACCGCTGGGCATCGCAGGTACCGTGGTGGTCGAAGCCAGTCCCGACGAAGCCGACAACGCCTGGGTGCTCGGATTGTTCCCACGGCACCCGTTCCTCCGCGGCCTCGTGGGTCATCTCAAGCCGGGAACCCCGGGCTTCGCCGAAAACCTCCGGCGCGACGCCGCCAACAAGGCCTTCCGCGGGATCCGCACCGGCGGATGGGACGGCCCGTTGGATGTCGCCAAACCGGGATTCCTCGAAGACTGCCGCCGGCTCCAGGAGGCCGGCCTCGTCCTCGAAGTCCTCATCGGTCCCGACCGCCTCCACCAGGTCGACCGCATCGCCACCGATCTTCCGGAACTGCGCATTGTCATCGACCATTGCGCGAACCTTCCCATCGACGGAAAGGCTCCGCCCCAAGCCTGGCTGGAAGGCATGGACCGCTGCGCGCGTCACGCCCACGTCCATTGCAAGTTCTCCGGCCTGGTCGAAGGCAGCGGCCGAAACAACGGCACCGCGCCCGACGATCCCGCATTCTACGCGCCCGTGTTCAACGCCCTGTGGGATCGGTTCGGCCCGGAGCATTTGATTTTCGGCTCCAACTGGCCGGTGTCCGCCCTGTTCGCCCCGTTGGACCGCGTCGTGGGGATCGCCCGCAGCCTTCTCGAACCCCGCGGCGAGGCGGCCTCCACGCGCTGCCTGCGGATGAACGGGGAACGCGTCTACGGAGTGTCGTTGGCTGCCGGAGAATGACTCGTGCAGAGACGCTGAGCGGTAACCATGCAGTAGCCGTCTCACGCTGAGCCGCGGAGCCGGTAGAGAGGGGTTGGTTACGCGCCTTGCAACCTCGGCAACCGGTCACCAAACGGTGACTGGCCTGCCTGCCTTCCAAAGGTCCATTCTCCGCGCCTCCGCGTCTCCGCGTGAACCTGTTCCCGCTTTCAACCGCATGGTTACGGCTGAGGCGCGGAGAGCAAGGGCCTTCCAATCGCCATCATCGAGTCACCCAGCAGCGCCCATTCACGCCTGCCCACCCACTGCCTTCCTGTCTCTCACTGCGCCTCCGCCCCTTTGCGCGAGATCACTTCTACATGGATACGGCTAGATGAACCGCGACTGCGTCCCGGTGCTCAGGAACTTCAATCCGAGCTTCTTGTAGGCCAGTTCGGTCGCCACGCGCCCCTGCGGCGTACGGTTCAGGTATCCCTCCATGATGAGGTAGGGCTCGTACACTTCCTCGATCGTGTCAGGTTCCTCCCCCACGGCGACAGCCATCGAGTTCACCCCGACGGGTCCGCCGCCGAACTTCACCACGATGGTTTCGAGGATCCGCTTGTCCATTTCATCGAGGCCGTTCTGGTCGATCTCCAGCATCGCCAGCGCGCGATCCGCCAGTGGCCCGTCGATCCGGCCGTCGCCCCGCACCTGCGCGTAGTCCCGCACCCGACGCAACAGGTTGTTCGCGATGCGCGGCGTTCCCCGGCTGCGACGCGCGATCTCCAATGCCCCGGTGGTGTCGATGCCGACCTTCAGCAGGCCGCCACTGCGCTGCACGATGCTCTGCAACTGTTCCGCCGTGTAGTAATCCAACCGCTCGCGGATCCCGAAACGGGTCAGCAATGGCGCGCTCAGCAACCCGCTCCGCGTCGTCGCCCCCACCAGCGTAAACCGCGGGATCGTCAACTGCACCGAGCGCGCGTTGGGCCCCTGATCGATGATGATGTCGATCCGGTAATCCTCCATGGCCGAGTACAGATATTCCTCCACGGTCTTCTGCAACCGATGGATCTCGTCGATGAAGAGAATGTCGCCCGCCTCCAGGTTCGTGAGCAGGCCAGCCAGGTCGGACGCCTTCTCGATCGTCGGGCCGCTGGTGGCGCGGAGCGTCGTCCCCATGGCCTTGGCCAGGATGTTTGCGATCGTCGTCTTGCCCAGTCCCGGCGGACCGCACAACAACACATGATCCAGGGCCTCCGACCGCAGGCGCGCCGCCGTCACCGCGATCTCCAGCCGCTCCTTGACCTTCGCCTGTCCCGTAAAGTCCGCGAAAAGGCCTGGCCGCAGCGTCTGTTCCAACGCCACGTCCGGCCGGTTCAACCCTTCAATCGCCCGATCCGCCATGCCCATGCAGCATGCCCCCCACCCCCACCCACGTCACGCATGGAACAACCACACAATTCTCCCCAATCCATCCTGCCATCCTGTCCTCCTGTCCGTTTCCCTTCCTGCCTTTCTTCGCGAGGGTATGAGGTTTGCGTGCGGTCCCGTGAGCACTCGGGCAGCAATTGCAGGATGGACGGAGACGGGTACACCTTTGGGCCTGTCGGTTAATGCTAAACAGACAGGTGGCACTTCGGGAGTTGCTCGGGAAGGACGCTTGGAGCTCA
>JAIXZE010000367.1 GCA_027489875.1 Verrucomicrobiales bacterium
CAGGGCACAGAGGTCGTTGTATGGCGTGGTCCCCGGGGTTCCACCCCGGGCTTTCACCGGTTGCCCCTTCGGGGCAGGCGGCCTTCAATCTTCAAGCTCCAAACTTCCAACTCCCTGCTCGGTCTGTGTACTGGAAACTGGGAACTGGGGACTTGCTCTGCGCCGCGTGGGGCACGCGGCCTACAGTGGGGGAGTTGCCAGCGGAGCGATGTTCGCGATCAAACGGTGCGGGTGAGGGAAGACGGAAGGAAAGGGCGCCGGAAGGCCTCGTTGAAATCGAAGCCGGCGGCGAAGTCCTCGCGGCGGTCCTGCTCGGTTTTCCGGAGTTCGCCTTCGTCGATGAGGTTGAAGACGAGTTCGCCGATGTCGGCGCAGGAGCGGATGCCCCATTCCTCGAGGAGCAGGAGGGACATGGGCCCGTACTCCTTGAGCGTGTACTGGCGGATGCCTTCCAGGAGTTCGGTGACGGAGACGTGCCCGGAGCGGTTGTGGAGGAGTTGCGTGAAGTCGAGGGCGGCGCGGAGGTAGAGATAGGCCTCCCGGGGATAGCGGGGATCCCGGGCGACGAGTTTCTCCACGGACGCGTCGAAATCGCTCATGCCATCAACGGGTGGAGGCGGTAGGAGCGGTTGCGGTAGCCGCGGCGTCCCGCTGCCGGATCAGGTGACGCCCGAGGGCGCCACCGGTGATCAGGACGAGGAGGATCCAGACGGCGAGTTGTTCCTGGCGCGTGAGGCGCGACATGTCGGGAAGTTAACACGCGATCAGCCAACGACAATGTTCACCATGCGTTTGGGCACGACGATGACCTTGCGCACGGTCTTGCCGGCGAGGAAGGGCTGGGCCTTCTCGGCGGCGAGGGCGAGGGCCTCGAGTTGCGCGTTGGTGGTTTCGTTGGGAACGCGGAGCACATCGCGGAGCTTGCCGTTCACCTGGACGGGGAGTTCGTAGGAGTCCTCGACGAGGAGGGCGGGATCGAACGTCGGCCAAGGCGTGTAGGTGAGGCTTGGGACGGGCTTGCCGAGGTGGTTGTGCAGGCGTTCCCAGAGTTCCTCGGCGAGGTGCGGGGAGAACGGCGCGAGGAGTTGGAGGAAGGTGGCCAGCGCACCGGCAGGCTTCACCGGCCAGTTGAGGGCGTCGTTGGCGAAGATCATCATCGCCGAGATGGCGGTGTTGAAGCGCATGCCTTCGAGATCCTCGGTGACCTTCTTGATGGAGGCGTGGAGGGCCTTGAGCTGTGCGGGTTCTCCGGGGACGTCGGCGATCGCGGGCGAGAGCTTCACCTTGGAGAGGTGCTGGTCGCCGATCGAAGGATCGACGGCGCAGGCCTGCTCGAACTCGGCCTCGGACTTCTCATCGACGAACACACGCCAGACACGGCCGAGGAATCGGTACACGCCCTCGACGCCCTGGGTGTTCCAGGGCTTGGTCTCGGAGAGCGGCCCCATGAACATTTCGTAGAGGCGGAAGGCGTCCGCGCCGTACTCCTGCAGGACGTCGTCCGGGTTCACCACGTTGCCGCGGGACTTGGACATCTTCTGGCCGTCGGAGCCGAGGATGAGCCCCTGGTTGACGAGCTTGTAGAAGGGTTCCGGGGTGGAAACGTGGCCGAGATCGAAGAGGATCTTGTGCCAGAACCGCGCGTAGAGCAGGTGCAGCACGGCGTGCTCGGTGCCGCCGACGTAGAGGTCGACGCCGGGCGTGGGCGCGGGACCGTTCCCGGGGATCGCAGCAGCGGCGCTCATCCAGTAGGACTCGGCCTCCTTGCTGGCGAAGGCCTCGCCGTTGCGGGCGTCCAAGTAGCGCAGGTAGTACCAGCACGAGCCGGCCCACTGGGGCATGGTGTTGGTTTCGCGCAGGACGTTGCCGGGCAGGTTGACCCAGTCGGCGGCGCGGGCGAGGGGCGGTTGGCCGTCGGCGGTGGGCTTGTAGTCGTCGAGGGCTGGCGGCAGGAGCGGCAGCTCCGACTCGGCGATTCCGGCGTGGTGGCGTGAGCCGTCGGCCGCGGGTTCCCATTGGATGGGGAACGGTTCGCCCCAGTAGCGTTGGCGGCTGAAGAGCCAGTCGCGGAGCTTGAAGTTGACCGTCTTCTTGCCGAGGCCGCGGGACTCGAGCCAGGTCGAGATCGTGCGCTTGGCTTCCAGCGTGGGAAGGCCGTCGAGGGACAGGTCCGGGCCGCTCGAGTTGACGGCGGTGCCCTCGTCGCAGAAGCCCTGCCAGTCGGTCTTGGCGTCGGGCGGTTGCACGACCTGAACGATGGGGAGGTCGAACTTGCGGGCGAACTCGAAGTCGCGTTCGTCGTGGGCGGGCACGGCCATGATGGCGCCGGTGCCGTAGGTCGAGAGGACGTAGTCGGCGATCCAGACGGGGATGCGCTGGCCGTTGACGGGATTGATGGCGAAGGCACCGGTCCACACGCCGGTCTTTTCCTTGGCGAGTTCGGTCCGTTCGAGGTCGCTGCGTCCGGCGGCCCACGTCTGGTACTTCTCGACCGCCTCGCGTTGGGCGTCGGTGGTGATCTGCTTCACCAGTCGATGTTCGGGCGATAGCACCATGTACGTCGCGCCGAACAGCGTGTCCGGACGGGTGGTGAACACGCGGATGCGCTCGCCGTGGCCGTCGAGGGTGAAATCCACCTCGGCACCTTCGCTGCGGCCGATCCAGTTCCGCTGCATCTCCTTCAACGAATCGGACCAATCGATCGTGTCGAGGTCGGTGAGGAGGCGTTCGGCGAACGCGGTGATGCGGAGCATCCACTGACGCATGGGCCGGCGGATGACGGCGAAACCGCCGACCTCAGACTTGCCGTCGATGACCTCTTCATTGGCGAGGACGGTGCCGAGTTCGGGACACCAGTTGACCGGGGCTTCGGAGACGTAGGCGAGGCGCTTCGAATCGCGGTAGGGGCGGCGTTGGGCCTCGGTGGTGCAGTCCGCGGGATAGGGCAGCGTGGAGATGTGCTCGGCGCGCTGGGTGACGGGGTTGAACCAGCTGTGGTAGATCTGGAGGAAGATCCACTGGGTCCAGCGGAAGTATCCGGTGTCCGTCGTGTCGACCTCGCGGGACCAGTCGTAGGAGAAGCCGAGCGAGCGGATCTGCCGCTTGAAATTGGTGATGTTGGCGTTGGTGGTGACGCGCGGATGCTGGCCGGTCTTTATGGCGTATTGCTCGGCGGGCAGGCCGAAGGCGTCCCAGCCCATCGGATGCAGGACATGGCGGCCTTGCGAGCGGCGGAACCGGGCGAGGATGTCGGTGGCGGTGTAGCCCTCGGGATGGCCGACGTGCAGGCCGGCCCCGGACGGGTACGGGAACATGTCGAGGATGTAGAACTTGGGCGGGAGGGCGGCCGCGGTCGCGGGTTGGCCGGCGAGTCCATGCCGGAGGCCGAAGGGGTGCGTGGACGGAACGACCTGGCCGGGGTTGAACGCCTTGAAGGTCTGCTCGGCTTCCCAGCGGTCCTGCCACCGGGGTTCGATCAAATGGAATGGATACTGCCTGCGTGCCATGTCCGGTCAGCATGGCGGGAAGGGTGGGGTGGTTTGAAGATTGAAGTTGGGGGCGTTTCTGAAGGGGGCGCCTGCACGTTGCCCCCTCATGGAACGGGGTGGCGACGTCCTCGTCGCCATGGAAAAGGCTTCCTGACGGCGACGAGGACGAGCGGTCTGTCCCGCACCTCGCCCTCCACGACCAGCGACTCCGTGTCCTCGGACTTGCGGCACATGACGCCGAACACGGAGGCGTTCGCGCGCATCGGCGTCCGTATCAGACGAGGGACGGGAAACGCTCCGCGAGCGCTGTCCGTACCTTGGCTGCGATCTTTTCGAAGCCGACCTTGCTCGGATGGATTTCGTCCCCCCACTCGGTGTCGTCGAGGGTTCCTTGGGTGCGGACGTGATGGAACCGCTGGGAGGTTTCCTCGAGGCGCTGGAGCATCTGGGCGAATCGTTCCAGCATGTGACCGACGATCAGTCTCTGGTCGGAAGGATCCGTGATGCCCTTGGCAACGAGATAGGGCTTCATCCAGGGGCCAACCTTGATGGGGCCGATGCGGATGGGTTTGTCACCCGGGATCGCGCGGTCGTAGTCGTGGGAGAAGATCCAGGCGTCGGGATGGTAGTCATCGCGGAGGGCGATCAGCTCCCGGTAAGCGCCCTCGATCTGCGCAAGCCGTTGCTGGAGGCGTTCGCCGTGGATGCAATCCTGCCAACTCATCCAGGGTTCGCGCTGTTTCAGCAGGGGCAACATTGCCCGGCCGACGATGTCATTGCCGCCGGCGCTGAAAAGGATCGCATCGAACCGGGCCTTCGGGCGGGTGAGTTCCTTCTGGAGCTTTTCCCATTGTTCCCCGGCCATCATGACGCGGGCTTCATCGCCGCTCTTCTCGAGGCGCAGCCATGCCGCCTTGCTTCCGAGTTGCCGGATCAGGACATCCACGACGTTGGGTCGACCGGGGAGCGGCAGGGCGAACCAGGAGTCGCCCTCGGTGAGGATGCCCACCCTGCCGGGGGCTGCATCCAGTTTGTCGAGGTACGCTTCAAACGGGGTCTTGGAGGAAGGGGTGCGGGCCATATCAAGGTGGGTGAGGGTGTGTGGACGGAGGATGAAGGTGTGGTCAGGTACGGAGCTGCATTACGGTGCGTTCTGGACAGCGTGTAGAACAACGCTGTTCAGGACAATCTGACAGAAATCGGCGAAGGGTCTGGAAGCTGGGAACGAGACTGGCAACTCCGCCTGGAAGCGCCGCGTGGGGGCACGCGGCCTACAGTTGGGAGTTCCCAGAGACCAGTTGCCAGATACCAGGGAACTGGCGACTGGGAACTGGTATCTCACCCCGCGCCGCGTGGGGGCACGGGGTCAATCGTTGGGATCTTCGGACTCGAAGGGCAGTACGCCGGAGGCGTTGGAGCGGATAGCCCCGGGTTGGCGCGGGAGCGCCTACCCGGGGTTTCGTGTTGGAATCGTCACGCACCCCGAAGGTGGTGCGAGGATTGGGAGAGGCTGCAACCCCTCCAGGGTTGGTGTCTCCTTGGGAACGGGTGACCCGGGGTTGCTTCGCACCCCGTATTGGCTAATGGCTGCAACGCCTCCGGCGTTGGAACCACGTGGGATGGGGAGGTTGGCCAGTGTTTTTGTTGAGGGGAAGGTGGCTCACTCAAAGACGCAAAGACGCAAAAGGGGGAAGCCGGATGTGTTCTGTCTTGGCGTCTTTGCGTCTTGAGCGAAGCGGGCGTGAGGAATCCATCCGTCGGCGCCTGTGGGGGTGGGGATGGGAAACGGCGGACTGGGAACTGGTATCTCACCCCGCGCCGCGTGGGGGCACGCGGCCTACAGATGGGAGTTCCCAGAGGCCAGTTGCCAGGAACTGGGGACTGGGGACTGGCAACTGGGATCTCACCCTGCGCCGCGTGGGGGCACGCGGCCTTCAGACGGAGTTCCCAGAGGCCAGTTGCCAGACGGTCTGGGAACTGGCGACTGGGGACTGGGAACTCTGAAAAAACCGGTTTTCAAGGGGGCGGGTCGTCCGTAGGTTGCGGCGTCCGTGGCCGATGAAGGCCACGGTGATTCATTCCGACCCGCCATGGCTGCTGACAATTCCGTTGTTGCGAAAGTTGAACTCCCCGCGTTGAAGCCCCAGGCCGTGAAGTCACGGCTGGCCGGCACACCGACCCAGGCCCCGAAGTACGCGACGACCGTCCGCAATGCGGCGGGTGTCGAAGTGGTGTTGGGTTGCCCGAAGGCGACGCGCGGGTTGGTGGCATTGATGAACGTCCACGCGGTGAATGGCGGGGCGGCGTGTCACTGGGGTGGACCGGCAGCGTTCGCGGAAATCAATTCGGCCATCCATGGGCTGATGTTCGGGGTGACAGGACGGCCGTGGCATGAGGCGTACAACTACGTCAATGACGCCGGTCACGCGGAGAATGGCATCTACGCGCTGCGCGCGAATTACGGCTTCGATGGCACCACCTTCGAGTGCCTGAAGGGGTTCCGCTCGATTGCTTCCAAGCTTACCGGTCACGGCGAATCGCACCTGAACCCCGAGGGCGTGCTGCTCTCCAACGGCCCGCTGGGTTCGGCGTTGCCGCAGGCGCAGGGATTGGCGATCGCGGATCATCTGGCAGGCCATGACCGCGTGACGATCGCGGTGGTCTCCGACGGAGCATCGATGGAAGGCGAGGCCAAGGAGTCCTTCGCGGCGATCCCGGGTCTGGCGGCGAAGGGCCGGGTGAATCCGTTTGTGATGATCATCTCCGACAACGACACGAAGCTCTCGGGTCGCATCACGAAGGATTCCTTCTCGATGCAGCCGACCTTTGCGGCGCTGGATGACCTTGGCTGGGACGTTCGGAAGGTCGAGAACGGCCACGATCTCCAGGCGGTCTATCTCGCCCTGGAAAAGGCGGTGGCGGACACGAAGGCGAACGCAGCGAAGCCGGTGTGCCTGTGGATCAAGACCATCAAGGGCTACGGCGTGAAGTCCACGATGGAGAACGCCGCGGGTGGCCACGGGTTCCCGCTGGCGAACGGCGAGAAGATCATCGAGTTCGTGGACGAGATCTTCAGTGGCGAGACTCCGGCGGAGTTCAAGACGTGGGCGGTGGCGCTGCGCGCGGACTGGGAGCAGAAGGAAGCGGCGAAGAAGGCCAAGGCGGCCGCTGCGGCGGCGAATCCGGCACCGACGGTAGCGGCGGTGAAGAAGGACAAGGTCCAGGCGGGTCTGGCTGCGGGCGCGATCAAGGCGGCCATGGAAGGCCACCCGGTGTACTCGGTTTCTTCAGACGTCCAGGGCTCGACGGGCATCAGTACCTTCCAGAAGGCCACGGGCCGGTTCATCGAGGTCGGCATCGCCGAGTCAAACATGATCTCGGTCGCCGCGGGCCTTTCGAAGGTCGGGTTCATCCCCATCGTGGACACGTTTGGCCAGTTCGGTGTCACGAAGGGCAACCTGCCGCTGACGATGGCGGCGCTTTCGCAGGCTCCGGTCATCGCGATGTTCTCGCACGTCGGATTCCAGGACGCGGCGGATGGTGCCTCGCACCAGGCGACGACGTACTTCGCGGCGGTCAGTGCGATCCCGCACACGGTGGTGGTCGCACCCAGCTGCGCGGAGGAGGCGGAGGCCTTCATGTACCAGGCGGTCTGCCACATTGCCGAGGAACGGGCGGCCGGTCGGGATGGCGAATCGGTGATCTTCTTCGTGGGCCGCGAGAACTACCCGGTGCGCTGGGTGGAAGGTTCGAATTACGCGTGGGGCAAGGCGCAGGTCATCCAGGAGGGCACGGACGTCGTGCTGGTGGGTTCGGGCGTGCTGTTCAACAAGGCGCTGGAGGCGGCGAAGCTGCTGGCCGCGCAGGGACGTTCCGCGACGGTGATCAACAACCCGTTCGTGAACCTCGTGGACGTGGAAACCATCGGGGCCGCGGTGAAAAAGTGCGGCGGCCGCTTGGTGACCATCGAGGATCATCAGTTGATCTGCGGCATGGGCGCGCAGGTGTCGCATGCGCTTTCAACCGCAGGGATCGCGCACCGGGCAGTGTCGCTGGGCATCCATGGCGAGTTCGGCCAGTCGGCGTACATGGCGGAGGAACTGTACGTCCGTCATGGACTGACCGGACCCAAGATGGCGGAGGCGGCGCTGAAGCTGATCAACGGCTGAGGTGAGGCGCGGTGCGGTCTTCGGACCGCCGGTTGGGTCGGTTGCTTTCCGTCGGCGGACCCGGAGCTGTCCGGGTTCGCCGACGCCGGTCTTTATATCACTATGATTCTCTGGGTTTACATCGCGATGCTGATCGCGGGCGGGATGGTGGGTTTCATCAAAGCGGGTTCGAAGGCCTCGATCATCGCGTCGACGGTGCTGGCCGTGCCGCTGGTGGCGGTGAACCTCGGGTATCTCCCGATGCAGGTGGCGTGGGTGGTGATCGGGATGGTCAGCGCGATCTTCGTCGTGCGGTTTGCCAAGACCCGGAAGCCGATGCCTGCCATTCCCATGATCGTGGCGTCGGCCGTGGTGCTGACGCTGCTGATCGTCCGCGGCCGCTGAGTTCGCATGGACCCGTGCCAACTGCCGGTCTGGGCATTGCACCAGCCCATTCTGGATTCGTTGCGCCAGCATGGTCGGCTCGTGCTGGTGGCGGCCACCGGATCCGGGAAGACCACGCAGGTGCCGCAGATGCTGCTGGACGCCGGGCTCGCGGGTGGGAAGCGGATCGTCGTGCTGCAACCGCGACGCGTGGCAGCACGGACGGTGGCGTCGCGGGTGGCGTGGGAACGCGGCGGAAAGCTTGGAGGCGAGGTCGGGTATCAGGTCCGTTTCGAGGATCACATCGCGCGGGATACCCAGCTTTGTTTTGTCACGGAGGGCATCCTCCTGCGGTGGTTGCAGGATGATCGCACGCTGTCGGACATCGGGATCGTGGTCTTCGATGAGTTCCACGAGCGAAACCTGTTGAGCGATGTGGCGCTGGCGCTGGTGAAGGAATTGCGGCGGACGTCGCGGCCGGATCTGGGAATCGTGGTGATGTCGGCGACGTTGGATGCGGAACCGGTGGCGCGATATCTGGGGGGAGGGGAGTTCCCAGTTGCCAGTGCCCAGTTCCCAGTTCCCAGTGGCCAGTGGCCAGAGGGGAGTTCCAAGTCGTCTGGGACTGGAAACTGCGGACTGGAAACTGGTTACTCCCCCGTCCCGATCCTGGTTTCGGAGGGGCGGACGTATCCGGTGGAGATCCGGTGGGCGGATTACAATGACGGGCGACCGGAGTGGGAGCAGGCGGTGGCGGCGGTGGAGAAGATCGTCTCGAATGGATGGGACGGGGACATCCTGGTGTTCATGCCGGGGATGGGCGAGATCCAGACGACGCTCCGGGAGTTGGGTGCGGCGCGACTGGGAGAGAAGGTGAACCTGATGGCCTTGCACGGCGACCTGCCGCCCGAGGAACAGGATCGGGCCTTCCAGCCCAGTGACCGGCGGAAGATCGTGGTCAGCACGAACGTGGCGGAGACGAGTGTCACCATCGACGGGGTCCGGCACGTGGTGGACGCGGGGTTGGCCCGGGTGGCGCGGTACGACGCGGAGCGCGGGATCCAGACGTTGCTGGTGGAACAGATCAGCCGGGCGTCGGCAGACCAGCGGGCAGGCCGCGCGGGCCGGACGGCTCCGGGAACGTGCTGGCGATTGTGGACGGAGAGCGGGCATCTGAACCGTCCGGCGCGGAACACGCCGGAGATCCAGCGGGCAGACCTCGCAGAAGTGGTCCTGCTGTTGCATTCGCTGGGCGTTCGCCGGGCGGTGGAGTTCGACTGGCTCGACCGTCCGGACAAGGAAGCGGTCGAACGGGCGGAGCGGTTGCTCGTCACGTTGGGCGCGCTGGAAACGGGCGACTCGGCGCACGGGGAATTGACCGAGATCGGTCGGCGGATGCTAAGGCTTCCGATGCATCCACGATTTGGACGGATGCTGGTCGAGGCGGGCCGGCGTGGATGCGTGCCTTCTGCAGCGCTGTGTGCCGGACTGGTGAGTGGCCGGGATCTGATGGTGCGGATCGGGCGCGACGAGGGCCATCTGAAGGAGCGGCGGGAAGTGTTCGAGGGGGATGGGGGTAGTGATTTCCACACGCTGTTGCGGGCGTACCAGTTTGCGCGGAACAACGGATTCTCGGTCGACGCGTGCCGTCGCCACGCGATCCACGGGCAGACGGCGCGGCAGGTGGAGGATACGTACCGACAGATCCTGCAATTGGCGCGTCGCGAAGGTTTGGTGGCCGGAGGCGAGGACGGTGCGGGTGAGGCAAAACCCGAGGCGCTGGAGCGCTGCCTGGTGGCGGGATTCGTGGATCAGCTTTGCCTGCGGAAGAACCTGGGGACGCTCGATTGCGAGATGACGGAAGGCCGCACCGGGACGCTGGTCCGCGAGAGCGTCGTGCAGGATGCGAAGATGTTCGTGGCGGCGTCGGTGCGCGAGGTGAGCGGACGTGGCGGGAAGCTCACCTTGTTGTCGCAATGCACGGCGGTGAAGCCGGAGTGGTTGCGCGAGATGTTCCCGCAGCATTTCAGCTCACGTCTGGAGCATCTGTACGACCGCACACACAAGCGCGTGGCGGCCATCGATGTGATCCGGTTCCTCGATCTGGTGGTGGATCACCAGCATCGGCGGGACGTGCACCCGGTGGCGTCAGGGCAATGCCTGGCGGATGCGGCGGCGCGTGGGTGGTTGGAGTTGCCGAACATCGATCATGCGGTGCAGCAGTGGATCGGTCGGGTGGAATGCCTGCGGGCGGCGGTGCCGGAACTTGAGTTGCCGGCGATGTTCACGGAAGGCAGGCAACGCGCGTTGGAAGCGGCGTTCCGCGGCATGACACTGGGGCGCGAGGCGCAGGCGGCGAATCTCTTGCCGGCGTTCCGGGCCGTGCTTTCGAAGGATCTGCAGGCGTTCGTCGACGAGTTGGCACCGCTGCAGGCGGCGGGCGTGGAAGGAAAGCCGTGGAAGCTGGCGTATGCGGTCGACAAGGACGATGCGTCGGCACCACCGGTGCCCGAGGTGCAGGTGAAGCTGTTGGACCTGCTGCCGATGAAGGAACATCCGCGCATTGCGGAGGGCCGGGTGCCGATCCGGATCTGGATCCAGGACCCGACGGGGAAGCGGTTGGCGTCGACGCGGGATTGGCCCGCGTGGCGTGCGGGGGAGTATCCGAAGATCCGGTCGATGCTGAAGACGAAGCATCCTGGGTTCCTGTGGCCTTGAGCGGGGTTTTGGGGAGAGGGCGACGAGGACGTCGCTGCCCCGTCCGTGAGCGGGGAGGCGATGTCTTCATCGCCGTGAGGTGAGCTTTGGGAGAGGGCGACGGGGACGTCGCCGCCCCGTCCACGAGCGGGGAGGCGATGTCCTCATCGCCGTGGGGGGAGCTTTGGGAGAGGGCGACGGGGACGTCGCTGCCCCGTCCAAGAGCGGGGAGGCGATGTCTTCATCGCCGTGAGGGGAGCTTTGGGAGAGGGCGACGAGGACGTCGCTGCCCCGTTCTGGTGGCTTACGACTTGATGTCGCGGACGCTGAAGACGGCGACGCCGCCGGCGAAAAAGGTGGCGTTCATGCCGAGGAGGAGGAAGAGGGACTCACCGATGCGACCCCACTGGATGGGTTCGCCGTAGAGCTGTTGCCAGAGGTTGAGGTGGTAGGTGAGGAACCAGGGCTTCAGGTCATTGAACCAGGGAATGTTCATCATGATGAAGCTGAGGAACACGATGGAGAGGGCGAGGATGGTGGCGGCGGCGGGCTTCACGTTGAAGCATCCGAAGAAGAACGAGAGGCCCATGACGGAGATCGCGGCCATCGACATGAACACGTGGGCACCGGCGAACCGGACGAGGCCATCGCGGGGTTCGAAGACCGCGAAGGATTCGCCGGGGAAGAAGTAGAACAGTCCGCCCCAGTCGAAGCAGGTGAGGCCCAGGAGGAGTCCGCTCACTCCGAGCATCAGGCAGAGGAGCATCGAGAAGATCGAACCGGCGGCCCATTTGAGGGCGAGCAGCCGCACGCGTGAGATCGGACGGGCGAGGATCAGTCGCAAGGTGCCGTCCTCGGCTTCCTTGGCGACGAGGTCGCCGCCGACGAGGGCTCCGAAGAGGGGCAGCAGGATGATGGCGAGCCAGAAGTTGGTGAAGGTGGCGGCGGTGAGCGGGGACAGGAACTGGGTCATGTCATAGCCGTTGTTTTCAAGGAGCCGACCCATGTCGGCGGACGCCCGCGAGAACCGGAACACGAGGAGGATCACCGCCTGCGCGAGCAGGAACATGGTGAAGCCGATATAGGTCCGCTTCTTGCCGAAGAGCTTCCAGAGTTCGTTGCGGAGTTGGAGGAGGAGCATGGCGGGGATTGGCGGAGACGGGAAAGGTTCAGGACGGACGGATGGACGCGGCGACGGGCGGTGGAGCGGAGGGAGTGCCTTGGCCCAGGCGGGCGGATTTCACCACTGAAAGGTAGAAGTCTTCGAGCGTCTGCGGTTCGCGTTGCGCGCCCTCCACGTTGAAGCCGGCTTCGACCAGGCGTCGGACGATGCCGCTGACGTTGCGTCCGGGGGCGAGGAGGACATGGCCGGTGGGGTCCGAACCGGTGATCCATCCCTCGGTGAGGAGCAGGGCGGCGGCTTCGGCGAAGCGGTCGACGTCGAGGAGGAGTTTCGGGGCGGAGGCGCGGGTCTCGGCGAGGGTGCCGTCAAAGACCTTCCGGCCGCCGTGGATAACGGCGATGCGGGAGCACAGTTGTTCGACCTCGGAGAGCAGGTGGGAGGACAGGAGGATGGTCAGGCCGAGGTTGCGATGGAGTCGCCGGATGGTCTCGCGCATCTCGTGGATGCCCTCGGGGTCTAGGCCGTTGGTGGGTTCGTCGAGGATGAGGAGCTCTGGACCGGGGAGGAGGGCCTGCGCGAGGGCAAGCCGGGCGCGCATGCCATGTGAATAGGTGCGGACCTTGGAATCTTCCCGGCCGCCGAGCCCGACCCATTCGGCGACCTCGCGGATGCGCTGGGCGGAGGTGGGGGCGGTGTAGGTGGCGAGGATTTCGAGGTTCCGGCGGCCGCTGAGGTAATCGTAGAAGATGGGGGTCTCGAAGATGGCCCCGACCTTGCGGAGGGCGTCGTGGCGGTTGCGGGTGACATCGTGACCGCAGACGAGGACGGACCCCGAGGTGGGCCAGACCTGACCGAGCAGCATGCCGATGGTGGTGCTCTTGCCGGCTCCGTTGTGGCCCAGCAGGCCGAAGATCTCGCCCTTCGGAACGGTGAGGTCGAGGGATTCGACGGCAGGGCGCGTGCCGAAGATCTTGGTGAGCTTTTCGAGGGTGATCATTGCGTGGGTTGCAGAAGCGGGCGGGAAGGGGCGTCAGGGCGCGCCGGGAGTGGGTTCGGCTTCAAGGGTGAAGAAGGTCTTCACGGCACCATCGGCGTAGAGGTGGTTCTTGCCGCGGTTGGCCCCGCGGGCGGCGTGGAAGTTCTCCTTGTCGCTGAACAGCGCGACGCCGTCGGACTTGAGCGAGAGACCCATGAGCTTCGGGTGGTCGGCGGACTGGCCGTTGAGGAGGAAGTTCCAGAAGTAGCTGGAGCCGGTCCGTTCGAAGACGCGCTGGCGGTCGGACGGACAACGGAGGACTTCGCGGTTGCCAAGGTGCGGCAGGAGCACGTCCTCGACGGCGTTGGTGACGACCTGGTTGGTGTCGGTGGAACGGTTGGCCATGATGGGAAACCGGTTCTGGTGGTCGTCGAGGTAGAGGCGGAGGGCGACGCCGACCTGGCGCAGGTTGGAGAGGCAGGCGGTGGCACGCGCGGATTCAGTGGCCTTGCCGAGCGTGGGCAGGAGCAGTCCGGCGAGGATCGCGATGATGGCGATGACCACGAGCAGTTCGATGAGCGTGAAGGCGTGGGACGTGCGATCGACCACAGATGAGGAGAGTATGCGGTCCACGGATTTCACCGATGGCACAGATGTGGGGAGTGAACGGTCCACAGATTTCACCGATGACACCGATGTGGGGAGTGAGCGGTCCACAGATTTCACGGATGGCACAGATGTGGGGAGTGAGCGGTCCACAGATTTCACCGATGACACAGATTACTGCGTGTGGACCGGTGGCGGGCGCGATGGATGAATCCGGCGGGTGGTTTGCTTCGGACCATCTGTGAAATCTGTGAAATCTGTGGATGGCATTCTGCTGTCTTGATCTTCCGATTACTTCGGTGGACCGAGGCGGCGGCGGTTCCGGAAGGAGCCACCCGTTTCCATGTTGCGCTGCAGTTCCTCAACGAGGGGTTGGAGTTGGGCGCGGGTGTCGGCGGAGCCTTCGTCCATGAACGTCTTGAGGCCCTTGGAAACGATCCGATCGCGGGCCTCGGGGCTGAGCGTGGCGAAGGGATCCTCGCCGGGATCCGGAGAGGCGTTGCCACCTTCGCCGGCTTCGGCGTTCTGCAGTCGGGCCTCGCGGAGGCGTCGCAGGGAATCCTCGATGGAGCGGCGACGCTGGGCCTCGGGCATCTGCTCGAACGCCGAAAGCATCTGGGTGACGCCGGAGGGCAGCGTGAGTTCGAGGAGTTCGGCCTTCTCGGGTTCGGTCATCTGCGTGAGCCAGGCGCGCCATTCTCCGGCGAGGCGGGCCTCGCGGCGATCCTCGGGCTTGAGGGCGTTGAGGAGGTCGGCCAGGCGTCGTATGGCCTTGCGTCGTTCGTCGGGACTGAGCTTGGAGAGGTCCGTGGATTGCAGCAGCGCGCGGATCTTTGCGGGACTGGGCTTGAGGTGTCGCACCAAGGCGAAACCTCCATACGCGATCGCCCATGCGGCGATGAGACCGGCGAGCGAATACCAGAGTGGACGTGAGCGGGGCGACACTCTGCGAACGCTAGGTCGATGCGCGGGAATCGGAATGAAAATTTTTGGGAAAGAGGGCGGTGGGCTGGCGGCGTCGATTGTTCCGCGGTATCACCGTGCCCGCATGTTGTTGTTTCGGGAACGCATTCCGACGGGTTGGGTGGAGAAGGTCCGGTCGAATATCGGCGCGGTATTGGTCGATCATGCCCATCTGGAACGGAAGGCGGCGACGACGGCGATCACGCTGGAGAAGTATCGGCAGTTGTACGGAGAAGTGCACACGCTGAATGCCATCGCGATCGAGGAGTTGCAGCACTTCGAGTTGGTGTTGCAGTTGTTGAAGCGGCGTGGGGTGGAGTTTGGGCAGCCGGTGCGGAGCCCGTGGATCTCGGGAATGATGGGCGCAGTGCGTCATGGTAACAATCGGGAGCAGGTGATCGATCACCTGCTGTGCTGTGCGTTGATCGAGGGGCGTAGCTGCGAGAAGTTCCAGGTCTTGTCGCGGGAATTGGTGGCGGACGAGCCCGAGTTGGCGACGTTCTACGGCAGCCTGGTCGAATCGGAGGGCAACCATTACGCGACGTATCTTCTCATGGCGCGGCATATCGACGAGGGGGAGACAGATCGGCGGTTGGATTGGTTCCTGGACCTGGATGCGCAGTTGATCCGGGAGCCGCATGCGTTGCCGATCCTGCATTGAGCGGGATTTCCAGGATTCAAGTTTTCAAGGGTTGCGGGGTGGGTACAGGCTTGGGCATGGAGCCTGCGCGAACAGAGGAATTGCCGCCGGTGGATGCCCACGTGCACATCGTGGGCAACGGTGCCGGTGGGACGGGGTGCTGGTTGGACATGTCGAGTGGGTTCCGTCGATTGCAGGCTCGGCTGCTGCTGGCGGCGATCGGGATGGAGGCGTCGTCGTTGAAGGGGGATTTCGACCGGCTCTACGTGGAACACCTGTTGGCGAAGTTGCGGGAATCGTCGATGAGCGCAGCAGTAATCCTCGCGCAGGAGGAAGTCTACGGCGCGGACGGAAAGCGGGTGCCCGGGGCGGGTCTGTTCCATGTGCCCAACAGTTACGTCCTCGAATTGGCGCGGAAGCATCGCGAGTTCATTCCGGCGGTTTCGATCCATCCGGGTCGGCCCGATGCGTTCGATGAGTTGGAGCGTTGCCTGGAGGGGGGCGCGGCCATGATGAAGATCCTGCCGAACGTGCAGAACATCGATTGCTCGAACCGGAAGTTCGCGAAGTTCTGGGAACGGATGGCGGCGGCGGGTTTGCCGCTGCTCTCGCATACGGGCGGCGAGAAGACGTTGCCGGTGGTGGATCCGGAGTTGGCGAACCCGCGGCATCTGGAGTTGCCGTTGCAGATGGGCGTGAAAGTCATCGCAGCGCATTGCGCGACGAAGAGCGCGCTGTTCGACGCGAACTGGTTCCCGGATTTCGTCGCGATGACGGAACGGCATCCGAACCTGTATGGGGACAACAGCGCCTTCAATGTGCTGAACAACCGGATCCGTGGGGACACGGTGCCGCGGACGTTGGCGGATCCGTTGGCGTCCCGGATCATTCACGGCAGTGATTGGCCGGTGCCGGTGAACGGTTGGTGGGCGCGCGTGAAGGGATACATTGATGCCGAGACGCACCGCCGTTGGCAGAGCCATCCGAACCTTCTGGAGCGGGACTACCAGTTGAAGCGCGCGAAGGGATACGCGCCCGCGACATTCACCCGGATCTGGAGTGTGATCCGCAGGCCGCGGCGGGCCTGAGCCGTAACCCTGCGATTGAGAACGGGAATAGGTTCACGCGGAGACGCGGAGGCGCGGAGAATGGAACTTGGGAAGGCAGGCGGACCAGTCACCCTTTGGTGACCGGGTGCCGAGGTTGCAAGGCTCGTGACCAGCCCCTGTCTCCGCGCTCTCCCAGCTCCGCGTGAGACGGCTACTGCATGGTTACGGCTGCGCCGTCTCTGTGGGCGCATCTTGACACTGCCCCCTTTTGGAGGGGATTCGGGGCGGCGATGTCCTCATCGCCTTGGGAATGGCTTTGGAAAGGCGACGAGGACGTCGCCACCCCGTTCCTCACGGGGGCAGTGTCAAGATGCGCCCCGTCTCTGTGTGGGTTGCTCAAAAGGCGGGACGCCTATCAGGGAACGGGGCATGGTCCGGTCATGGATTCGGCGTTGGTCGGGAAGGTGGTGGTGGTCACGGGTGCGTCCGGTGGCATCGGGATGGCGACGGCGCGGCGGTTCGCAGCCGAGGGCGCGCGCGTGGTGGTGCATTACCGGACGGGGCGGGACCGGGCGGAAGGCTTGGTGAAGGCGTTGGGTGCAGACGCGTTGGCGGTCCGCGCGGAACTCACACGGGAGGGCGAGGTGCGCCGGATGTTTGCGGCGGTGATGCGGCGGTACGGTCAGATCGACACCCTGATCGTCAACGCGGGGTCCTGGGCGAGCGAATCGCTGCCGGTGGACGAGATCCCGCTGCGGCGATGGCGCCAGACGGTGGACGCGGTGTTGACGTCGGCGTTCCTGAGTGTGCGCGAGTTCAGCCGGGTGATGCGTCGCCAGCGGCGCGGGAATGCGGTTTTGGTGGCTTCGACGGCGGGTGTGTTTGGCGAGGCTGGCCACCTCGATTACGCGTCGGCAAAGGCGGCGATGGCCTACGGAATGGTGCGGACGTTGAAGAACGAATTTGTGCGGCTCGCGCCGCACACGGCGGAGTATTGCGGCGGACGCATCAACGCGATCTGCCCGGGGTGGACGGTGGTGCCGAGGAACGCGGCGAAGCTGAAAGATGCGGCCACGGTGCGGAAGGTGACGGCCACGATGGCGCTGCCACAGATCGGACGTCCGGAGGACATGGCGAACGCGGCGGTATTCCTGTCATCGGATGTGCTGGCGCGGCACATCACGGGTCAGACCCTGGTGGTGGCCGGAGGTATGGAAGGTCGATTGTTGTGGCAACCCGAGGAGATCGACCCGACGACGGCGTGAGGGGGCAGTGGGTTCAGAAACCCGGACGAAACGACCCGATGACCTTGCCGATGATCTGGTCGCGGGGGACGACGGCGTGGACCAGGACGGTGGAGGGCAGGGATCGGTTGTCGCCGAGGAGGGCGAAACTGCCTTCGATGAGGCGGCCGTTGCGGATCTCCAGGTTTCCCGGTGAGACGGTATAGGTGTCCTCGGGGAGTGGACGTCCATCGACGTGCACGCGTCCGTTGCGGGCATCGATGGTTTCTCCCGGAAGTCCGACGACGCGCTTGATGATGAACTCGTCGCGGAACCGGGCGACGACGACGTCGCCGCGGGCGGGCGTGGAAGGCTCGTACGCCCGGGTGTGGACGAGCAACACGGTACCTTGGGTGAATGTGGGTTCCATGCTGCGGCCTTTGACCAGCACGAGGCGGAATTGGGTCCGGGCCAACGCGAGGAGCAGAATCAGTCCGACGATGGACCAGCCCAGCAAGACCCGCCGACGGCGTGGCGCGGGTCCTCGGGGAGCAGCGCCGGATGCGTTCACAGGGTTTCCGCCTGGGGTTGGTGACGGAGCAACTCGCTGAGTTGGGAGCGGCCCTGAAGCGGTCCCGGGGTCCGGGAGAGATGAACGAGGGTTCCGATCAGTTCGCTCTGGCGTCCGGTGAGTTCGGCCATGCGGAGTGCCTCGCCCGCGAGTTCGCAGACGAGGGGTTCGAGGGGTTGGCGGTTGGCGTAGTCCTGATAGACCTCGAGCCAGCGGGCGTGCAGGTGGGCGCGCTTCAAACCTTGGAGCAGGCTGCGGACGGCGAAGGGTTCCGTGCCGGTGCCGCGGAATCCCGCGGCGGCGTCCTCAAGCATGGCCACGGATTCAGGAACGATCGCGGTTGTTTCCGTGGAGTTCAGGACGGGAATCAGGCCGTCCTTGGGCTCGTTGAGCATCCGCCGCTGGGCGTGGGAAATGTAGCGGAGGCAGAGGGCCTCCAGATTGCTGCGGGCCTGATCGACCTCCGAGAAGGAATCCGAGGAGGTCAACAGGGCTGAGTCCACGACGGCTTGCGAGGAGAGGCGGTTGGGGGCGTCCTCGACGAGTCGACCTGCCGAATATCCGACGAGGCCCGCGCAGAGCGCTGTGGCGGCGAAGAACGAGAGGATCGATGCGTGCATGTGAGACCTTGAGCTTTTGTTGCTTCCGGGAGTGGCCGTCCCGGAGGCTGCGGCTTCTTACCCGGCAGATGGGCGGAAGGTTTCAGGACAGTTCCCAGTTTCCAGAACTGGAGACTTTCCTCGCCGCCGGGTGAGGGCACCCGGCCTTCAAAGGAAGTTCCTAGTTGCGAGATTCCAGATGCCAGATGGATGCGCCGATCTCCACCGGGTGAGGGCACCCGGCCTTCAGGGGAGGTTCCACTTATGGAATGCTTGATCCCGGAATTGGGAACCCCGGGCTCGAACACAGCCTCCTGACGTCGACTGCTACGTTTGGGGGTAGCCAACTACGTGAGGAGGCCGCAGGGGCGCATCTTGAAACTGCCCCTGCACGGAACGGGGTGGCGACGTCCTCGTCGCCGTTCCAAAGCCTTTCGCAGGGCGATGAGGACATCGCCACCCCGTTCCCATTCTCAAAAGGGGGCAGTGTCAAGATGCGCCCGGCCGCAGGGGGGTGGGAACACGGGGCTGGTCAGGGCAGGTGGTTCCGTCGGAGGGTGAGGCATGGGTGCGTTGCTGGTGCTGAGTGATGTTCATCGGGCGGGACCGATCGAGCAGACCCGGCGTGGATTTGATTCGCAGGCCGTTGGGAATCCTTTCCTGCGCGGGTTCCAGCGGGTGTACCGGCGCTACGTCTGGATGCATGATCCCATGGCGCACAACCACCTTCTGGAAGCCATCGTGCGCCGGGTGCCGGATCCGGAGTGGGTGGTGGCGAACGGGGATTTCACCCTCGATACCGGGTTCGTTGGTGTGAGCGAGGAGGGGGCTTATCAGAGTGCATCGGAGGCGCTCGCGATCCTGCGTCGGGCCTATGGGAAGCGGTTGCGATGCACCCTTGGGGATCATGACATCGGGAAGAAGAGCTTCATCGGGGACGCGGGCGGGGTGCGTCGGCGGAGCCTGGAACGGTGTGAGTCGGATCTGGGGATCCCGCGGTTATGGCACGAGGATTTTCCGGGATGGCGATGGATCGGGGTGACCTCGACGTTGGCGGCGTGGCCTGTTTTCCGGGTGGAGACACCGCAGGACGAGCAGGCGTGGTGGGCGGCGGCGCACGCGGCGCATCTGGCGGCGATTGACCGGTTGTTCGCGGAGGCGAACGCGTTGGGGTTGCGGACGGTGTTGTTCTGCCATGACCCGACGGCGTTGCCGTTCCTGCGGGAGTTGCCAGGGGTGGCAGCGGCGATGCCCGGGATCGGGACGACAGTCATCGGGCATCTGCACACGCGGTTGGTGCTGCGGGTGGGGCGATTGCTGGCCGGGGTGCCGCAGGTGGGATGGGCAGGGCACAGCATCCGGCGGTATACGGCGGCGCTGAACAAGGCCCGCTGCTGGCGGGAATTCCGGGTGCACCTGTGTCCGTCGCCGACCGGCGTCCAATTGCTGAAGGACGGCGGCTACCTGAAAACGGAATGGCCGCCGACCGGACGTGAAGTCCGATGGGCGGCCCATGATCTGCCGTGGACCGGGTGAGGGTCCTGGTGGCGGGACGTGCGGAGGAAACTATTGGGAAGCCCAGTCGAGGGCGGCCTGGATCTCGGCGGGGGTGAAGATCGTGTTCATGACGCGCGGGGCGCGGTTGGGGTCCTTGGGGTAGACGAGGACGAGGGGAACGCCGCGCCGGTTGTAGCGGCGGAGTTCGGAGGCGATCTCGGGATTCGAGTCGGTGAAATCGCCTTCGAATACGGCGAAGTTTCCCTTGGTGAGGCGCTCGATGGTGGGCGCGATCTCGATGGAACGGACGAGGTTGAACTTGCAGTTCGCGCAGTTGTCCGCGGTGAAGTCGACGAGCACGGGATGACCGGCGGCGCGGGCTTCGGCGACGGCGGCCTTGGACCACGGTTGCCAGGCGATCTTGGGCTGGCGTTGCGAGGCGGGGGTGCGCCAGTCGAGGGCGATCTCCATGAAGCCGATGTACCCGCCGGCCAGGAGGACAACGGCGGTCAGGATGCCGGCGAGCGGGCGACCGGCGCGCTGGGCGAATTCGCCCCAGGACCAGGCGGCGGCAGCGACGATGACGAGGAAGAGTCCGAACCACAGGACACCGGCGTGGCCCATGCGGCCCGCGGTGAACCAGAAGATCCAGATCGCGGTGCCGAGGATTGGGAAGCCCATGGCGACCTTGAAGCGGACCATCCAGTCGCCGGGGCGCGGCAGGAGCTTCAGCCAGGCGGGTTGCCAGCAGAGGAGGACGAAGGGCAGGGCGAGGCCAAGGCCGACGGTCAGGAAGATGAGGACCAGGACGAGCGGGGGTTGGGTGAAGGCGAAGGCGACGGCAGTGGCGAGGAACGGGGCGGTGCAGGGGGTGGCCAGGACGGCAGCAAGGACGCCATTGAAGAAGGCGGCCGAGGGCCCCTCGCGTCGGATCATCTCGGTGGCCGAGTTGAGGGCCTGTCCTTCGACGGAGACCTCAAACACGCCGAAGAGGTTGAGGGCGACCAGCACCATCAGGACGCAGAGCAGGACGCGGAAGGTGGGGCTCTGGAAGGCGGTGTTCCAGTTGGCGTCCTGGCCGGCGGCCTGGAGTCCGAGGAGCACCACCGCAAGGATGAAGAAGCAGGTGAGCACGCCCAGGCCGTAGACGATGCCGAGCTTGCGGACGTGTCTGGGGTTGCTGCCGGATTGCCGGACGAAGCTCAGCACCTTGAGCGCGATGACCGGGAGCACGCAGGGCATGATGTTCAGGATCAACCCGCCGAGCAGGGCGGCTCCGAGCATCGGGATCAGCGTGGCCCAGGAGAATGGAACGGGTTCGCCCATCGAGGGCGGCAGGATGGCCAGGTTTACTTCGACGCCCTTCTGCTCCGGCGTGTTGGGAAGGGCGACGAGGATGCCGGTGACGTTGGTGGGCCAGCCCGAATCGGTTTCGCTGACGACCTTGCGCAGGCGGAGCTTTCCGGGGGCGGCACCGTCAGGGCGTTCAGTGCGTGCCCCGATATCGACGCCCTTGCGTTGGAAGGGGTAGAAGTCGGCCTTCTTTGCGTCGGTCATCCAATCGATCAGGATGGCGCGTTGCTTCCCGGGTTCGGTGGATTCCCAGCGGGCGATGGCGCGGACCTTGGGATCGAGGACGGGGATGGAGGCAACGGTTTCGGCGATGCGCGGGGCGGAGGCGGAGGGTGTGGACTGGGAACCAATGCGGAGGGAGACCTGCACGTCGGTTTTGCCTTGAACGCACTCTTTTTCGCACTCCATCCATGCCACCTCGCCAGCAAGGTCGATCGTGCCGGGCGTGGCGTTGGTGGCGACGCGGAGCGGCACGATGAGGAGGACGGTCCCCTCGTAGACGTGTGTGATGCCGGTCTCTTCCTCCAATTGATGTGGCACCGGCCAGAGGATCGGGTCTGCGGTGATTCCCGGCGGGAGCTTCCATTCGATCTTGGTGGCGATGCCCCCGCCGCCCACTTCGCTGGGATTGACCCAGTACGTGTGCCAGCCCTTGACCATCTCGAGTTCGATGGCGGCATTGAGCGTGTCGCCGGGGCGGACCTCGTCGCGGTCGAGGAGGAGCCGGACCTTCGTCTGGGCCTGGGCCCATGCGGATCCCATCGACAGGGCGAGGAACAGCAGTCCGATCAGGAATCGTTGGAGGCGCATCGTACGCTGAAGAGATACGCAGGAATGCCGCCGGATGCCAGATGGGAGAGGAGAACGTTCGAAATTGGGGATGACGGTAAGGTTCGGGACAGAATCGGACCATGCGGGGTCCGATATCGGACCGCGATTGGGGCGTGGCCAGCCAGAATGGCCTCACGCGGAAACGCGGAGGGATTCGGGGAGGATCCGCCTCCTTCGTTGCCGGAGTGACAATTCTGGTTCCGTACCCAAGAGTGGCGACATGAACAGGACGCGGATGGCGGGTGTCGTGGGTCTGGGTTTCATGTTGGCGGGCGCGGCCGAGGCCGGGACGCGGTGGCCGCAGTTCATGGGCATGGGTGCGGCGGGCGTGGATTCCTCGGTGGAACTGCCGACCACGTGGGACATCGCGAAGGGGACGAATGTCCGGTGGAAGACGGCGGTTCCCGGGATGGGGCATGCATGTCCGGTCGTCTGGGAAGATCGGATCTATGTGGCGACGGCGGTGAAACCGGGCGAGTCGGAGCTGAAGGTAGGGTTGTATGGGGACATCGCGTCGGTGGATGAGAAGGAGCCGCAGCAATGGCGGTTGATCGCGCTGGACCGGGTGACGGGCAAGGTGGTGTGGAACACGCTGGGCGTGGAGGCGGTGCCGCGGGTGAAGCGGCACACGAAGGCCAGCCATTGCAATTCGACGCCGGCAACCGATGGGAAGCGGATCGCGGCGTTGTTCGGGTCCGAGGGGCTTTACGTGTTCGACATGGAAGGGAAGCTCGTCTGGAAGAAGGATCTGGGACCGCTGGACAGCGGGTACTTCGATGTGCCGAGCGCGCAGTGGGGCTTCGCGAGTTCGCCGGTGATCCATGGCGGAAAGGTGATCGTGCAGGCCGATGTCCAGAAGGGGTCCTTCCTCGCGGTGTACGATCTGGAGACCGGCAAGGAGGTCTGGAAGCAACCGCGCAAGGACGTGCCGACCTGGTCGACGCCCGCGGTGGTGGAGACGGCGGGGCGCACGCAGATTGCGGTGAACGGGTGGCATCATACGGGCGGCTACGATTTCGCCACGGGGCGGGAGCTGTGGAAGCTCGATGGGGGTGGCGACATTCCGGTGCCGACGCCGGTGTTCGCCCACGGGTTGATCTATTTCACCAGTGCGCACGGGAAGGTGCGTCCGATGCGTGCGATCCGGCCGGACGCCACTGGGGACATCACGCCAAAGGAAGTGGGCGGAACGAATGCAGCGATCGCGTGGGTCCACCCGCGGCAGGGGAACTACATGCAGACGCCGGTGGTGGTCGGGGATTATCTGTACGCCTGCTTTGATGCGGGAATCCTGACGTGCTTCGAGGCGAAGACGGGGAAGATCGAGTACAACCAGCGGGTGGTGAATGGTGGGGAAGGGTTCACGGCGTCGACGGTTTCCGATGGACGGAACCTGTTCGTGACCTCCGAGAACGGGAACGTGTACGTGGTGCCCACGGGACCGAAGTTCTCGGTGATCTCGACGAATCGGATGGACGAGACCTGCATGTCGACGCCCGCCATTGCGGGTGGGGCGTTGATCTATCGCACGCGGGGGCACGTGGTGAGCCTTGGGAAGTGAACCCGCGTGACGGCTCTGGGCCATCTGGTCGTGCGCGAGTTGCGGGCCCGTGGTCGCGATCCGGCGATGCCTTGGATCCGGGGCGGGGCGGCCGTGTCCGCTGTGCTGCTGACGGCGTCCATGATGCAGGGGACGCTTCAAGGCGGGACGCTGATACCGATGAGCGTCATCGGGAAGGCGCTCATGGCGACGTTGTGCACCTCGCTGTTCCTCTTTGTCTGGTTCGCGGGATTGCGGGGCGGATTCGAGGCCATCCGACGGGATCGGCAATCGGAGGAGTCAGGGTTGCTGGACCTGACGCGGCTGGGCCGGGATGAGCGGGTGTTGGCGTTGGCGTTCCCGGTCTGGCTGCACGGGTGGGTGGTAGCGGCGGCGGGATTGCCGGTCACGTCCGTGGGGTGGTTGATGGGCGGAACGGGTGGTGGTGATCTGGTTAGGATCTGGGGATTGCTGCTGTCGCATGGAGCGCTCGCCGTGGCGGTGGGGCTGTGGCTGGGGGTCGTGTCGGGCCCACGTCGGATCGCGGTCAGGATCGCCGTTCTTGGGATCGGGGTGTCCGCGCTCCTGGCTGCACTCGAACGTTGGACCGGGCTCCGGTCGATGCAGGTGTGGGAATGGGCGTCGGCGGCGACCTCAACGCGGGAGGCGATGGCTGCGGCTGGCGTCTTGACGCTTCTGGCGGCGGGATTGGCCTTCGATTGTTCCCGGGTTTTGCCTCGCGGGGAATCGATGGGCATCGAATTGGGGGCGGTGGTTCGGAAGCGGCACGGTGGAGGCCGCAGAAGGGCGAGCGTCCTGCAGGCGTCGAGCGGCGAAGGGATGGGATGGACGCTCTGGGCGCTGTATGGACTGGCGGTGTTTCCGACGGTGCAGCGTGCGCTGGAGTCCGGTCTCGGCGGAACAATCTTTGTTGGCTGGGCCAGCGCTGGGTCCTCCTTGGATGTATTGGATAACTTCGTCTTGCCGTGGTTGGTGGGCGGGGTGGCGATCCGTGTGCTCCATGAGGCGAGGCGACAGGGGCGCTGGGAGGCATTTTTGTCAACGCCGCGGGCCCCGGCGGAACTCCTCCGGCAAATGCGCGTTGATTGGCTGGCGGAGGCACGGTGGCCGTTCCTCCTTTTCGTGGTGCTTCACCTTGCCGGCGCGGTGATGGAATTTGTTCGGCTTGGTTGGATGGGTGTCCCTTTCCTGTTGGTGTTTTGGGTGTCGCCGTTGGCGCACGTTGTCGTGGTGTGGTTCGGTGCCTTGCCCCTGGCCCAGTACCTCGCGTTGCGGCATCCGCATTCGGGCGTGGCCATGGGTTGGGTGCTGGCAGTGGTGGTCGGCGTGCCCTGGGTCCTGGGTGTCTTCTGGGGCTGGATCATCGCCTTCAGCATGAGCGGTAGCCTTCCCGGTTGGACCTGGGGTGTCGTCCTCCTGCCATGGGGCGTGGGTCTCTATGCCGTGCTCGCCGCGGGAAAATGGGCGCGTCAGCAGCTCGGACGCATGTCCCGTGAGTGGTTCACAGGCTACGTCCGCGGATGAGGCACTGCCTCAGACCACCCGCTGGCTCGGCCCGACGTCCGGGACGGTGAGGGCGTAGCGGCCCTCGCGCTTGGTCAGGCGGACGGTTTCGCCGAGGGTCTGGGACAGAAGGCGGGTCGTGAGGCAGCGGTTCGCGGGACCGGAAGCGATGATCGAACCTGCCCGCATGAGCAGCGCGTGGGTGAAGCAGTCCACGATCTCCTCGACGTGATGGGTGACGAGGATGAGGGCGGGCGCGTCCGGTGTTGCGGCCAGGCGGCGCAGGAATTGAAGGAAGTGTTCCCGCGCGACGGGATCGAGGCCGGCGCATGGTTCGTCGAGGATGAGGAGGCGGGGATCGGACATCAGGGCGCGGCCGATGAGGATGCGCTGGCGTTCGCCTTGGGAGAGGACGGCCCAGGGGCGTTCGGCCAGGTGGGAACACTCGATCCGTGCGAGGATTTCGAGGGCGCGCTTGCGGTCGGCGCGGGTCGGACGGCCCCAGAAGTCGATCATGGCATACTTGCCGGAGGCGACGGATTCGAGGGCGGGTTCCGAGTCCGCCATGAGCTGGCGGATGGAGGAGGAAACGATCCCGATGCGGGTGCGGAGTTCGCGCCAGTCGGCCTGGCCGAAGCGCTGGCCGAGGAGGTCGATCTCGCCGGCGGTGGGCATCAGGTAGCCGGTGAGGGCGGCGAGGAGGGAGGTCTTGCCGCACCCGTTGGGGCCGAGGACGACCCAGTTCTGGCCGGGGTCGACGCGCCAGGAGACCTCCTTGAGGATCGGGGTGCCATCGCGCTGGATGCGCAGCGACTGGACTTCGAGGATGGGCGGGATCACTTGCGGAAATGCGAGAGGACCTTGCCGGGGAAATGCGGGAGCGCGCGCAGGACCTCCTTCAGCATGCGCGGGCTCATCTCGGAGGGGACGGTGGCGCGGACGTAGGCCCGGGGATGGACGAGGTCGGTGGGCAGGGGGCGGGTGGCTTCGCGGGCTGCGGAGAATTCGGCCAAGCGGCTGCGGCGGACGAAGGCGAACATGTTCTGGACGTACCACCACGCGACGGAGGAGTTGTTCCAGATCTGCCAGCGGAAGCAGTCGAGGGGAACGAAGTCCTGCTTCTCGAAATGGGGGATCCAGTAGCTGGGCCACTGCTCGTTGACGTGGTGGGTGCCGCCCTGGCCGGGAACGGCGGCGCTGAACACGACGACATCGCCGAGCTTGCAGAGATCGGCCGCGAAGGTGGGACCGCGGGAGGGATCGAGGTGCTCGGCGACTTCGAGGCAGTTGACGAGGTCGAAGCGGCGATCGAGGGCAAGGGGTTGGGCCAGGTCCCGGCGGTGGAAACGATCGACGGGAATGAGGAGTTGGTCGGGTTGGACGACATGGCCGTCCACTCCGGTGATTTCGCAGCCGGCGTCGAGATAGGCGCGTGCCCAGGTTCCGGAACCGCAGCCGACGTCGATGACGGTGCGGGAAGGAAACAGCCGAAGGATGAGGGGAACGACGGCGCGGGCGGAGGCGGCGGAATCCTCCTTGAGGCCTTCGTAATAGCGGGAGGAGTAAGGCGAGGACATGGGGTCAGTCGCGGCGGTAGGCTTCGGCGAGGAGCGTGATGGGATGGACGACGCGGATGCCGACGCCGCGGTCGCGGAGGCCATTCTGGACCTGGAGGAGGCATCCGGGATTGCCGGTGGCGACGGTGGCGGCGCCGGTGGTGAGGATGTGGTTGACCTTCCGTTCGAGGAGTTGGCCGGCCATCTCGGGTTGGGTGAGGTTATAGATGCCGGCGGATCCGCAGCACCAGGAGGCCTCGGGGAGTTCGACGAGGCGGAGTCCGGGGATGCGCCGGAGGAGTTGTCGCGGCTGGGAGGAGATCTTCTGGCCGTGGCAAAGGTGGCAGGACTCGTGGTACGTGACGGTCTGCGCCGGTTGGTTCGCGGGCTTGGGTTCGGCGATGCCGATGGCCGCGAGCCATTCGTGGATGTCCTTCACCTTCGAATCCCAGTTGTGGGCGGCGTCTGCGTAGCGGGGATCGTCCTTGAGCAGCTTGTGGTAGTGCTTCAGGTGGGATCCGCAGCCGCCGGCGTTCGTGATGATGGCGTCGAACTGGTGCGGCGGGAACTGGTCGAGGTTGCGCCGGGCGAGGTCGCAGGCGAGGTCCCATTCGCCGTTGTGGGCGTGGAGCGAACCGCAGCAGCTCTGGTTGTGCGGGGTGAAGACCTCGCAGCCGTTGCGGGCAAGGACCTCGGCGGTGTCGCGATTGACGTCGGAAAAGAGGAGGTCCTGGGCGCACCCGGTCAGGAGCGCGACGCGGTAGCGCTTCTCGCCGGTGGGGGGCGTGACGGGGTCAATGAGTTCGTCGGAGAAGCGCGGTTGGACGGTGGGGGTCATCGCCTCCAGTTCGCGGAGGCGCTTCGGGAGCAGCTTGGTCACGCCGGACTTGCGAAGGACATCCTGGAGGCCGGTCTGCTGCCAGACCTGCATGGCCTTGCCGACCATCTGGAGACGGCCGTGATCCATGAAGAGCCACGACAGGGTGGCCTTGCGGATGACGCCGCGGGTCGGGTTGTTGAGGACGCCCTTGGATTCCACCTCGGCACGGGCGTGCTCGAAGAGTTCGGCGTAATTCACGCCGGCCGGGCAGGCGGTCATGCACGCAAGGCAGCCCAGGCAGAAATACATCTCCTCCCCGAACGACGGCGTCACCTCCATCCGGTCATCGGCAATGGCACGCATCAGTGCGATGCGGCCGCGGGGGCTGTTCCGTTCGAGTTTGGTGGCGTCGTAGGTCGGGCACGTGGGAAGGCACAGTCCGCAGTGCATGCACTGTTGCACGACGGAGTAGTCCAGATCCTTCAGATGCGAGCGGGTGGCGGTCATCGCTGTCGGGGTGGACTTTCGCGATTCCCGAATCGGGATGCCAGTGCCCAGATGGGGTTTTTGAAGGGAGTTTCCAGAGGCCAGTTGCCAGCTCCCAGAGGGGCAGCAGTTGAAGGCCGGGTGCCCTCACCCGGCGGGGTGCGAAGATTCGGGAGGCTGCAACCCCTGCCGGGGTAGGTTATTCCTTTTGTACCGGTGACCCGGGGTCGCTTTGCACCCCGGGCTACCCGCTTCAACGCCTCCGGCGTATTCCAAAGACACGACTACGGACTTCAGGTGGCGGAGCCTCCGGCGATAACTTTCATTCAGGACCTGACAGTTCAGTACCCGATGAACTGGCTCCAGAAGCGGGAACCGCCGAAGAGCCAGAGCACGGCTCCGGCGGTGAGGTAGGGCCCGAACGGGAGGCGCGCGGACCACTCGCGTCGGCCGATGACGATCAGGGAGAGCCCGATGGCGGCACCGAGAAGGGAGGCGGCGGCGAGGGTGAACAGGGTGGCTTGCCAACCCAGGAAGGCCCCGATCGTGGCCATGAACTTCACGTCGCCAAAGCCCATGGCTTCCCGGGGCAGCACGAGTTCGGTGGCGTCGGCAGCAAGGTAGGGTTCGTCGGCGGGAACGAAGGTGTCCGGTCCGACGACGAGCCCGGCTTCATTGAGGCGGACTTCCGCCTCGACGTAGCAGCGGTCGGCGAGTTCCACGTGGCGGCCGACCATCCGGATGGTGTCCGACTTGCGGTAGAAGATCTCGGCGAAGGGAATGGTGCGGTCCGGAAGGACGATGCCGTCTTCGTGAAACACGACGCGGGTTCCCGGTTCCATGGGGATGCGTTCGCGTCCGAAGAGCAGCTTGCCGAGTCGGACGACGCCATAGACGACGCCGAATCCGATGGCGATGCCGAGGGCGCTGCGTTTGAGGGCTTCGCCGGCGGAGAAGGTGGCGTGCAGGCCAGGGACGATGGGTGAGAGGATCAGGCCGGCACCGGCACCACCGAGCGTGATGGGATCGGGAATGATGAAGTGTTCGAAGTCGATGAAGGTGGCGACAACGAACAGGGAGAAGAGAACGCAGAGCGCGAGGGCAAGGCCGGGATCGTTATGGCCGAAGTGGACCCAACAGAGCGCGAAGAGGGCGGCGGTGAGGACCTCCACGGCGAGATAGCGCGGGGAGATGGGTGCGGCGCAGGATCGGCAGCGCCCGCGGAGCCATAGCCACGTGATGACCGGGATGTTCAGGTACCACGGGATCGAGTAGCGGCAGTGGGGACAATGGGAGGGCGGGTTGACGACGGACTGATCGAGCGGCATCCGATGGATGCAGACGTTGAGGAAGCTCCCCACGAACGCGCCGAGGATGACGATGAACACCGTCCAGAAATGGAACGGCATGCCGAACAGGCTGGGATGGGAGAGCCACCAGTCGACGAATTGCGGGCTCATCCGTAGACCTCCTGTTCGAGGGCGGCGCGCATGACATCGCGGGGTGCGTGGCGGCCCGACCAGAGGTCGAGAGCGGCGGCCCCCTGATGGAGGAGCATGCCGAGTCCGTTGGACACGGAACATCCGGCGGCGCGGGCCGCGGCCAGCAGCGGGGTTTCGTGCGGGCGATAGATCATGTCGTAGACACCGTCGGCACCGTTGAGGGGAAAGCGTTCAATATCCAGCGGCAGCGGATCGCCTGGCTTCAATCCCGCGGAGGTGGCGTTGAGCAGGATCTCGACGGAGGAATCCGGGTAGCCCGCGGCGGCGTGGACGGCCGGGAATCGTTCGGTGATTTCCGCGGCGAGTTCCTCGGCCTTGGATGCGGTGCGGTTCACGAGCCAGAGTTCGGCCACGCCTTCATCGGCCAGGCGGAGGGCCGCAGCCCGGGCCGCACCACCGGCACCCAGGAGCAGGACGCGCGCGCCGCGGGGTTCGATGGCGAGATCCTCGCCAAGGGAGCGGACGATGGCGTCGGCATCGGTGTTGTAACCCTTGCTGCGGACCGGGCCGGTGGGACGTTCGAGTTGGCCGAGAGGCCGCCATTCGCCGTCGGCTTCCCGGGCCTCGAAGACGATGGTGTTCACCGCGCCCCACGTGCGTGCCGATTCGTCGAGGACGTCGACGAGATCCACCGCGAGGAGTTTGTGGGGCACGGTGAGATTGAGGCCAACGAAGTGCATGGCGGCCGCTCCGGCGATGGCGGCACGGAGATCGTCCGGGGCGACTTCACACGCGAGGTAACGCCAGTCGAGTCCAAGGGCGGCGATGCCCGCGTTCTGCATGGCGGGCGACGCCGAATGATGGATCGGTTGCCCGTACACGGCGACAAGGCGCGTGCGGGAGCCGACAGGACCGGGGTGGACGGACGACATGCGGGCGGGAAGGTAGAACGCGACGGGCGACGGGCGAAGTCTGAACAAGGGGAGATTTTTCCCTCCCAACTCCAGCCGCATCTTGACACTGCTCCCTTTTGGAACGGCGACGAAGACGTCGCCACCCCGTTGCATGCGGGAGCAGTGTGAAGATGCGCCTCCCAACTCCCGGGTAAGGAACCTCCGCTTGAAACGGCGGCGGGATGTCGCATGCTCGCCGCCCCATGAGTTCTCGTTGTATTGCTTTGGTGCGTCGTGTTGCCGTGATTGCTGCCCTGGGTGCGGCTTTGAGCGTGGATGCGGCGCCGGTGACGCTTGCGAATCCGTCATTTGAACTGCCCTCCACGGGCTTTGTGGACACCCGTGTGGATGGCTGGACGAAGACGCCGACACCGGTGTGGTTTGATCCGGCGGCGACCGGCGGTGTGACGTGGGATCAGCTTTCGGGTGTGTTCGCGAATCCGGCCGTGGGTCAGCCCACGCGGAAGACCAACATGGATGGCAACCAGGGCTTGTACCTGTTCGCGCTGCCGACGGCGGGGTTGAGCCAGATTGTGACGACGACCTTCCAGGTTGGGATGTCTTACGAGTTGAAGGTCGCGCTGGCGGGTGGCGGCGGCGGGATGCCGGAGGGAACGACTTTCGTGCTGGGACTTTTCTATATGGATGGGGCGATTCCGGTGCCGGTCGGAACGCAGATGGTTTCGCATTCGACCGCCCTGTTCCCGACCACGACCACCTTCGTCGACCAGACGTTGACGGTCGGTGAGGTGTTGGCCGGCGACGCGTGGGCTGGGAAGCAGATCGGTGTGGGCGTGGCGTCGTTGAACGGTACCGGCGTGGGGTACTGGGATCTGGACAATGTCCGACTGGAGGCGACGGTGGTGCCTGAGCCGGAGACCTGGGCGTTGATGGGAGCGGGCAGCGCACTTCTGGCGTTGTCGGCGTGGCGCCGGTCCAACCGGGGTTGAACACGCCGGGCGAATCCCGGTCGAGGTGATGGATCGAGGACGCAGGCAATGATGACGAAGGACCAACGGGTGAAGTCTGGATCGTGCCCCAAGGGGGTGCGTGCCCCAATCCAGCTTTGGGTGGTCGCGGCGGTTCTCGCCCAGGTTCAAGCCGCGAGCGAACCCTTGGTGGTTCCGAATGGATCGTTCGAACTGCCTTCGACGCCGTTTGTTTCATTGGTGATCAATGGGTGGCAGCGCACGCCGAAGCCGGCGTGGTATGTGGAGGACGGCGGGTTCCAGTGGAACCAGTTGACTGGGATCTTCGTCAACACGGCCGCGGGCGCTGCCGACCATCTGGAGTCGCTGGATGGTCGGCAGGCAGCATGGCTGTTCGCGGTTCCCGAGGCGGGACTGTTCCAGCAGATCCTCAATGCACCAGGGACGTCGCCGGCGGTGTACGAGTCCGGTCGTTCCTATCGGATCACGTTTGATGCGGTGGGTGGCGGCGGAAACATGCTGGAAGGCGTGACCTTGCAGGCCGGTTTCATCCGATGGGATGCGGGTTCCAATCGCGTCTGGGTGGCTTCGACGGTCGTCACGAATTCGCCAGCGCTGTTCGATCCACGCACTTATCTGCGGACATTCAGCCTCACGACACCCTTACTGGCACCCGAGGATCCGGCGGTGGGCACGGTGATCGGGGTTCAGGTCGTATCGACGGTTTCGGCAGCGGCGCAAGGAGGGTACTGGGATGTGGACCACGTGCGCGTTGAAGCCCTGACACCGACGCAGCCAGAGTTGACGCATGTCCTCGAGGCGGGGCAGTTGAGGTTGGGGTGGCGTTCTGAAACCGGCGTGCGGTACCGGGTGCGTCGCAGCGGCGACCTCCGGGGATGGACCGTCGTGGGTGAACCGGTGCTGGGTACTGGGGAAGCGGTCAGTGTCCGCGTTCCCGTCGGAGCGGGGGTGGACGAGTTCTTCAGCCTGACGACGGAGACGGTGGAGTAACGCGGCATGAGGTGCCGTGGGTTCACGTTGATCGAGTTGCTGGTGGTGATCGCGATCATCGCGATCCTCGCAGGGATGCTGTTGCCGGCGCTGTCGAACGCAAAGTTGGCCGCGAAGCGTGCGGCATGCATCTCCAACCTGCGTCAGGTTGGGATCGCGATCGGTGTGTACGCCGGCGATCACGACGGTCGGATCCCGTTCGGTCCGAAGGCTCCGCCGTTCACGAGTCCGGCCAGCTTCTATCCATCGACGGGGACGCCCACGAGCCTGCTGTCGCTGCAGTCGGGCGAGGTGGTGGGATTGGGGCTGCTGTTGCCGCAGGCGTTGGCGTCGCAACCGCGGGTGATGTTCTGTCCGGGGACGGATACGCCGGTGGATGCGCAGGCGGAGTTGGCGAAGGTGGGGCGGTTGCAGGCGCAGGGGAGTTATTACTACCGGCACGGGGGCAACACGCAGATCTTCGACAATCCGGCCGCGCCATGGCCGCCTCCGCCGATCCGACTGGAAAGCCTGGGGATGAACCGGGATCAGCAACCGTTGACGGCACTGGCGATGGATGTGCAGTACGAGTGTCCTCCGGACCTTGCCCCGTTCAATGTCGTGCCGCGCTCGCATCATCGGGGTGCTGGGGTTTCCGTGCTGCATTCGGATGGGCATGTCGTTCATCGGCCCAACAAGGATCGGCGGTTTACCGTGATCGTGGCGGAGTCGTCGGAGGTCCGGGAATCATTCAGCCGTATCCTGAGGGCGTTTGAGCGGGCGGATGTGGAGCCTTGAGGTGGAGGGGGCGGACGTCACCACCCCGTCTGGGAGTGGGGCAGGATTCCGGCTGGCAGAGGGGGGGGATCCGCGGGCAGGGTGGGGCCATGCGCGACGGAACCGGAAGGGTTGCCTGTGGGCTGGTGTTGGGGTTGGTGATGCTTGCTGGCTGTGGGAAGGAAGTGGTCATGCCGCTGGGGGCCCCGACGACCTCGGCACTGCCGTCGACCGTTGTTGGATCCACCTCGACGAACGGTGCGACGGCGATCCTGGACGAGGCGGATCCTCGTTCGCTGGCGCAGTTGGGCGACGCGGCGATGCAGGCAGGGAAGTTGGCGGAGGCCCTGGCGTTGTTTGAACGGGCGCTGAAGCTCCAGCCCGACGACGAGGAAATGCACTTCAACGCCGGGTTCGTTTGCGCCCAGTTGGGCCGGACGAACGAGGCGATCATTCACTATCAGGAAGCGGTCCGCGTCCTGCCCGAGTACGGCGAGGCCCACAACAATCTGGGGAACCTGCTGCGGCGCGCCGGGCGGACTGCGGAAGCCATCCGGCACTTCGAACTGGCGTTGCAGCATTCGCCCGCCAGCCATTCCGCGCACAACAACCTGGGCACCGCGTTGGCGATGGAGGGACGGGTTGCCGAGGCGATCCCGCACTTCGTGGCGGCGACCGACTCGAATCCGGGGTACGCGGAAGCCTGGATGAACCTCGGCAATGCGTACGTGCAGGTGGGGCGCGTCGAGGAATCGATCCGGGTGTTCCAGAACGCGCTCCGGGCCAATCCCCAGCTTGAGGGGGCGGTCCGGGGATTGGCGCGGGCACAGGCGCGGTTGGGTGCCGGTGGGCGTGCTCCGACACCCTGAGCGCGGAAATCTCCCGTTGCCTCATGGAAGCCGAGCTCACGTTGAAGCCGATCGGATTCGTACGGTCCGGGAAGGGGGAGAAGTTCGAGGCCCGCCACCAACCGCTGGAATCCGAGCCTGAGGTCAACCGGTTGGAGTGGACGGATCCGGCGGCGATGCGGGAAGCGGTGCGGGATCTGGAGGGTTTTTCGCGGATCTGGCTGGTGTGGTGGTTCCATCGGAACCGTACCTGGCGTCCCTTGGTACTGCCGCCGCGTGGCCCGGCGCAGCGGCGCGGTGTGCTTGCCACGCGCTCGCCGCATCGGCCGAATCCCATTGGGTTGACCGCGGTCCGCCTGCTCGGGGTGGAGCCGGGGAGGCTTTTGCTCGGGGCCATCGATCTCGTCGACGGAACGCCGGTTTTCGACGTGAAGCCGTACATCCCCAAGTACGATGCCTTTCCGGACGAACGTTCGGGTTGGATGGAGAGGGTGGAAGCGGAGGAACGGTCGCGCCCAGGGTATGTGGTCGTCTGGAGTGGGCTGGCGAAGGAGCAGGGGGAATGGCTGGCGGTGGGGTGGGGAGTGGATTTCCGGGCGCGGATGGAGGAGTTGCTCTCGGCGGATCCGAAACCGCACCGGACGCGTCGGATCGTGCGTCGCGGCGAGCGCTTCGAGATTGCCTGTGGGGCCTGGCGGGGTGTCTTCCGGGTTTCGGAGACGGTGGTGACGGTGGAGGAATTGCAGGTGGGGTTCCCGCGGCGGTTTTTGGAAGACCGGTCGCGGACGGAGGTGCCGGAGCGGGAGGCGCAGCTGGCGTTCCTGGTGCGATGGCCGGACGGCGGGGTGGAGGCCCGTCGTCCCTGAAGCAGGCTGGCGGTGTTTGCATGGGGGTGGGAAACGGATGGAAGGGACGAACTCCAACGTTGCGGGAGGTTGGGTGGGGGGGCTATTTTGGACAGCGGTCGGGACGTTGAGCCGGCCTAAACGATGAAGCACCAGCTTGATTTCGAAAAGCCGATCGCAGAGCTCCAGCACAAACTGGAGGACTTGCGGCAGCATCCGGAGACGCACTCGTTGGGAATCTGCTTCGAGGACGAGATCCAGATGCTGGAGCGCAAGCTCGAGGAGTTGCGCCGCAATGTGTATCTGAACCTGACGCCCTGGCAGCGGGTGCAGGTGGCGCGGCATCCGCGGCGTCCGTACACGCTCGATTACATCCATCACGCGTTCACCGAGTTCGAGGAATTGCACGGGGATCGGCTGTTCGGGGATGACCGTGCGGTGGTGGGAGGGTTCGCGAAGCTGGGAGACCAGCGGGTGGTCGTCATCGGCACCCAGAAGGGGCGGGACACCAAGGAGAACATCCTGCGCAACTTTGGTTCGGCTCATCCGGAAGGGTATCGCAAGGCGCTGCGCCTGATGCGGATGGCGGACAAGTTTGGGTTGCCGGTGGTGACGTTGATCGACACGGCAGGGGCGTACCCGGGCATCGGGGCCGAGGAGCGGCACATCGCGGAGGCAATCGCCGTGAACCTGCGTGAGATGATGTTGTTTGAGGTGCCGATCGTGGCCTGTGTGATCGGCGAGGGCGGATCCGGGGGGGCCTTGGGCATCGGCGTGGCCGACCGGGTGCTGATCCTGGAGAATGCCTATTACTCGGTGATCAGTCCGGAAGGTTGTGCGGCGATTTTGTGGAAGGACCGGAAGGCCTCCCCACAGGCAGCGGCGGCATTGAAGATCACGGCGGCGGACCTCAAGAACCTTGGGTTGGTGGATGATGTCATTCCCGAGCCACTGGGCGGGGCGCATTACGATCCCGCAGCAACCGCGGTGACCGTGCGTTCAGCGCTGCTGCGGCATCTGGCGGAGATCCAGGCGTTGTCGAAGGAGGAACGGCTGAAGGGACGCTACCGGAAGTTCCGGGGCTTTGGACAGTTCACCGAGGCCACCGAGCCGGCGGGAGGGACCCCGGAGTGAGTGCCATGTGGTATCCATTGACGTTTCGGCCGATTTATCAGGATCGGGTGTGGGGCGGACGGCGTTTGGAAACCGTATTCGGACGGGCATTGCCTGAGGGCCGGGTGATCGGGGAATCGTGGGAGGTTTGCGATCGCCCCGACGCGGTGAGCGTCGTGGCGAACGGGCCGTTGGCGGGACGCTCCCTGCATGCACTGATGTCCGAGGATGCAGCGGGATTGTGGGGCGTGGGAGTTGCGAATGGCGCTCCGTTTCCCTGGCTTTGCAAGCTGCTGGATGCCTGTGACGACCTTTCCCTGCAGGTGCATCCACCGGCAGGGTTGGCAGCTTCCATGGGTGGGGAGCCGAAGACGGAGATGTGGTATGTGGCGGCGGCAGAGCCCGACGCCTGCGTCTACGCGGGGGTCCAGCCAGGGACCACCCAAGAGGTGTTTGCCCAGCGTGCCCACGATGGAACGGTGGCGGACCTGTTTCATCGGATTCCCGTGACCGCGGGGGATGTGCTGTTCCTGCCGAGCGGGCGGGTCCATGCGCTGGGGCGTGGGTTGGTGATCTTCGAGATCCAGCAGAATTCGGACACGACGTACCGCGTGTTTGACTGGAACCGGGTGGGACTGGACGGCAAGCCGCGGGCGCTCCACCTGGAACAGGCCCTGGCGTCCATCGACTTTACCGACACGTCACCCGCGTTGGTTCCGCGAGCTTCCACTGTGGACCGCGGGGTGGACGTGCGAACCCTGGTGCGCCATGGATTGTTCGCGATCGATGAGGTTCGTGGTCGCGGGGCTGTGGTGGATCGGCGTCCGGAAGGTGGCGTTGGCCTGGTTGCGGTGGTTTCCGGGACCGTGCGGTTCACGGGAGGCGGGCAGACCGTGACCGTGGGGCCGGGTGGATTTGTCGTCCTGCCAGCAGGCATGCGTGATCTGACAATGGACGCGGGCAATGAGGCGCGTTGGTTGCAGGTTTCGCGCGGATGAACGTTGCCCCTGAAGGAGGCGGGACGGAATGGCGGGGAGGAGCGCCCATCGAATGGTGGGAACATTGGGCGGTGCTGCGGATGTGGCATTCGGATCGGTGGTTTCGTCGGGTGATCCTCGGTTTGGTGTCGGTGGCGTTGTTGGGATTGCTCGCCGAGGCGCGATGGGTTCCGGGGCATGAGGCGTTCGAAGGGAAACGCGCCTGGATTCGAGGGTGGGACCGGTTGTTGGCTTCGTGGCATGACTTCCGGATGGGAAGGGTGGGGCACCCTGGTTTCCGTGCGGATCCGGCCGCATGGCGATGGCGGGTCCAATTGGATCCGGGGAATCTGGAGTCCACCCGTGCCTTGCTGGAATCGCTCGCGCAGAGGACTGATTCGGACTTTTCCGACGTCACGAACGGGCTCGCGCTCGGGCATCGGCTCTGGCGTGCCGGAGTAACGAATGGGGCGGACGTGGACCGTGTCTTCCGCATCGCAAGGACCGCGCGCTGCGAAGAATGGATTCTGCTGGAGGCGGCCGGGTTGATTCCGTGGTTGGGTCCGTTGGAGCGCGAGTCGTGGGCGGCTGTTGCGGCGGATCACGAGCGATGGGACGTGGTCCGCGGATTGTTGGCCGACGGACGGTTGGAGTTTGGGGGGACCGTGGGACAGGCGTGGACGGCAGTGTGGGGGACGCCGACTTTGTCGCGGCAGGGATTGGTTGTCCTGGAAGAGCGGGCAAGAGGGCATGGTCCGGAAGCAGTAAAGGCGGGGCGATTGCTCGTTCAGGTACTGGTGCGGTTGGGGAAGGTGGAGGCATCGATGGCGGCCGCCGAACGATTGCGGGCGTTGGGAATGGCACGGCGCTTGGAGGCGATTCGCGTGGGTCGCCTCTGGCTGGCAGCGGGCCGTCGGGAGGATTTCCGGAAGTGGCTGGACGGGTGGACGGTGGGCCCGATGGATTCGCGGGAGGTTCCTGAATGGGCCGCCTTGGTCCGGGAGATCCAGGGGGTCGGCAAGGCGGCGTTGGCCTGGCGGGACGGATGGAAGCGCTGGCGGAAGAGGGAATGGTTGGAACCCGTGTTGGGGATGGCGTGGGAGGCCCGTGATTGGGGTGGGTTCCTGGAGTTGGGCATGGAGTTGCGTCAGGGGCCGGGTGCGGTTTCCCACGAAATCGCCTTGGGATGGGTGGTCGAGGGCATCGCGCGGGAGGCAACGGGGCGCGCAGTGGAGGCGGAGTCTGCCTGGGCGGCAGCCCGGTCCCAAAAGCTTCCTTCGCCGGAGTGGGCCTTGGCGTGGGTCAAGCGGATCGCTGGCTGGGGCCACCTTCGGTCGATCCCGGAATGGGTTGCGGTGGCCGAACCGGTCGGAGTGAACGACCCCGAGTACTGGGAATTGCGGGTGCGACTGGCGAGGAGTGCGGGAGATCCCGTGAGCCTGAAGGTGGCGGCGGCAGGGTTGCGAAGACTCAGGCCGTGGGACCCGGAAGGTGTGAATGCCGCAGCGATGGCGACGTTGTGGATGCCCGTGCCAGCGCTGGAGGCGTTGGAACTCTTGTCGGAAGCGCGCCTGCGTCGGGGACTGGACCTGGAAGGGCGCGCATTGGAGGTAATGGCGCTCGGCCGGGAAGGAAGAACGAACGAATCCGAGGTGAGGTGGTCCGAACTGCATCGAGCACCCATGGGGCGAATCCAACGAACGATGGTTTGCCTCGCGGGCTTTGAAATGCATGCTCGGGCGGGGCGGGTTGAGGCAGCGATGGAGGAATACCGGCAGATCGAAGGAAAGTATCTGATGCCTGCGCAAGTTCGTTGGTTGGAGCAGGAGTTCCTGCGACTCGGCGAGCGGCGAAAGGTCGGATCGGCTTCGAGACCGGGTGAGGACCCATGAACGAGACAGATAACGAGTTTCTGGATACCGAAGAGCGGAAGCGCAAACTGGTTGAACGGTTTGGCGGAAGCCCTTTTCTGGTCTTCATCTTTGATCACTGGTTTGGGTTTTTCGCCTTGGTCTTCCTGGTCGGGGTGATTGCCCTCAGCCTCTTCCTACCGCGTATCTGGCGTCAGACGCCGGAGGGATTCACCCCCGTCATCCGGGTCAGCGGCCTGGATCTCTGGCAGGCAAGGTCGCTCAGGAAAACGGCACTGAAGCAGGCCGAGGCGGGGCGTACCGAGGAATCGGTCCACGCCTGGCGGTCGGCGATCGCGAACAGCACGGCCGACGTCAGCCTCCTGCGTGAAGGGTTGGGTTACGTGGCGTCGCTCCCGAATCCCCCCGATGAACAGATCGAGTTCGCGATCAATCATTCCTTCTGGCTTTTGCGCCTGGGAAACACCAATGCGGCAGACGCCGAACTCTCGCTCCGCTTGCTGACCAAGTATGGCATGGATGATCAGGTGGTTCGCTTGGGCAGCCGTTTGGAGGACTTCCTGACTCCGGACTCCTCGAAGCTCTTGCTTACGGCCTTCTTCAATGAAGGCAAGGTGACCGAGTTCGATCGACTGTGGCGCCGGTTCTCCACCCGGTTCGAGAGCGATCCGGAGTTGATGCTTTACCGTCAGGCCTGGATGGCCAACTGGGGGCCGCCGGCAACCCTGCAGCAGGGTCGAAACGCCCTGGTGGAGGCCCGTTCGAATCCCAAGCTGCGGATCCTCGCGCTGCGTTTGCAGGTTCTGGTGAGTTATGCGATGCGGGATGAGTCAACGTTCGCCCAGGTGTTGCGGTTGCTCGAGGAGGAGAGGGAGACCCGGCTCTCGGACCACGCGATGCATTGGATGCTGATGAACGCGCTTGGCCGGCGGGATCAGGCGCGCGAGCAGGCCCAGAATCATCAAGCGTCGCCCCGTTCCCCCGCCGACGTCCGCGTGATGGTTGTCGCAATGAACCAACTTGGGCTCAACGAAGCGGCCATTTCCTTCGGTGAGCAGCAGTTGAAGAAGTTCTCCTTTGATGCGGAGCTTTGGCTGCTTCAGGCGGAAGGCTTGACCCGCCTCAAGAAGTGGGACGATCTGAGGACCCTGGCGGTGGGGATCCGCAATGAGCTGTCCCTGCAAGGGTTGCTGGATGGGTATTCCCAATATCTTGAAGCGTTGGCGGAGGTGAATCTGGATCGACCCGAGGCGGCGCGGGCTGCGGCTGATCGGTTGGTGCGATCGGTGTCCATGGCACCGGATTTGAGCCGTCATGTGTCACGGGAGATGCAGCGCATCGGATTTCCGGAGGTTGCGCATGTCTTGCTGCGCCCGCTGGAGGTCCATTATGCCAAGGATGCGACGTATTGGTTTGAGCGGACTTCAGCGGCGTTGCTTTCGAACAATCCTGAGGATCTGGTGCTGTCGGCTGAGCGTGCCTACGCATTGGATCCGGCGGATGCCAGCATCGTGAACAACTACGCCGCTTCGTTGATCGTCACACGTACCAAGCCGGCAGAGGCCGTGCAGCTGACGCTGAAGGTCATGGTCAGTCGGCCCGGTGATCTGGGATCCGAGCTGAACCATATCCTGGCGTTGTTGATGGTCGGTCGGCATTCCGAGGTGGAGGCCAGCCTTCGCCGGATCAACACGCTTGCTCTGACACCTTCGGAATCAGCCGTCTACCATCTTGCTTGGTTCGAGTATCACCTTGAGAAGAAGGATTGGGTGGCGGCGCGCATCGCTTACGGGAAGATCGATCCGCGTAAGTTGGTCGCGCTTCAGGTGGCCTGGATGGACGAGAAGTTCAAGGCCATCCCTCCGGGCTGATATCGCCCAGCGCGGGGAAGAGGATCGTGCAGAATCCAGTCGTTCGGACGTCAGCAGCCGTCCGGGTGCCGTCAGGGTGATTCCGGCCAGCGTCCCATGCCGCCGGCAGGCAGGGGACGCTGACGGGCCCACACGAGATAGGCCGTGCGGCTGGAGTGGTTCCAGGCCCGTTGGAAATCCGAGCGGGGAATGATGCGGACGACACGGTCGCGTCGGACTCCTGGATCGTGGATCTGGACGTCGCCTGTCGGGGTGAATCCCGAGGCGACGACAAGGTGGCCATCTCCCGGGCGGGGTTTGGCTCCTCCCTTCAGTTGGGTGTACGAAACAGAAACCGCCACGGCATTTCCGGAGGCGATCCAACGTTCCAGATCGGCGATCCCGGCGAGGCGGCTCACGCAGGCAGAAAGGCCTCGATGATGGCCGGCGTAGGCGACATTGAAGCTCCAGTTTCCTGTGCCCGGCCAGCCGGGATCATGAACGCCGCGGGCGACCTGGGGGACATCCTGCAGGAGTTCCGGGCGTTGGAGTTGTTCGGACCAACGGGAAAGAATCATGCTCAGGCTGGTGGGGCTGCACCACGACTGGATGCCCTCCGGGAAGTCTGCCTGCGAGCGCACAGGCAGGGAAAGGAGCGTTCCCCAGGCTTGGGTGAACGGCTCCGGATCCGGTTCCGAGGCCGAGTCGCCCAGCAGGCTGACACCGAGCCTTAGATCGGACGGAACCCGGCCATCCAGGGTGGCAATGCTGAACTCGAGGTCGATGCCGTCGGCCGGGGCTGTGACGATGAGTGTATCGGTCTCCACACGTGCAGTTGAGTCCTTCTGACCGGGGAAGCTCGTCCGCGGGCCGTCGTTGGTGGACACGTTCCATTGCGCGAGCGTGTACCAAGCACCGGCTTCGTCCTTCCAGACGGGGCGAGCCCGGGCGGTCAATCCGCCGGCGTGCGCGGTATTCCAGGAGATGACCGCCTCCTTCCATGCGAAGCCCGGCTGGAACCGTGGTGTGGAGACGACCACGTTCGTCGGAGAGGCGACACTTCGCAGCAATTCGGGGTGGGGCCACCACCCGAGTCGGGACGGAGGGACGCGGATCGGGTCCGCGCTCTGGACGACGGCAAAGACCAAGAGGGAAACGGCAATCCCACTGAAGTGCTTCATGCGGATGGAGAGGTGGACGGTCGTGGCTCGGTCGTGTCGGGGACCGCGAGGATCCGACGGTATCGGCGTACCGTGAATCCGGTCTCGCGCAGCACTTCCCCGTCGTCGGCAAAGTCCTGCTCGAACGGCGGGAAGAATGCGTCGCCTTCGGGAGTCGAGTCGACGAGGGAAAGGAGCAACTCGGAGCAGAGCGGCAGGAATTGGCGGTAGATGTCGGCCCCGCCGCAGATCCAGACGGGTCGAGGGTCGGCCGAGAGTTCGGAGCGGAGTGCTTGGAGGTCCGGAAGGACACGGACGCCGGGGATTGCCAAGAGGGATCGGCTGAGGACGAAGGTCTCGCGGCCGTGCAGGGGGCGTCCGATGGACTCAAAGGTGTGCCGGCCCATCACAAGGATGCCTCCGAGGGTGGTTCGCTTGAACCATTGGAAGTCGGCGGGTAGGTGCCAGGGAATCCGGTTCCGGGCACCAATGACCCGATTGCGGGCCATGGCAGCGATGGCCTTCCAGGACGTTTCAGGAAGTGGGGTGACGGTGGACACGGGGCGGAGAAACACAAAAGGGGCGGCGGTTCCGCGAATGCGGTTCCGCCGCCCCCTTGGGAGCCGGGATCAGAGACCCTTGCTGATGATGTGGCGCACGAGGTCGCCAACGCGGTTGGAATAGCCCCACTCGTTGTCGTACCAGCTCACGAGCTTGAAGAAGCGGCTGTTGAGTTCGATGCCGGAGCCGGCGTCGAAGATGGAGCTGCTGTTGTCGTGGATGAAGTCGGTCGAGACAACCTCATCGCTGGTGTAGGCGAGGATGCCCTTGAGGTAGGTCTCGGAGGCGCGCTTGAAGGCCGCGGAGATCTCGGCGTACGAGGTCTCCTTGACGGTCTTCACGGTGAGATCGACGACGGACACCGTGGGGGTGGGCACGCGGAAGGCCATGCCGGTGAGCTTGCCCTTGACCTCGGGGCAGACGAGCGCGACGGCCTTGGCGGCACCGGTTGCGGAGGGGATGATGTTGATCGCGGCCGAGCGTCCGCCCTTCCAGTCCTTCTTGGAGGGACCGTCGACGGTCTTCTGGGTGGCGGTGTAGGCGTGCACGGTGGTCATCAGGCCTTCCTCGATGCCGAAGCCTTCCTTGAGGAGGACATGGACGAGGGGCGCGAGACAGTTCGTGGTGCAGCTCGCGTTGGAGATGATGTGGTGCGAGGCGGCGTTGTACTTCTCGTGGTTCACGCCCATCACGATGGTGATGTCCTCGCCCTTGGCAGGAGCCGAGATGATGACCTTCTTGGCACCGGCAACGATGTGGCCCTTGGCCTTCTCGGCTTCGGTGAAGAGGCCGGTCGATTCGATGACGATGTCGACGTTCAGGGCCTTCCAGGGAAGCTCGGCAGGCGTCTTGGCGCTCACCACGCGGATCTCATGGCCATTGACCACGAGGATATCGTCCTCGGCCTTGTCAGCACTGGACTTCTTGGAGCTGACCGTGCCGGCAAACCGGCCCTGGGTGGAGTCGTACTTGAGGAGGTACGCCAGGTTGTCGGCGGGAACGAGGTCGCCCACGGCGACGACATTGATGTCCTTGCCGACGAGCCCCTGCTCGACCATTGCACGGAAAACCAGACGGCCGATGCGGCCGAACCCATTGATCGCGACGTTCACTGCCATAATTTCAAATGCTCGATTGGTTACACCAGATCAGATACAGGCGCGGGAGCCTACCGGTGGAGGGGCTGGGGTCAACGGATTGTTTCGGTTGGCTGGACCTGAGGGGCACCTCTCGACACCGCCCCCGCTGGGAACCGGGTGGCGACGTCCTCATCGCCGTTCCAAGGCCTTTCCCATGGCGATGAGGACATCGCGGCCTCGGAACCGTTCCCAAAGGGGGCAGCATCAAGATGCGCCTCCACCCGCATGTGTGTGGAGCGAAGGGTTGCCGAGGGGGAACGGGTTGGGTAAAAAGTGTTCCCATGACCCTGAAATCCCCCTCCGTTTCCCTCCGCATGTTCGCCTGGCTACCCTTGGTCGCCGGCATCGCCACGACACAGTCGGCTTTCGCCCTGATCTTCATCAGTTCCGGTGAGGTTGGGTTCAACACGACAGCTCCCACCGGTCCACTGGAAGGCAGTGGTTGGCAATATCAGGGCAGTTGGCAGGGTTTGCTGGGCACGGCCATTGCCCCCAATTACTTCATCACGGCGAAGCATATCGGCGGTGGCGTCGGGGGAACCTTCAGCTATCAGGGCAGTTCGTACACAACCTCGGCCCGGTTTGATCATCCGACGGCGGATCTCACGGTCTGGCAGGTCTCGGGTACCTTTTCCAGCTACGCGCCCCTGTACACCGGCACCGCGGAGATTGGTCAGGATGTCGTCTTGTTTGGTCGAAGCGCCGTGCGCGGTGCGGAAGTCAACGTGCCGGGGGCCTCGCCAACACCCCTGCGCGGTTGGCAGTGGGGCAGTGCGGGTGGAGGCATGACGCGTTGGGGTGAGAACCAGGTGGACGATGTCTTCGTACTGGACGGTGCGGAGTATCTGCTCGCGGGCTTCAGTTCCGACGGAGGGCCGAACGAGGCGATGCTCGCATCCGGGGATTCCGGCGGAGGGATGTTCATCCTCGATGGTGGCGTCTGGAAACTCGCGGGGATCAACTCGAAGGTTCAATCCACCTTCAGCATGGGCGCCAGTGGACCGACTTTTCAGGCCGCCATCTTCGATGCGGGCGGATTGTTCACGAGCACCACCGGGGGGCTTCTGCAGTTGCCGGATGGAGCCCAGGATTGGGAAGCCATCTTCCTCTCGACCCGCATTTCCGCCTACTCGGAGTGGATCACGGCTGTTCCCGAATCCGAAGCGGTGGCGGTGTGGGCGGGCGTTGCGTTGACGACCTTTGCCGGGTGGCGGCGTTGGCGTCGCGATGTGTGAAGCTGGAGGCTTTCGTGCCTTTGGGGGGGAGCGGAGTCTTGCAGCTGAAGCGCGGCATCCGCTCCGAGAATTCATTGCTGGAATCGCACTGGCATCGCCTGTCTTGCTGTCCGAGGGGATTCAGGCTGGCGACCCAGTCGTCGTGACATTGCATTGGTCACGCCTGCGGCAGGGGTGTTTGCGCAGAAGCCTTGGAGTGCTTTGATGGCGGGTGGATGTAGGGATGACGGTGTAGGGGAGCGTTGGGTACGAGGGGCGTTCGACGTGCCAGGTGGGGATCCAATGGGCTGCTCAGGTAGGGATAGGTAGGGATCAGTTTGGGTTTGGTTCCTTCCGGAAACGGTGGTTCTGCTGGTTCCTGGCTTTTTTCGTGATCCAAATTGTTGTTCATAAATCATTAAAAACCATGGTTTTACGTGATTATATGAACTTCTATTGCGCATGGATGGCAAGAAAGGGTGCGTGTTGCTCAATGGAGTGGGAGCGCACTTAGGTCTGTAGGGTTAGTCAGTACATCGTTCTTTGGATGCCTGATAGGGGTGCACCGGATGGGTCCGGCGCACAAAAGGGAGGGCGGAAACCCCTAACGAGTACTGTTATGAAGAGCATGTCATTCGTGGGACTCCCCCACTGGTTCAAGAAGGGTCTTCTGCTGCTGACGCTGGGTGTGTGTGTGGCTGGAGCCTCGATGGCCTCCACCCGGTCCGAGTCAGTCGACCTGGTACGCAGCACGGTGAAGTCTTCCAAGCGGCCTGCGATGGCCGGGTACGGACGGATCCGTAGCGTGGACGTCAACCCCCGCGTGTTGGAGCGGGATTCCTTCGAGGTTACCCTTTTCCCCGGCGAAACGCTCCGGTTGGAGCGCGACCGGGTCACGGAACTTCCCGGCGGCGACCGGGTGTGGTCTGGCCGGGTTGCCGGCGAACCCCTGAGTCGTGCGACCTTCGCAGTGCGCAATGGCGTGGTTTCGGGCGTCATTGATCGGGCGATGAGCACGGGCAATGTGCTTTACGAGATCACCCCCAACGGTCGTGGCGGTTACCTGCTCTCCGAGCGGGACGGCAACGAACCGGTGGCACCGCATGCGGCAGCGGTAGAGGTGCCGACGCCCCTGGGTCGGTTCGCGGTTCCGGCGGCGGTGGCTCCGGCGGGCGGCGTGCACGTGGTCGACCTGATGGTGGTGTATACCCCGGCGTCGCGGGTGCGGTACGGCGTCGCGGGCATCGAGGCGAAGATCCTGACGGCCGTCTCGGATGCGAATACGGCCATGGCGAACAGCGAAGTGCCGGTGCGGTTCTCCTTGGTTCACCTGTCTGAGGTGGCCTACGTCGAAACGGGCAAGATGACGGATGCGCTGATTGCGCTGGCCCGGACGGCGGACGGCATCATTGACGAGGTGCATGCGGTGCGGGACAGCGTCGGCGCAGACATGGTGATCCTGATCAACGAGGACACGTCGAGTGCCGGGTTGTCGTACATGATGACGATTCCGTCGCCGGCCTTCGCGGCGAACGCCTTCTCGGTGGTCTACTCGGCGGCGCTGCCGTCCCTGACGATGACCCATGAGATGGGCCATGTGCTTGGACTCGCACACGACCGTGCGAATGCCACCGGGGGCGCGTCGTATCCCTACGCCTACGGCTATCGGAACTGCGACACCAACTCGACGCTGTTCCGAACGGTGATGGCTTATGCCTGCGGTTCAGCGGTGCGGGTGAACTACTTCTCGAATCCGCGGTTGAGCTACGCCGGGCTTCCGCTGGGTGTGGACTACGACGTGGATCCGGCGAATGCCGCGGACAATGCGCGGGCCATCACGGAAACGGCAGGCATCGTGGCGGGGTTCCGCGCTTCGGCGACGGCGTCGGCTCCTGCGGCTCCGACGGGCCTGACGGCGACGGAAGTGGCCTGGGACGGTGTGGTGCTCTCCTGGGTGGACACGGCGACCGATGAGGTAGCGGTCACGGTCGAGCGGACTTCGGATGGCATCACGTGGGACGTGGTGGCGACGCTGGGCGCAAATGCCTGTGGGTTTTCCGATACGGCGGTGACGCCGGAGACGACCTACGGTTATCGGGTGAACGCGGTGAACAGTGCGGGTGCCACGGTTTCCGACGCGGAACTCGTGGTGGCTGTTCCGGCGATGGCAGTGGTTCCGGCGAGCCCGAGTGGGCTGACGGCGTCGGCCAACGGAAGCGTTGTAACGCTGGGTTGGGCGGACCATTCGGCGGACGAGACGGGCTTCCTGGTGGAACGCTCCGTGAGTGGCGGTGCGTTCGCGGTGCTGGGAACGGTGGGCGCGAACGCCACGGGCTACGTTGATGCGACCGTGGTGGAAGGCGTGACCTACGGCTACCGCGTGTCGGCCTGCAATGCGATGGGCAACTCGATGCCCACGGCAACGGCGAGCGTGCTGGTGCCGGTGTCGGTGCCGACGCCGGCAACGGGCCTGACGGCTGTTGCTGGTGAAACCTCGGTGACGGTGACCTGGGTCGACACGGCGGCGAACGAGACCAGCTATCGCCTGGAACGTTCGGTGAATGGCGGTTCGTACCTGCTGTGGATTGTGCTGGGAGCCAACACCACGGGCTACACGGACACGGCGGTGGCTGCGGGCAGCACCTACGCCTATCGCGTGGTGGCGGCGAACAGCGCCGGATACTCGGCGGCTTCGAACATCGGTTCCGCCACGGTGCCCGTGGTCGCGGTGGTTCCGGCGACACCGAGCAGCCTCGGTTGCACGTCCGTGACCCGGACCTCGATCACGGTGGGTTGGACGGACAATTCGACCAACGAGACCGGCTTCCGTGTGGAGCGGTCCACGAATGGATCGACCTGGACGCTGGTCGCCACGGTGGGAGCGAATGTGCGGACCTACACGAACGGCAGCCTCAAGAGCAACACGCTCTATTACTATCGGGTGCGGGCCTACAACACCTCGGGCAACTCGGCCTACACCGCGACGGTGTCGGCGAGGACCCTGCGCTGAGCGCGGGGAGCGGCGGCCCCGGGGAGAGGAGGAATCCCGGGGCCCACGGAGTGCCGCAACAACGTCTTGGCCGGTGGTTGGACACCGGTCGTCGGGGCGAAAGCGCCAAAGGACAAACGCGGGGGACCGGACTCTTCACCGGTCCCCCGTCAGCATTTCGGGAGGGACGAAACGGGCGGTCGGTCTGTCAGTCAGCGCAGGCCCTTGGCGGCGATGTCGCTGCGGACGTGGACGCCTTCGAAGCAGATACGATTGACGGCGGCGTAAGCGCGATCACGGGCCTCCTGCAGGGTGGGGCCCAGGGCGGTGACGCCGAGCACGCGGCCCCCGTTGGTGACGGTGACGCCGTCCTTCAGTGCGGTCCCGGCATGGAAGACCTTGGTGGACGGCAAGGCTCCGGCTTCGGCGAGGCCCAGGATCGGAAGCCCCTTGCGGATGTTGCCGGGGTAACCTCCGGAAGCCATGACGACACAAACCGCGGACTCAGGTTTCCAGCGGAGTTGGATGCCGGCGAGGCGTCCCTCGGCGCTGGCGAGCAGCAGTTCGGCGAGGTCGTTCTCGAGGCGTGTGAGGTAGACCTGGGTTTCGGGGTCGCGGAAGCGGGCGTTGAACTCCAGGACGCGTGGGCCGTCCGGAGTCAGCATCACCCCGGGATACAACAGTCCGCGGAAGTCGATGCCATCCGCGGCGCAGCCAGCGAGCCATGGATCGAGGATGGCGCGGCCGACGGATTCGAGTTCGGCATCGGAGAGGAACGGAGCCGGGGAGTAAGTGCCCATACCGCCGGTGTTGAGGCCTTCGTCGTTGTCGAGGGCGCGCTTGTGATCCTGGGCGGTGGGGAAGAGCAGGGCGGTCTTGCCGTCGCAAAGGGCGTGGAGGGAGATCTCCATGCCGGTGAGGAGTTCCTGGATGACCGTGCGTGATCCCGCGCTGCCGAAGGACTTCTGGACCATGATCTCGTCCACCGCCTGTTCGGCTTCGGCCAGTGTGTGGGTGAGGATCACGCCCTTGCCGAGGGCGAGGCCGTCCGCCTTGACGGCGCATCGACCGCCGAGTTCGGCGCAGAAGCGCTTCGCGGCGACGGGGTCATCGAAGGTGCCGGAGCGTGCGGTCGGGATCCCGTGCCGCAGCATGAACTCCTGGGAGAATGCCTTCGAGGATTCGAACTGTGCGGCTTTCTGCGTGGGCCCCCAGATCGTGAATCCCGCGGCCTGGAAGGTGTCGACCACGCCCAGGGCCAGGAGGTTGTCCGGCCCCACCACGGTCAGGTCTGGCTTCTCGCGCCGGGCGAACTCGAGGAGCGCGGCGAAGTCATCGGCTGCGATCGCGAGGTTTTCGGTGAAGCCTCCGCTGGCGAGGGCTTCACCGGCCGTGCCGGCATTGCCGGGAGCGCACCAGAGCTGAGTGATACGGGGGGATTGAGCCAGCTTCCACACCAGCGCGTGCTCGCGTCCGCCGGATCCAAGAACAAGGACCTTCATGTACGTGGCGAATGGGTCAGGGAATAGAGGGCAACGGCGACGGGATCGCGATCAGGCCGAATAATCGAGGTAGATGGTCTTGGACCGGCTGTAGAAGTCGAGGGCGGCCGTTCCCTGTTCGCGGAAGGTGTCGGTCGAGCTCTGCTTCACCCCGCCGAAGGGGACGTGCAGGGCGAGGCCGGTGCTGATCTGGTTCACCTTCACCACGCCTGCCTCGATCCGTTCGGCATAGAGCATGGCCTTCTTGAAATCGCGGGTGATCAGGCTGGCGGAGAGGCCATACTCAACCCCGTTGGCGACCTGGATGGCCTCGTCGAAGGAATCCACGGCCAGGATGGCCACCACGGGACCGAAGACCTCCTCGCGCGCGATACGCATCGAGGGGGTGACGTTTCCGAGCACGGCCGGTTGCATGAACCAACCGTGGGCGAGGTCGCCTTCGGTGAGGCGCGCGCCGCCCCACAGGAGTTCGGCACCTTCCGTCTTCGCCTGGGCGATCGCATCGAAGTTCCCCTGAAGTTCGGCTTCGTTGACGGCAGGTCCCATCTGGACGCCGGGGGCCAGGCCGGGGCCGACTTTCCATGCCTTGGCGAGGGCGATGAGCTTCTCGGTGAAGGCGGCCAGGACCGGGCGCTCCACGATCACGCGCGAAGTGGCGGTGCAGGCCTGTCCGGTCAGACCAAACCCGGCGATGGCCACGAGCTTCGCGGCCAGGTCGAGGTCGGCGTCGGCGAGGACGAGCGTGGGGTTCTTGGAACCCATTTCGAGCTGGCAGCGGATCCGGCGGGGGGCAACGGCTTGGTAGAGGCTGGTGCCGACGGCATGGGAACCCGTGAAGGAAAGGGCCTGGACGGCGGCGTTTGCGGCGACTTCCGCGCCGAATGGGCGGCCTTCACCGACGACGACGTTCAGGACACCCGCTGGGAGGCCGGCCTCATGGAGCGCACGGGCGATCTCGAGGGTCATGGCCGGTGCCTGGGAGGCCGGCTTGATCACCACGGTGTTGCCGGAGAGCAGCGCTGGGGCGGCTTTCCAGGCCGGGATGGCGATCGGGAAGTTCCATGGGGTGATGAGCGCGACGACACCGAGGGGTTCGCGGCGGGTGAACATCAGGTTGCCGGCCAGGTCATGCGGAAAGGTCTGGCCGTTCGCGCTGTAGCTGATGCCGCCGTAGAAGCGGAAGATGTCCACGGCACGCTGCACTTCGCCGGTGGCTTCGGTGAGGGTCTTGCCCTCTTCACGGACGAGAAGCGCGGCGAGTTCGGGCTTCCGTGATTCGAGGATCTGGGAAGTCTTGCTCAGGATCCGGCCGCGGGAAACGGCGGTCTGAGCGGCCCACTTTGGAAATGCTTCGTGGGCGGCCGCAATCGCTGCGGCGGCTTCCGGGGCCCCACTCAGGGGATAGGTGGCGACGACCTCCCGGGCGTCGGCGGGATTGCGCGTTTCAAAGGTTCGGCCGGATGCCGCTGCCGACCACTGGCCGCCGATGTAATTCTGGTACGAACTCACGCGGCCTTTGTCGGCGGCGGCGGCCGGGACTGCAATGCGGAAAAACGATTGAGCCTGAAAGCGTCAGTTGGGTGATCCACCGATTTCACAGATTTCACAGATGGACTGGAACGGGAGACCCCACCGCTTCGCTGTTTCCATGTCACCCGCGGGGTGAAACGACAGCCTCTCCCAATCGGCTTCCAATCCATGGAATCTGTGGATCCAACCGCATTTCTGGGTTCAGTGTTCGCGGTTGAGCAGGTAATGGGCGAGCGCTTCGAGGGCGAAGGCGCGACCCTTGAACGGTTGGAGCGCTTCGAAGGACCGAGCGGTCAGGCGCGCGGCGATGGCGCGGGATTTCTCCAGGCCGACGAGGCGTGGGTAGGTGGCCTTCTGGGCGGTGATGTCCTTGCCGGCGGTCTTGCCGAGCTTTTCGGTGGTCTGGGTGACGTCGAGGATGTCGTCGATGACCTGGAACGCGAGGCCGACATTGTAACCGAAGTCGGTGAGGGCCTTGAGCTGGGCGGGCGTGCAGTTGGCGCTCATGCCGCCCAAGCGGACGGAGGCGCAGAGCAGGGCGGATGTCTTGCGTTCGTGGATGTACTTGAGCTGGGGAACGGTGAGTTCCTTGCCCTCGCCTTCGAGGTCGGCGACCTGGCCGGCGATCAGTTGGAGCGAACCGGAGGCACGGGCGATTTCGAGGATGATGTCCTTGTGGGAGTAACGCGGCCAGGCCTCGCTGAGGGCGGCGATCTCGAAGGCCTGGGTCAGGAGGGCGTCGCCGGCCAGGACCGCAATGCCTTCGCCGAAGACCTTGTGGTTGGTCGGTTTTCCGCGGCGGAAGTCGTCGTTGTCCATCGCCGGGAGGTCGTCATGGATGAGGGAGTAGGTGTGGATGCACTCGACGGCGCAGGCGAGGGGCAGTGCCGGGGCGACAGCGCCACCACATGCTTCCGCGGCGGCCAGGACGAGGGCTGGGCGCATGCGCTTGCCACCGGCAAAGAGCGAGTAGCGCATGGCCTTGTGGATGGTGGCGGGCTTGGCGGATGCCTTCGGGAGGAAGCGGTCGAGGGCGGCATCGACTTCACGAGCGCGATTCTGGACCCAGGAACCGAGGTCAAAGGACTGTTTGCGGGCGGTGGCCATGTAAAAGGGAGTTGTAAGGATTGTGACGGTCATGGAGCAAGCCGGGGTTGAACCCGAGGCGGGTCGGGTTCAGAACCACGGGCATGAGCGGCAAGTCAGCAAAGGTGGCGGCCATGGTGGCTGGATTGGATCCAGGACCGTGGGATCGGCGATATGTGGGGTGGTTTGTGTGCTTCAACCGGGGCGAATACTACGAGGCGCACGATGTGCTGGAGGATCTGTGGTTGGAGGGGGGAAAGGGGGGGCTGAACTACGGATTCTACAAGGGCCTCATCCAGCTGGCCGGAGCGTTCGTGCACTTGCAGAAGGGTCGGCTGGGACCGGCGGTGGCCCTGTTCCGCCTGGCGGAGGCGAATTTTGCCCGGTATCCGGTGAGGCACGCCGGGATTGACCTGTCGGCCGTTGCCGGATTATCGGTCGAATGGCGGAGCCGGGTGGAAGACGGGGCGGGCGTGAACCCCCTGGTTTCCAGCGGAGAAATGCCAGTGGTGCGATTCCCTGACGGTATGCCGGCAACCTGAGTCGACTTCGTTCAGGGCTTCCCCGGTGCGGCTGGGGTGGGCGTTGGTGGTGCGGGTGCGGGAGGTGGTTCGCGGAGTCGCTTGAGCTCGGCCTTGATGCGGTTCATCTCGGTCGTGTCGCTGGCATCGCGGGCCAGCACCAGCTGGCGTTCCCGGAAGGGGATGAAATTGGCGTAGTCCGTGCGGAGTTCCTCGACTTCACGGAGGGCCTTCACGGCTTCGGTGGACTGGCTCGTGAGGTCGAGCCATTCGGCAAGGTTGAGCAGGATCCGGACGCGTTGCTGGGGTGAGGGACTGTTTCCGAGAGCCCGGCGTGCCCAGAGGATGGCGGACTTGAGCTGGTTGGCGTCGGCGAACATGGAAGACACCTTCTCGGAGAGGATCGCGCTGTTGGTCGTGGGCGGGTGTCGGATCACGGACTCACGGATGGCCGAGGGATCGTTGGGGCTGGCTAGGAAGATGTTGACCTTGCGCAGGACGGTCCAGTCGACGGTGGGACTGCGCCGGGCGATCTGTTCGGTCTCCTGTTTGTTGAGGTTCTGCTGGAACGGGACGAACAGGGGGTCGCCATAGAAGACGTTCATCCACGAAAGCCATGGCTGGGAGGAAACGGCGGCTTCTCCGATGGTGAAGCCACCCGTCGCGAGCAGTTCCATGAAGACGTGGGTATTCGGCGTGAACTCCAGGAAGGGCTCGTCGACGGAACCGAACGTGACGGTTGCGCCCTTGGCGAGCAGTGGGCCAACCCACTGGGAATGCGGATTGCGGGGTTGGGTTCCGTTGAAGGAGTGCAGGTGGTAGGCGATGGCACCCGGCATGAATTCGACCTGGGGTAGGGTGAATGGGCCGTCGACGCTTCCAACATACCAGCCCATGTAGACCCCGATCTGGGACATGGGGAATGTCGATGGGAAGGTGGCCGGGTTGTTGTCGACATACGTGGAGAGTCCGACCTTTTTGCAGGCTGCCGCCGCGTTGGTCAGCCATTCGTCGCCGGTGCGGTAACTTCCCGAAGTGATGTTGCGGAGGTCGAAATAGGCGTTCCCTGCGAAGCCATTGGTTTCACAGGACAGGGCCTTGTCGACGAGGCCACGCGCGATCTCCGGAGTGGGGCCGTCAAGGCGCCCGACCATCATGATGCCGTTGGTCGGATGGAAATGGGACCGGTCGATATGCTTGTAGAAAGGATTGTCGAGGCCGGCGACCAGTCGGTATCCGCCGGCGCTCGGAAGGAGCGTCAGTTCGGAGTCGATGGATGCGTCGTTGCGTTTGATTGCGGCAGGGGCCTCCTTGGGAAGCTCCCCATTCTGGAGAGGGTCGTGCGTGATGCGGTAAGGCAGGCCCCAACAAAGGACGAGGAACCGGACCTTCGAGCGGGTCACGCGGATCGCCGGGCCACCGAGGTGACCGTTGGTCGTGGGGGAGATGTAATTCGTGTAGGTCAGCAAACCCCGTTCGCTCAGCGTTTCGAGGACCGGGGTCTGGATCCTGGCGATGTATTCGGCACGCGTGATGGCGTTGTCGGTGGTGGTCTCGAGGCCGATCCACTGGTTTTCAGGGACATTCCGGGCACGCGCATAGTGTTCGGCCACGGCGCGGGATTCCGGCTTCTGGCGTGCGTAGAGGATGACGACTTCGGAACCGTCGGCGGCAGTGGTCCGCCCGCACGGAAATACGGCGAAAAGGCTCAGGAGCAGGACGAGGAAGTGCGGCCCTGCAACGAGTCGCCACCGTGACTCAGACCGCGGCGAAGTGTTTTTGGACATGGTCTCGGAGGATCGCATAGGTCTCATCAGGCGTCTGGTGGGTGTTGTCGACGCGGACGGCGTCCAGGGCGGGATAAAGAGCCCCCTTCTTGCGGGTGGCATCCATGGCATCGCGGGTGGCACCGACGCTGTCCGTATTGCCGCGGTTGGCGAGGCGGGCCTGACGGACGGCTTCATCCGCTTCGAGAAAGAACTTCACCGAGGCGAGCGGGAAGACTTCCGTGCCGATGTCACGTCCCTCCATGACCAGTGGACCGAGGAACATGCAATCGCGTTGCCTCGCAACCATCCAGTCGCGGACCTTCGAAATCTGGGCGACCACCGGAACGGCCTTCTCGACCTTGTCGGACCGGATTTCCGCAGCGGGGTGGTAGCCATTCACATGCATCCACGCCTGACCATCGATGACGCGCATCTCGGCCTTCCATCGGCGCATGAGTTTCACGATGGCCTCGTCGTCCTGGGCGGACATGGGCTTCAGGCACCGGAGCCCGTTCTGGAGCGCCCACCAGGCGAGGGTGCGGTACATGGCCCCCGTATCGACATAGATGCAGCCAAATTCGGCGGCGAGTCGGCGGGCAAGGGTGCCCTTTCCTGAGGCGCTTGGGCCGTCGATGGTGATGACCCGGGGGAGGCGAAGGGACGGCGAGGCGGCGACGGGGAGTGCCTTCAATCCGCGTGGAGTTCGTCCGGTCCGAGAAGGCGTGCGCCGTGAGCCTCCCGGATGCTGGCCCCGATCCCCTGTGGGGCGGCTGCCGCCAGCTTCTGGAAGAAGTTCGGGAAGGTCTTTTTGACGCACGACGGGTTTCTGATTTTCATGCCCGGCACTTGCAAGCTCAGAGTCGCGAAACACATCGCCATCCGGTGGTCGTTGTAGGTTTCAATCTCGGCACCGTGCAGGGGGGTTGGGTAGACCGTGAGGGTATCACCCTCCTCTTCAACGCGGGCACCACACTTGGTGAGTTCGGTGCGCAAGGCGCGGACGCGTTCGCATTCCTGGACCCGGAGCCGGCCGAGATCGGTGAAACGAACCGGATAACCGGCGAATGGCGCGAGCACGATGGCGGTCATGATGCTGTCGCCGAGGTCGGACTCCCGGGAGACGACTGCCGGCAAGGGCAGACAGGCCGGAAAGCGGGCATCGATCTGCCATCCGGAGGTGGGCCATCCCGAGACGGGTGGGAAGCCTGCGGGGCCCGGACGGCCACCGCGGAGCAGCCAGTCAGCGGCCCAGAAATAACTGCCCGACGAGGCATCCGGTTCGATCGGGAAAGTCCCGCCTTGGGAGGGAAAGGCTCCGGCGAGACGGGACGTCATCGCCACGTAGGGGGCGTCATCCAGATCGCCTTCGCCTTCGAGATCGACCTGCCAGTGGGCTGTTGGGGCGGAGAGCAGGAGCGCAGAAGCGAATTGGGAGCTTTCCGCGATGCTGACCGAGCAGCGTCCGGGCCTGGGGCCGGAGCCGTGGATCACGGCCGGGAGGCGGCCGTTGGCGGACTCGATGGAATACCCGAGTTGACGGAGGGCCCCCAGGAGGGCCGACTGCGGACGCTCGTGCATCCGTGGGATCCCGCTCAGTCGATATGTTCCGTGGCCGAGGCAGACGAATGCGGCGAGGAATCGGGCGGCGGTTCCCGCGTTGCCGACGTGCAGATCGAGCGGTTGCGTGGGCGTCCCGGCGCGTGGGATCCGGCCACCGAGGCCCACCACCTCGATGGTGCGGTTGGCGGGCTCGGATTCGTCCGGATTTACGCGGACCTCGAATCCAAGATGGCGGAGGCATTCCACCATGACCTGGGTGTCCTCGCTCCAGAGCGCCCCGCGGAGTGTCGTGGGGCCTTGGGCGAGCGCTGCCAGGATCAGGGCTCGATTGGTGATGCTCTTGGATCCAGGAATGGTGACCTGGATCGGGAGCGGGCGCAGGACGGGTTCGATCTCGATGAGCGCTGGGAGGGCCATGAAAGCGGGAAACGGATTCAGTGGGTGGGCGCGGATTCCTGGCAGGGGTTCCGGAACTCCCGGAGCCAGGCTTCGCGGCGATCGCGGGCTTCGCGCAGGAACTGGTCGATGGCGCAAGCATCCCCGCGGGTGAGGGCAGCTTCGAATAGGGTCAGCTCCGCTCGCCACGACTCGATGGTGGCGCGGATGGCGTCGCTGTTGGAGAGGGCGATGTCCCGCCACATCTCCGGGGAGCCACTGGCCAGCCGGGAGGTGTCCCTGAAACCTGTGGCGCACAGATCCCGAACTCCGGCCGGGTGGGCGGGATCCAGAACGTGATGGGCCAGGACGCTGGCCAGAACCTGGGGAAGATGGCTTGCGCGGGCGACCCAGAGGTCATGGTTCCCGGGCGTCATCTCGATCGTTCGGCCACCGACGGATTGCCACAGTCGATGCAGACGGGTCACCGCGGCGACAGGGGTCCGCGGCGTGGGCGTTAGGACGCACCGTGCGTTGACGTAGAGGTCGGGCTTCGATGCCAGGACTCCCGTTTGTTCGGATCCGGCCATGGGGTGGCCACCGACGAACGTGACGCCTGTTCCCTCGACGAGCGGTTCGATGGCGGCGACGACAGAGGCCTTCGCGGAGCCGACGTCCGTGAGGAGCGCGTCATCCCGCAAGAACGGAAGGCACTGGGACGCGAGGTTCGCCATCTGGCCGATGGGGGTGCAGAGGACGACGATTTCGGCATCCATGACGACCTCGGCGAGGTCGGTGGACGCAAGGTCGGCGGCCCCCACCTGGCGACACTCATCGAGGGTTGCCTGACGACGGGCGTACCCCGCGACGCAGGAAGCGACGCGGAATTCGCGGAGGGCGCGGCCGAGGGACCCCCCGAGCAGGCCCATGCCGACGATGGCAACCTTGTTGAACAGCACGGAGGGCGACGTTAGGGGAGGGGCGGGGGAATGTTCCAGAGGCGAGTTTTCGGTTTTCGGCCGGCGGCGGGAGGCTACCGTAGGCTGACGTGAGTTCCGAGAACGCCAAGACAAGCCGCCCCGCCAACCGGCTGGGGCAGGAAAAGTCGCCCTACCTGTTGCAGCACGCCCACAACCCTGTCGACTGGCATCCCTGGGGTGAGGAGGCGTTCGCCCGGGCGAAGGCGGAGTCGAAGCCGGTGTTCCTGAGCATTGGCTATTCCACCTGCCACTGGTGTCACGTGATGGAGCGCGAGGTCTTCGAGGATGCGGCCACAGGCGCGTACCTGAAGGAGCATTTCATCAGCATCAAGGTGGACCGTGAGGAACGGCCGGACGTGGACCGGATCTACATGTCGTTCGTGCAGATCACGACCGGGAGCGGCGGTTGGCCTTTGAACGTCTTCCTGACGCCCGATCTGAAGCCTTTCTACGGCGGGACGTACTTCCCGCCGGAACCGCGGCATGGACGTCCGTCCTTCCGTCAGTTGCTGGAACGGATCGTCGAGCTCTGGGGGCAACGACGGACCGAACTGGTGGAGTCCGCGGAGGAACTGACGGGGCGGTTGCGGGCGATGGCGCAGCAGGATCCGGGGAACTCGTTCCCTGCGGGCTTGCGGGAGTTGGAAGGGGCGGGGCAGACCTTCCTGGGAGAATTCGATCCGGTCCACGGTGGGTTCGGCGGTGCCCCCAAGTTTCCGCGGCCCAGCCAGCCGTTGTTCCTGCTGCGGTATGCACACCGGTTTGGGGATGCGATGGCGAAGGACGCGGTGGTGATGACCTGCGATCGCATGGCGGCGGGCGGCATGTACGACCAGCTGGGGGATGGGTTTGCGCGGTACTCGGTGGATGAACGGTGGCTGGTGCCGCACTTCGAGAAGATGCTCTATGACAACGCCCAGTTGTTGCAGTTGTACCTGGACGTCCACGTGCTGACCGGTGACGCGCGCCATGGGGAGGTTGCCCGCGGGATTGCCCGGTATGTGCTCCGCGACATGATGTCGACCGAAGGCGGCTTCTATTCGGCGGAGGACGCCGACAGCGAAGGGCAGGAGGGCAAGTTCTACTGCTGGACGAAGGCGGAATTGTCGGCCGCCTTGACGCCAGGCGAGCTCGAGGCTTGTACCGTCCATTACGGGATTACCGAGGAGGGGAATTTCGTGGACCATAGCCACCCGGAGCCGCTCCGTGGGCTCAACGTGCTCTCCATCGTTGAACCCAACCTTTCCGGAGAGCACGCCGTCCTCCTCGCCAACGCGCGCGAAAAACTGATGGCTTTGCGCGCGCAACGGGTGCGGCCGCACCGCGACGACAAGGTGTTGGTCTCGTGGAATGGAATGATGCTGGGCGCGCTGGCGCGGGCGGGCGTGATCCTGGACGAACCGGCCTGTGTGGCCGCGGCGAATCGCAATGCCGACTTCATCCAGACACGGATGTGGGATCCGGCTACCGGCACGCTTTTCCACCGGTGGCGGGAAGGGGAACGCGACACGGTCCAGTTGCTCGATGCATATGCGAACCTGCTGGCTGGGTTGACGGATCTTTATGAAGCGACCCTGGATCCGCGGCGCCTGGGATTCGCGGTGGCGGTGGCCGAGTCCATGATCCGTCGCTTCCACGATGCGGAGGCGGGTGGGTTTTGGCAGACGACGGCGGATGCGCCTCACCTTCTGGTCCGTTCAAAGGAGGATTACGATGGGGCGGAGCCCAGCGGGAACAGCGTCGCGGCGCTGGCGCTGCTGCGTCTGGCCGCGATCTGCGACCGTAAGGATTGGCGGGAAGCAGCCGAGCGTACTGTCCGGCTTTTTGCCCAGAAGCTTCACCAGATGCCCCAGGCGGTACCCCATTTGTTGCTGTCCTTGGACTTCCTCCAACAGGAACCCAAACGTGTCGTGCTCGTGGGTGATTGGACGTGCGGCAGCACGGCCTCGCTGCTGCGAACCGTCCACGGGGTGTTCGAACCCAACCGGGTCGTCCTCGGCAACCACGGTCCGGTGGAGGCATTCGCCAAGACCCTGCCGGTCAATGAGGAGTTCACGCGGGCCTTCTGCTGCAACGGCACCGCGTGCGAGGAACCGACCCGGGATCGAAAGCGGGTTCGCGCCTTCCTGGAACGTCGGGAACCGTCCGAGGGCAGATGACCACCGACGGCTCAGGAAGGATTACGGCGCTGCAGTATCGAACCCCTGGGACGCCACGGGGACGTGATAATGCACCGGCATGCCGTCGAGGTAGTTGATGATGTTGTTGCTGAACCCGTAGATCAGGATGAAGCAGAGGGTGACCGAAGCGGCCCAGAGCTTTATCCACGAGTGGTTGCCAGACTTCCTGTCGCAGACGAACACCATCCGGACGATGGCGGAGCCAACAAGGAGGATGGTGGGGTAATAGCCGAACTGGACGAGGGGGCGGGTCCAGGCGGTGGACGGATCCGGCTGTCTCCAAAACCCCTGATCTTCCCTCAGCCAGACCATCAACGCCAGAGCTCCCAGCCCGAATGCCACCGGCCAGAGGGTCCCTGACCGCCGGGTTTCGTTGGGGTTTGGAGTCTTCATGATCCACCAAAGGCCTACTCCATTTTAGGGGTGTGGCAAGACTTTCCTCAGGGGTTGCCGGACGTCCCTTTGCGAACTTTGCGCACACGATTCTCCCGTGGGCCGGACGACCCGGAGTCCAATCTCCGGCACGCGCGACGTGTGGGCGGCGACCGGCCGTCGATCGCGCCACGGCGACTTTCGGCCGGCTTTCCGTTTGCCAGATGCGGCGGGCATGGTTAAGAAACCGGGCCGTTCACACGTCCGTTTAATCACAAAAGAATTATGCCTAACGCCTACCACGCTTCCATCGAGGGTGCGCAGCATGGAGCGAAGACTCTCGACCAGTTCCTGGACTACGCAAAAGCGTCGGGTGCCGCGGGTGCCCAGCCGAGCAATTACATGCTGGGCGACGGGAAAGGGGGCTTCAAGAAGGCGAAGGACATCAAGGCCACGTTCGAGGCGCGCGGGATGCATCTGGACGGAATCTCGGCGCATTGCCCCTTCTGGGTGCACACCTCCGCGTGGACCGGAACCAAGTCCGGCAATCCGTTCATCGCGCCGGATGTAGCCGCGCTGCCCCCGGAAAAGATCGAGAAGTGGCACGAGACCTACCTGCTCAAGCTGATGGATCTCGCGGCGGAACTGGGTGTGAAGAGCCTGCCCATGTTCTGGGGCGTGGCCTTCGGCTGGGAGGTGGCTTCCGGTTATCCCTGGGGCTTCTGGTCTGGCGCCGGATTTGACCTGGTCAAGGAAGGGCAGGAGCGGTTCGTGAAGAAGACGGCGAAGCTCCGGAAGAAGGCGAATGAACTGGGTATCAAGCTCTGCCACGAAATCCACCCGGGCACCGGGGCGATGTGCGCCGATGATTTTCTGATGTTGGTGCAGATCTGCGACAACGACCCCTGTCTGGCGGTCAACGCGGATCCCTCGCACTGCTGGGAAGGTGAGAGTTGGGAGACGCGCTTCCTCAAGGTCGGCAAATACATCTACGCCGCCCATGTGAAGAACTTCACCATCCGTCCCGGGTTCCCCCTGCGCTCGATGGAGGCAAACTGGCCGAAGCGCGCGATGCAGTTCACGGACCTGCCTTCCGGCGACCTGAACATGCAACGCTACGTGGAGTTGCTGCTGCACGTGGGCTACCGGGATCGCTACTGCAAGTTGAACGGCACCGCGACCGCACCGCTGGTGGTCGAGGCAGAATCGGCGCACCGCGACCTCGACTTCACGAGCGCGAACGGCATCGCGTATGTCCGCGACCACTGCTGCTGGCCGGCGGCTGCAGGCAGCTTCGAGGACGGCATGGGCGCCTAGTTCCGGCATTTCAAAAATCCTCTTTGACAGATGCGGGGGAGATCGTGCATTCCTCCGTTGCTCCGGTAACGGGGCACTCATCCAGAGTGGCAGAGGGACTGGCCCGATGAAGCCACGGCAACCGGCAGCGCTGACCGCGCTGCGGCCAGGTGCCAAATCCAGGTCCTCCGAAAGGGGGGCGAAGATGAGGAGCGCTGGTCAGGATTTTCCGGCCCCTTCTCGCTTCGCGTGGAGGGGCTTTTTGCTTCGGCATGGTGCCGTTTCCCCTCCCACCAACAGTTGAGTGCCCAGAGCCGGACTTTGGAACAGAGACGTATGAGCCAGACGCAGCAGGGATTCATGAAGGCGCTGAAGTGCCGCGAGTGCGGACGTGAGTACGCGCTGGGTGCCACCCACGTTTGTGAGTTTGATTTCGGTCCGCTGGAAGTCGCGTACGACTACGAGCGCATCAAGAAGGTCCTGAGCCGCGAGGTGATCCAGTCGCGCCCACAGAACATGTGGCGTTACCGGGAGCTCCTCCCGGTGGCTGGCGAACCCACGGTTGGCCGTCAGGTGGGGTATACGCCGTTGATCAAGGCGGACCGGCTGGCGAAGAAGCTGGGGATCCGCGAACTGTGGGTGAAGAACGACGCGGTGAATTACCCGACGCTGTCGTTCAAGGATCGCGTGGTCAGCGTGGCGTTGAGCCGGTCGGTGGAGCTGGGCTTCAAGACCGTGGCCTGCGCCTCCACGGGCAACCTGGCCAATTCGGTGGCGGCCAACGCGGCTGCCGCAGGTCTGGAGGCCTACGTCTTCATCCCGTCCGATCTGGAGCAGGGCAAGGTGGTGAACTCCCTCGTCTATGGGGCGCGGGTGATCGGCATCAAGGGCCACTACGACGAGGTCAACCGCCTCTGCGCCGAGATTGCCGGCAAGTATCCCTGGGCGTTCGTGAACGTGAACATGCGCCCGTATTACGCCGAAGGGTCGAAGTCCATGGGCTTCGAGATCCAGGAACAGCTCGGCTGGGACATTCCCGAGCACACCGTGGTGTGCATGGCGTCCGGATCGCTGCTGACCAAGATCCACAAGAGTTACCAGGAGTTTTCGAAGCTTGGGATCGTCCCGGAGAAGAAGTGGAGGATCCACGGGGCGCAGGCCACGGGCTGCAATCCGATCTCGTCAGCGCAGAAGGCGGGCCTGGACTTCTTCAAGCCGCAGAAGCCCAACACGATTGCCAAGTCCTTGGCCATCGGGACGCCAGCCGATGGGTTTTACGCCTTGCGGGTGATGAAGGAGACGGGTGGGAGTGGTGACGACGTCACCGACGATGAGATCCGCGAGGGCATCCGGCTGCTCGCGGAGTGCGAGGGCGTGTTCGCCGAAACCGCAGGTGGTGTCACCGTGGGTGTCGCAAAGAAGTTGATTGCCGCCGGCAAGATTCCTGCCGATGGCCGCGCCGTCCTCTGCATCACCGGCAATGGGTTGAAGACGCTGGATGCGGTGGTCGGGCATGTGGGGGAAACCCGGGAAATCCGGCCGAGCCTTCGCGAGTTCGAGGGCTTGCTGTCGGTGGAACGTGGATCGACGGGTGTCCCGTCCCACGCCGTCCGCTGAGGTATTGGTCCCACCGGGAGTCTGAGGAGAAGAACCATGAGCGTGCGCGTAAGCATCCCGCCGACGTTGCGGAAGCTGTGTGGGGGAGAGGATTCGGTCCGGGTGCGTCCGGGCACCGTGGACTCTCTCGTGGACCAACTGCAGCAGCGTTACAACGGCGTGCGGGAGCGGCTTTGCGATGAGCAGGGCCGGATCCGTGGATCGGTGCTGGTGTTCGTGAACGACGAGGACATCCGGTTCCTGGGACATCAGCAGACGGAGCTCCGCCCCGGGGACGAGGTCAGCATCATTCCGGCGTTTGCCGGGGGGTGAAGCGGGGTCGGGATCGGGCGTCCATGGGCGCCCGGGGGGTGTTGCGCAAACAGCACAGTGGCCTTTTTCGGGCATCAACTTCATTCACGAAGATGCGCCAATCGGTTCATGCCTGTGCCTCCGAGGCCTGCGGACGGACATTCTGGGCGAGGTGGTCCGGGATGGACCTGGCTCGACGGGTTGAATCCGCACGCAACGCGAGTGTGGCATTGGCGGTGCTGTTCAGGTTGAGTGTGCGGGCAGCAGGTCCGCATTTCGATACACATGGCCATCCACGTCGCACTCCACCACCGCACCCATTACACCTACGACCGTGAGGTCGGGCACTCGCCGCATGTCATCCGGCTGCGCCCGGCACCGCACAGCCGCACGCCCATCCTGGCGTATTCGCTGAAGGTCAAGCCGTCGGAGCAATTCCTCAACTGGCAGCAGGACCCATTCTCCAACTACCTGGCGCGTGTCGTATTTCCGGGAAAGTCCCGGGAGTTGCTCGTGGAAGTGGACCTGGTGGCGGAAATGGCGGTCTACAACCCTTTCGACTTCTTTCTGGAGGAATCTGCGGGCGAGTTCCCGTTCACGTACGAAGCGGTGCTTCGGAAGGATCTCGCGCCCTTCATGGCCTGGCCCGGAGCGGGGCCTCGGTTGCTCGCCCTGATCGATCGGTGGCGTGGCTCGAAGATGCGGATGATCGACTTCCTGGTGGCGGTGAACCGCTGCGTCAACGAGGAGATCCGCTACACGATCCGGCTGGAACCGGGTGTGCAGACGCCGGAGGAAACGCTGACGTTGAAGAGCGGTTCGTGCCGCGACTCCGGTTGGTTGCTGGTTCAGTTGTTCCGTGCGCTGGGATTCGCCTCCCGCTTCGTTTCCGGGTACCTCATCCAGTTGGCTCCCGATGTGAAGTCGCTGGACGGCCCCAGCGGGACGTCGGTCGATTTCACCGACCTGCACGCCTGGTGCGAGGTGTACCTGCCGGGTGCGGGGTGGGTGGGCCTGGATCCCACTTCCGGATTGATGGCGGGTGAGGGCCACATTCCGCTTTCGTGCACGCCGGAACCGGCGACGGCCGCTCCCGTCTCGGGTGCTGTCGACAAGTGCGAGTCGAAGCTGCACCACGAGATGAAGGTGACCCGGATCTTTGAATCCCCGCGGGTCACGAAACCGTACACGGAGGAACAGTGGGAGCGGATCGAGGTGCTTGGGAACCGCATCGACGAAGAATTGGTGACGGGTGACGTGCGGCTGACGATGGGCGGAGAGCCGACGTTTGTGTCGATCGACGACATGGACGGGGCGGAGTGGAACACGGCGGCGGTGGGGCCGAAGAAGCGCCTGCTGTCCGGTGACCTGCTGAAGCGTTTGCGGGCGAAGTTTGCTCCCGGTGGCCTCCTGTTCCATGGGCAGGGCAAGTGGTACCCCGGCGAGTCGTTGCCGCGATGGGCGCTCGGGTGCTACTGGCGCAAGGATGGGGAGCCGTTGTGGCATGACGATGCCTTGATTGCCGACGAGCGGGTGAATGCCGGTCACGGGCCGGCGGAGGCAGAAGCCTTCGCGCGTCGGTTTGCCGAGAATGCGGGGTTGAGCACCCGGCATCTCATGCCCGGCTATGAGGACGTCTATTACTACCTCTGGCGCGAACGGCGGTTGCCGGTGAACGTGGATCCGTTGAAGTCCAACCTGGATGACGCCGAAGAGCGTCGTCGGTTGACCCGGATCTTCGGGCAGGGGCTCAAGAAGGTGGTGGGTTATGCGCTGCCGCTGCGCCCGGCTCCGGGCGGTGGATGGCAGACGGGGCCGTGGTTCCTGCGGGATGATACGATGTGGTTGATCCCGGGCGATTCGCCGATGGGGTATCGGTTGCCGCTGGATTCGCAGGCGTGGGTTGCCAAGGGGGATTATCCCTATGTCCACGAGGTGGATCCGATGCAACCGCGCGGACCGTTGCCGCCAACGCGGGCTCCGGTCCGGATGACGAGTGCCGGATCGGAGGCCCGGGCCGAGATGGATCGGTTGCGCACGGCTGCGCTGGAGCGGGCCCGGGGCAAGGCTGGGGTCGTCGGTGCGGTGGATGCCGCCGATCCGGCCGGGCGGGTGCCGGTGGCCCAGGAATCGGCGTCCTGGCTGGTGCGGACGGCGATGTGCTTCGAGCCGCGGGATGGACGGATGCATGTGTTCTTCCCCCCGCTGGAGAAGCTGGAGGAATACCTTGAGCTGGCAGCTCTGGTGGAGCAGACGGCCTCGGATCTCGGGATTCCGGTGCTGCTGGAAGGAAGTCCGCCGCCATTTGATCCGCGGTTGAATGTCTTCAAGGTGACCCCGGATCCCGGCGTCATCGAGGTCAACCTCCAACCGGCCCATTCGTGGAAGGAACTCGTCCACAATACGCAGACCGTCTACGACGAGGCGCGCCTCTGTCGCCTGGGAACCGAGAAGTTCATGGTGGACGGTCGCCACACGGGAACGGGCGGTGGCAACCACATCATCATGGGTGGGGCGACGCCTTCGGATTCACCGATCCTGCGGCGGCCAGACCTGCTCCGGAGCCTGCTCGCCTATTGGCATAATCATCCGTCCCTGAGCTACCTGTTCAGCGGCTTGTTCATCGGGCCGACGAGCCAGCATCCGCGGGTGGATGAGGCGCGGAATGATTCGTTGTACGAATTGGAACTGGCCTTCCGACAGGTGCCGAGCAAGGGCTGGATCGCACCGTGGCTGGTGGATCGGTTGTTCCGGAACCTGTTGGTGGATGTGACCGGCAACACGCACCGATCGGAGTTCAGCATCGACAAGCTCTACTCGCCGGACAGTTCGACCGGACGCCTCGGCTTGGTGGAGTTGCGCGGCTTCGAGATGCCGCCTCATGCGCGGATGAGCCTCGCGCAGCACCTCCTGCTGCGCTCGCTGATCGCGCGGTTCTGGAAGCAGCCTTACGAGCACCATCTGGTGCGCTGGGACACGTCCTTGCACGATCGTTTCCTGCTGCCGCATTTCGTGTGGGACGACTTTGCGGACGTCGTCGAGGACATGCAGGAGCACGGTTACCCGCTCGAGAACGGATGGTTCACACCGCATTTCGAATTCCGGTTCCCGTACGTAGGCGAGTTCGTCCAGCGCGGGGTCAAGGTGGAGCTTCGGACCGCCTTGGAGCCGTGGCACGTGATGGGTGAGGAAGGGGCTTCAGGCGGTGCGGTGCGTTACGTCGACAGTTCGCTCGAACGGTTGCAGGTGAAGGTTTCGGGTCTGGTGGATGGACGCCATCTGGTGACGTGCGCGGGACGCCGCGTGCCGTTGCATCCGACGGGCGTGCAGGGTGAGTTCGTGGCCGGTGTCCGGTATCGGGCCTGGCAACCGTCGTCCTGCCTGCATCCGACGATCGGGGTGCATTCGCCGCTGGTGTTCGACCTCCTCGACACGTGGAACGGTCGCAGTCTGGGTGGGTGCACCTATCACGTCAGTCATCCGGGCGGCTTGAGCTACGAGACGTTTCCGGTGAACTCCTACGAGGCGGAGAGCCGCCGGTTGTCGCGGTTCTTCGCGCACGGGCACACGCCGGGCAAGATGGGGATTCCCGCGGCCGAACCGAACCCCGAGTTCCCGCTGACGCTGGATCTGCGTCGTTGATCAAAGGTTGGTGACGGAATCGGATTCCGCTGCCTCCCGCAGGATTGCCCCGGGCTCGGCGATTGCCGAACCCGGGGATTTTTTTTTTGGCGCCGGAATGAGGGTTTTCGTCCGGTCCTACTCCATCGCTTCGACCTTGTAGAACCAGGAGGTATGGTTCGAGCCCGGCTGGGAGATGGGCTGGATGATCTCGTCCCCGCTCGAAAGCGTGATCAACTGCGCGGACGTGCCCAGGTTCAGGTCGGGGCCGGAGCGGATGTTGATCCGTCGGCCTGCGCGTCCGGTGACCTGGAGGCGCAGGCGGCCTTCCGGAGTCGTGAACGGTCGGACTGAAAGGGGGAAGAGTTGGCCTTCCGTCCAGAGGAACGTGGCGGTCGGTCGGATGGTATCCAGGACCTGCGATTCAGCGGTTCCGGCAGCGAGGTCCAGGAGGTTGCTCCGCAGGTCGACGCCCCATCCGCGCGACCAGTTCCGGAGTGCGCCGATCTGTGTGATCTGGTTGAAGGGGGCGTACAGGTAGCGGATCCGCTCGAGGACCCCCGACGAGCGGACGCTGTCGAGGTTCGACAGACGGTTGCCAGTAAGATCGAGGAAGTTCAGGGCGGGAAGTGTGGAGAACCACTGCGCGCTTGGCACGGATTCCAGGCCGAGGCGGATCAGGCGGAGGGTGCGCAGTGTGGGAGCGTTGATGGACCTGAGTTCGATGCCCGGGATGTCACGCAGGGCAAGCGTGGTCAGTGGGGCGCCGGAGGGAATCCGGGCGGTGGAATCCAGATTGCAGGTGCCCAGATCCAGAACGGCGAGGGAATTCAGTGACGACAGCCAGCGCCAGTCGCTGGAAGTCGCCCTGGCGAGGACGAAGGTCCTCAGTCGCGTCAATGACCCAAGGGGGCTCAGGTCGGTGGCGCTCAGGCCACCCAGGTTCAGGTTGGTGAGGTTTGCCAGATTGCCGATCCATTGGATCGATGGTCCTTCGAACCGGGCCAGCTGGAGTGTGGTGAGCCGGGAGGGGTTCGACAGGGACAACGGCTGGTTGAGGGTGGTCAATGGCAGCGCGAGGCTTTCGAGGAGTGGCAGCGAATTGAGGGCTCCGACGCTGCCAAGGGGGGCTTCCTGACTGATGGCGATGGATTTCAGGGCAGGGAATGAAGCCAGATCCTGAAGGCCCGCGAGTTTTGCTGCCCGGAGTTGCAGGGTCTCCAGACCCGTTGCATGGGAAAGGCCAGCGAGGCTCTCAACGATGCCGTTCGTGACATCGAGGCTCTTCAATTGCGCGAGCTTCGCGATCGCGATCGGCCCCGTTGGGACCGCCAGCCTCTGCCGGACAGCCGCGTTCAACGAAGGGTCCGGGATGTTGGCGAATTCGGCTGCGAACACATCGACACGGACCTCGTCGCTCTCCAGTGCGCCCGCCGCGTTAGAGATCCGCACCTTGTACAGCCCGGCATCGGCCGTGCGCAGGGCCGGAAAGGAAAGCGTCTGGGAGTTGGCCGTGAGCAGGGCGCTGCCGTTCCGGTACCATTGGTAATTCATGGGCGCGCTGCCAATGGCGGTGACGCGCAATTCCGCGGCAGAACCGACGATGCCTTCGACAGCGGTGGGCTGGGCGGTGATGGAGGGGGCTCTCAGGGTGGCGGCTGGTTCGATGCTGTTGATGACCGAACGCAGGTAACTGGCGCCCGGGTACCCAGCGCCCGAGTGGACGACCTCCCACTGGCGGTGCGTTGTCGAGCCGGCGACCCCGTTGAGGACAACGAACAGTGGAATGCTGTCGGCGACGTTGTAGAGGTTCCAGGCGTTCCCCGCGAAGTCATTGGCGACGTTGCGTAGTCCGGAGCCGGCAATGAACGACTGTGTCGCCGGCAGGTTCTGGGACTCGATGTTGACCGCCAGGACGACGACGGGGATCCCGGCTTGGTTGCCACCGCGCTGGTCGAAGTATTTCTGGATGTTCTGCTCCAGGTCCGGCGAGGAGACGATGCAGGGGCCACACCAGTAGGCGAAGAAATCCAGCACGACGATCTTGCCGGCGTAGTCGTAGAGCCGGACGGATTGGTTGGAACCCCAGCGGGTGATGGTGAAGTTGGGAGAGACGCCCCCCACCGGGATTGGATTCGCCCAGGCAATGAGGCTGCGGAAGAGCAGGGCGCAGGTTGCGAACCAGACCAGCAGGCGCTGGGGGGTCCTGGGGACATGTGGATTCATGGGTGCGGGCACTAGAAGGTTCGGCTGACGGAGAGTTGCGCCGCGACCCAGCTTCGGTCGCGGTAGAGGTGAATGAAGGGGTTCAGCGGGGAATCGACCTCCTCGTACGCGTTGAGGTAGGGACCAACGGAGGCCTTGAACCCCCAGGATTCTCCCTGCCACCGGACGACAACGGTGGATTGGAGGGTGGTCAGTCCCGGGGAGGCGGTCGATTCCGGCAGGGATTGGTTCAGCTGGCCGTTGTCCTTGTAATAGCGGACGCCCAGGCCTGCGAACCACCCGGAGTTCCAATGACGTTCCGCAAGGACTTCGGCGGAGCCGGAGAGGTATTCCGGACGTTCCACCGTGGCTCCGGCTGTGAAGTGCACGACCCAGAATTCGGTGGCGGCCCAATTGACGGATGCGCGGACCGAGGTGCGTGCCTCGCGTTCGGTCGTCCACAACATCTGGGCCTCGAGCATCCCCCGGAGTGTCCGGCTGAGGATGGCCTCGCCTGCCAGACGGATGCCGTAGGTGTCCAGTTCGTCCTGTCGACGGATGAGGGGCTTGAAGGGAAGCTTTTCGTAGGCGGGAGCGACCCGGTCCAGTTGGTAGACCAGATCGCACTGAAGGAAGACCTGCGCGGGCCGGACCTCCCAGCGGGCCCCTGTCGATCCGTTCCATCCCGCGGGATGGGCCGTCTCGTAGCCCACGAGGGGTTCGAAACGTTGGCGGTAGTATTCGTTGAGCCAGAGCGATCGGTAATCGGTGTAGCCAAGGTAGCCGCCACCGGAGGCGTGAACCGTCCAGGATCTGGAAGGACGGGAGCGGAGCGTCATCTGCAGCGCATGCCGGGCGGCACTGAGGCCCGTGGCAAAGCCGAGAGGATCGACGAAGGCCGCATTCTGGTAGTCGAGACCGATGTCCGCACGGGTGGCGAGGAGTTCAAGGTCCCAGTCGGTCTCGCGCCAGCGCGCAGAGGCGGTGACATCCCCGATGATGACGTCCCGGCTGACCAGTGTTTCGCCGCCGAGTTCGAGGCGCAGTTCCTCGAATGGACGGCGCGGCAACGAGGAGGGTTCCGGCAAGGCTTCGGACGGTGCCGCACCGTGGGCGGCGAGGAACAGCAGGCACGCCGCAGGAATGGCCGCAGCGGTGCGCATCCGGGTGGGCAGGGTTACTTGCATGCGGTGCATCCGGAAGCCTGGGCACCGCCACCGAAGGCAGACCCCGGCTCGATCTGGCCCACCAACCGGCGCTGGTCGTTGAAGGTCATGGAATCACCGAACACCATGTTGGGACGCGAGACGAGCCGCTGGGAGGCGATGGGGACCCGGGCGCAACCGGAGGAAAGCAGAAGCGCCATCGCCGCAGACGCAGCGAGGACCCAGTTCCGCCAGAGGCGGGCTTGAAGGAAGCGAATTGGTTTCACGTGGGTTCCGTCGTCGAACAGGAAAATGTTTGGCGACCTGTGGTTGAAGAAGACGAACGCCACCAAATCAAGTCAAGTCTCCGCCCGTGGGGTCCATCCCGATGGGCGCACCTTGAAACTTCCCCCGTTTGAGACTGGGAAGGGGGCAGCGATGTCCTCATCGCCTTGGGGGAGGTGCTTTGAGGACGGCGACGGGGACGTCGCCTCCCCGTCTGTGAGCGGGGCGGCGATGTCCACATCGCCTTGGGGGAGGTGCTTTGAGGACGGCGACGGGGACGTCGCCTCCCCGTCTGTGAGCGGGGCGGCGATGTC
>JAIXZE010000122.1 GCA_027489875.1 Verrucomicrobiales bacterium
CCTCGTTCCTCGGCCAACCCTGGGCTCGGGGTCTCAACGCGGTTGGCGTTGGCAAAGCATGACCCCGGCGGCGTGAAGCGTCCGCATTCCCCCTCGTCGATCCCCGCGTTCCTGTGTGAGACAACGCCTTGTCTCCTTCGCGTCTTCGCGTCTTCGCGTGAGGTTTCAGCGCATGGGAGCCTGCCGTGTCTGTCGCCCCGCTGGGGCTGGGGATCCTTCCGGAGCGCGGGTTCCACGGCTCGCGCCGTGGGCTATCGTCTGTCGGGGCTCCGCACCTGCATGATCTCGGCGTTCTCGGCGTCTCTGCGTGAAACAACGCCTTGTCTCCTGCGCGTCTTCGCGTGAGTTCTGGAAACTGGCATCTGGCATCTGGGAACTTCTCCCCCGGAACTCCCCACGTTGACGCCTCGGTCGCCCGCCCATAACGTGCAGGTCATGATTGCCGGAAAAATCGGAGCGGGAACCACCACGGCACCCACGGTGCGAACGGGTGACGAGCGCCTGATCAAGCTCACCAGCGCCGCGGGAACCAAGGTCAGCACCCTGTTGACCCGTCAGGGCCGTCCCCAGGGGGTGCTGCGCGTTGCCGTCGTCGGCGGCGGCTGCTCCGGCTTGCAGTACAAGATGGACCTCCAGGACGCGCCCCAGAACCGCGACATCCTCGTCGAGAGCGCCGGTGTGCGTGTGGTCGTGGATCCCAAGAGCGCGCTGTACGTCACCGGTTCCGAACTGGACTACGTCGACGCCCTGCAGGAGGGCGGGTTCAAGGTCAAGAACCCCAACGCCGCCACCAGTTGCTCCTGCGGCGAAAGCTTCAGCGCGTGAGCCAACCCATCCCTGACGCCTTCGCGTTGCTCGGCGAGGCAAGACGCCCGTGGATTGATGCCGACGCCCTCAAGGACCGCTTCCAGGCGATGTCGGGCCCGCTGCATCCCGACCGATTCCATGGGGCACCGGAAGCCGAGCGGAACGCCGCGGGCCAGCGGTATTCGGACCTGAATTCGGCGTATCAGCTGCTCAAGGAACCGCGCGAGCGCCTCCTCCACCTGCTCGAACTGGAACTCGGTGGAAAGCCCAAGGACATCCAGCGCATCCCACCCGGCACGATGGACCTCTTTGTCGAGGTCGGTCAGACCTGCCGGGACTGCGATGAGTTCCTGAAGAAGAAGGCCACGGCCACCTCCCCCATCCTCAAGCTCCAGCTCCTGCAATCCGGGATGGAATGGATGGATCGACTGGTGGATCTCCAGAACCGGGTCCGCGCGATGGGCGAGACCCTGGCCACCGAGCTGAACGGACTGAACGCCGTCTGGGACGCGGCACCCGTGGTCGGTTCGCCGGACCGCATCGCCGCGCTGCCGCTCGAACGTCTCGAACAGATCTACCGGGCGATGAGCTACGTCGCCCGCTGGACCAGCCAGATCCAGGAGCGCGTCGTCCAACTCACGATCTGACACCCAAGGACCGGGTCTCAGTCGAACGCGAATCCAAACCCGCCATCCTTGGCGAGGATGTGGACCCGGCGGATCGGCAGTCCGTTCGCGAGGCGATGCAGGAATTCGCGGCCAACCTCGGGGAGCAACTGGTTGGTGACGATGGCGTCCACCAGACGGGCACCGCGATCGAGTTCGGTGCAGCGCTGGGCGATGAGCTTGGGCACGTCGGCATCGTAGGAGAACGGCACCTTGTGGTTCTGGATGACGCGCTTCTCCACGCGCTTGAGGTTCATCTCGACGATGACCTTCAGCATCTCCTGGTTGATCGGATAATAGGGAACGACGACCAGACGGTTCAGGAGTGCATCGGGAAACACCTTGGTGAGGGGCCCACGCATGGCCTTCTCCAGTCCGGCGGCTTCGGGCATCAGCTCAGGATCCTTGCAGAGGTCGATGATGACCTCCTGTGCGGCATTGCTCGTGAGGATGATCAGGGTGTTCTTGAAGTCGATCAGCCGGCCCTCGCTGTCCTCCATGATGCCCTTGTCGAACACCTGGAAGAAGATCTCGTGGACGTCATGGTGGGCCTTCTCGACCTCATCCAGCAGGACCACGCTGTAGGGCTTGCGGCGGACGGCTTCCGTCAGGATGCCGCCTTCGCCATAGCCCACATAACCCGGAGGCGACCCCTTGAGCGTGGAGACCGTGTGGGCCTCCTGGAATTCGCTCATGTTGATCGTGATGATGTTGTGCTCGCCGCCGTAGAGCGCCTCAGCCAGCGCCAACGCGGTCTCGGTCTTTCCGGTGCCGCTGGGACCCACGAGCATGAACACGCCGACGGGCCGGTTCGGATTGTCGAGGCGCGCCCGTGACGTCTGGACGCGGCGGGCGATCGTCTGGAGGGCCGACTTCTGGCCGGTGACCCGGCGCTCGAGGATGTCCGCCAGGCGCAGGACCTGTTCGATCTCGTTCTTGACCATCCGTCCCACCGGGATGCCGGTCCAGTCGGAGACCACGCTCGCGATCGCCTGCTGATCGACGCTCGGGAAGATCAACGGGCTCTCCCCCTGGAACTCGGTCAACTGGGTCTGCAATCCCTTGAGCTCGACGAGGAGTTTGTCGCGTTCCTCCGGGGTCAGGGCGTCCTTGGGATCCGCAGGAACCATCTTGCGATCCTTGGCATCCTCGATGGCGGCGCCGGCGGCCCGCAGGCGCGAACGGAGTTCGAGGATCTTCTCGACCAATCCCTTCTCGTCCGCCCAGCGCTTCTCGACCTGGGCGAGAGCCTCCTTTTCCTGCGCGAGCTTCGCATCGATCTCGGCGAGGCGGGCGTCATGCGTCATGCCCACGGTCGTCTCCCGTTTCAGGATCTCCAGTTCCGTGTTCAGGGCCTGGATCCGGCGTCGCGTGTCGTCCACCTCCGGAGGCACGGCGTGCTGGCTGACAGCCACGCGCGCCGCGGCCGTGTCGATCAGGCTCACGGCCTTGTCCGGCAACTGGCGTGCGGGAATATACCTATAGGAAAGTCGCACACCGGCATCGATGGCCTCGTCCAGAATCTGGACCTTGTGATGCTTCTCGAAGGCGCTGACGACGCCGCGCAACATCAGGATGCACTGGGTTTCGGTCGGTTCGTCCACCTTCACAGTCTGGAAGCGACGGGTCAGGGCGGGATCCTTCTCGATGTGCTTCTTGTACTCGTCCCAGGTGGTCGCAGCCACGGTGCGCAGCGTGCCACGTGCGAGCGCGGGTTTCAGCAGGTTGGCGGCATCGCCCGTGCCCGCCTGGCCTCCGGCCCCAATCAGCGTATGGACCTCATCGATGAAGAGGATGATCGGCTGTGCGGACGCCTGCACCTCGTCGATCACCGAGCGCAGCCGCTGCTCGAACTCGCCCTTCATGCTCGCCCCGGCCTGGAGCAATCCGATGTCGAGCGACAACACCCGCACGTCCTTCAATTGCGGCGGGACATCGCCAGCGACGATCCGATGCGCGAAACCTTCCACCACCGCGGTCTTACCGACACCCGCCTCACCGGTGAGGATCGGATTGTTCTGACGGCGGCGCATGAGGATGTCGACGCACTGCCGGATCTCATCGTCGCGACCGACGATGGGATCGATCTCCCCCTTGCGCACGCGCTCGGTGAGGTCGGTGGTGAACCGCTTCAATGCCTCCTGCTTGCCCATGGCGGCGGGAGCCGTGGCCCCACTGGCGTCGCCGGGCATGGCCCCGCCGGACATTCCGGAACCGTCGCTGGGTGCCTGCCCTTCCTCGGGCGAACTGGAGAGCAGCTTCGCGAAATCATCCGAGAGCTGCTCGACCTTGATCTTGGTCAATTCACGGCTGATGCCGACGAATGCATTGCGCAGCGAATCGGTCTTGAGGAACGCGAGGACGAGATGGCCGGTGCGGATCTGCTGTTCCCCGTACAGCAGGCTGCCGTAGAGGTAACCCTGTTGGATCACCGAATCGATGGCCGGCGAGAAATCACTGATGGCCGTTGCACCCCGTGGCAACCGGTCGAGGGCGGCCGTCAGGTCCGCGGTGAACCGACCCGGATCAACGCCGAACTGCTTGAGGATCCGGTGAAGGTCGGAGTCGGGAACCTGGAGCAACTGGAAGACCCAGTGCACGACCTCGACATAGGGATTTCCCCGGAGCTTGCAGAAGACGGCAGCGCTCTCGAGCGCCTTGTAACCGAGGGAGTTGAGCTTCCCGAACAGGGTAACGCGTTGAATATCGGCCATGGATCGAGGGGTTGAGGGTGAGTCTGGAAATCTGGGTCACTGTTCCGGCTTGAGGATCAGGTCTTCCGGGTTCCGGTCGAGCGGTCGGCTGGCCAGCCATGTGGTCCAACCCAGGCGGCCTTCACAGGCGGATGCGGAGTCCTTCACACCCAGCTGGATGGGCTTCACCTGTTCGCGTTGCACCACCATCTGGACGTCCCAGAAGAAGGGTTGGGTGCAATACAGGCGCAACCAATCCTTGAGTCGCTGGAACGACCGGCCACCCGGCAGAAAGCGTCCGACCTCGGGGAGGCTCAAGGGCCCGATACGGATCCGGATCGTGAGCTGACAATCCCAGACCCGAGACCCGAGCAGCGTGGTCTGCCCCAATTCACCGGAACCCAGCGGCCCCCCCAGTCGACAGCGGGATTCAGGCGGCAGCTCGAGCCAGCGTCCCTGGAAGGTCAGCACTTCCACCGGCACCTGGAAATAATCGGTCAGCAGATCCTTCAGTCCCTCCACGTTCCGGTTCTGGCGGGCCAGATGCCCTGCGTAATGGAGCTTGGCCAACTCCCCGATCGAATCCCGTCCTTGGACCGTGGCGCTACCCAGTCCACACAGGCTGCCGATATAGGTCGCGAACCGGCTCTGGGCCAGTCCCCGGTCAAAGTCCACCTCCATCCGCGTCTCGGACCAGGCACGGAAAAAGAAGGCCACCATGCGGTCATGGAAAAGGTCCGCAAACTCGATCAGGACCGGATCCTTGTGATGGCGATAACGCGAAAGCGCGTAGTCGGTCAGATGCAGCGGCAGCGCACCGTTCGGCCCGAACAGTCCAAAGAAATACTGGTAGATCTTGTATCGCGCCCCCGCGTCCTCCTCGCCCTCTTCACCGGCACTGGATTCGGATCCAGCCGGAGTCCGCGCCGGATTGGGCCGACGGGCCCGGACACCATCCATCGTCGACGCGGCAAATTCGAGGAACGGAGGCTGACCGAAACGGGCGACCTCCTGAGAGAGCCGCAGGGCTTCCCCGACGCGGGGCCGACGCGGGCCGGCGGCCGCCTGCAAGGCACGGACGAGCAGGAAGAAATCAGCACGCCGCGGATCCGCGAGCATGCGGGCGATCAGATCAGCTGTCTCGCGCCGGTCCTCGCTGGCCATCGCATGATCTCCTTTCTCTGCACGCTCGTCAGAACCGTCTCCGTGAATGAGTTGATGGCGACGTGCCGCGCAAAGAACTCCTCGAGGACGCTTCCCAGCAGGAATGCTCCCGTCCCAACAAAAGCCGTCTCATCCACCGTCACCTCGATCTGGATCCCACGCGCAAAGGCAATCGGACCCGGTGTCTGCACCCGATGCAGGACCGGCTTGCTCCGGATATGGCGGATCCCCTCGATCTGCTTGAGCGAGACCTTGTCGAGCGGGTCCGCATACAGCATCAACAACTCACGGAACGATCGGGCCCCTTCATCCCCCTTGTCGTCCGCGACCGAGAAGTAGTTCATCGACAGGTGGTCGATCAGCCGCCATGCGATCGTGCCTTCGACGGGACTGGCGCGGGGTGGCGTCGGACCGGAAACCGTCCGGATGCCCACCAGGCAGGCCGTGGATTCGGTGGTGAATTCGGCACCGCCGCCCACCGGAATCATCAGGGGAAGATGCCGATTCGTGCACAAGGCCCGGATCCCCAGTTGACGGATCTCCGGACGGAACGGTGCCCGGTGCGAATCCACCAGCGCGATGAACACATCGGATCCGCCATAGAGCGGACGCTGGCGATTGGTGCGCTCACCCGCCGTCTGATGCCTCGGCACCCGGCTGGTGGTATAGAATGCCGTCGCCCTCTCGTCGTCCTGATCCCTGGCGGTGTGGAAGGGCTGGAAGATCTGCTCGTCCTCCGCGGTCTCCCCGATACCGGTCACGGACTGGATCCGATAGATCTCGTAGTCCAGAGGACGGTTGCGATCCGGAACGATGTGGAACTCGGAGGTCTCGTGCCCTACCGGGACGCGGTCCAACTGCTTCTCGAAGAGGTTGACCGCCGGCGTGCAATGCAGTCGGAACATGTCGGTCTCGACGACCTCCTCCATGGCCGGGTTGCGTTCGTCGAGGGCAATGACGATCTGCACCTCATCGCCACGGGCTTTCCGCAGGATTTCCTTGAGGCCTGTGACCTCGAAGAAGAGGAACCGCTCCGGCATCGCGAAATACTCCTTGAGGAGCCGGTACCCCTCAAAACCGCGGGGACTCGGCGGCAACAGGGCTTCATCCCGGGAGAAACCGATCCGCCGGATCTGATCAAAGCCAAGGCACCCGAGAATCTCGCGGTTGCCGGGGTTGCGCACCACGACGCCCACGCTGCGGGCCATCACCAACTCGTAAAGCTCCACCGGCAATTCCCCGTCGCCGTGGATGTGGAACACGAGGGACGGGATCGCCGTTTCGTCGAACGGGGCCATCACCGTCTTCCTCAAACGGATCGATATGGCCGCGCGGGCACCTACTTCAGCGGGAAGCCCGAGCGCCCCCACATCCCGTCCATGGTATTGGACCTTCTGGACCTCGAAGGGGGTGAGCGTCACTGGATGAGCCGTCCGGAAAATGGCCCGCGTGTTCTCGCGTTTGCCTAGAGGTCCCCGCAGGACCGTGTGACGCGGCACCAGGACCCCATTCACCAACGCGCCTTCAGTCGCCTCGGGAACCATCTGCACGACGCACATGGACGGCACGGGGCAGAGGTAGTCCGGATAGACCGTCTCCATCAGACCGTGGGTGAACTGGGGAAATCCGGAATCCAGTTTCAGACGGACGCGCGCCGCCATGAAGGCAAAACCTTCCAGCAAACGTTCGACATAGGGATCCGGACAGGCGTTGGACGCGTCCTGGTCCAGTGCCAACCGCGCCGCGATCTTGGGGAACTCGCGCGCAAACTCCGCGGTCGTCTCCCGCAGATGCCGCAATTCCTCCTCGTAGAGTCCCAGCATCCGCTCATCCATGGGTCCCTCCCGTCAGCGTGCAGTGCCCTGTCTCCAGATCGATCCTCGAACGAAGGTCCAGCGCCTCCGGCAATGGATTCGCCCAAAGGAATCCGCGGATGCGAACGCTCAGCATGCCGTCCTCCCTGCGGACGCTCACATCGAGGGAAGACGGCAGGATCCGTGGCTCATAGCGGCGGATGGCCTCCACGATGCGGTCCCGGACCTCATCCATCCGTGTGATCGACACGCCGACGAAGGGGGTCACCCCGTAGTTGATCACGGAGGTCATGGATCGGCGCCAGCGGGCCCGGAACCGGACAGGATCCCCGGTGACCCGCAGTGTCGCCCGGGTATTGAGGAGCCACTCCAGATCCCGTGCGACCCCGCGTCGATAATCCTGCTGGCTCACGTACCGCTCGTAATAGCGGTATCCGGTGGCGTCCTTGGGATTGTCCGCGATCAGCCGATCCAGCAGGCAGGGCTGGAGACGATCCATGGGTTGGGGATCAGCCATGGTTTCAGCAGTCAAACTCGATGCTTCGTGCCTCGAGCAATGGATGGTCGCCAGACTCACTGACCCACATCCGCTGGCCGTGGCCGATATAGGTCCCGGCGAGGGGCTCGGTGAAGTCGGTCTTCCGGGCCAGTTGAAGGGCACCATCCGTGCTGGTTTCGGTGCCGGGATACCGGACCGGGATGTGACCCGCCAGTTGCCCCCCATTGCTCCATTCGAAGGTCACCGGGATCCAGACGAGGTCGCGGAGGTCGGCGGGAGCTTCGAGGGTGATCTTCCGGATGCGATGGAACGGGATCCAATAATACTTCCCGAACACCATGGCCTCGACGATGGGACCCAACCGCGAATCGGCATCACTGAGCCAGGCCACGGGTTGGCCGTTCACCTTTCCGGGATTGGGTCGGGCCGACTGCAAGGCGAGGGAGCGCAACTGGGAGGCACCGGCCAGGTCGCCCTGCGTGTGCATGGCCAATGCCTGGATCATCATGCCCACCCACGGCTCGGGCTCGCCGAACACCAGCGGGGTGGCGGTACCCTCGAACACCCGTCGGCGGAACAGCTCACACTCGATGACCGACTTGAAGATGCGGGCCAGCATCTCGGAGTCGGGATCCAGTCCGGCCGCGACCTGCAACTGGTTCACGGCGCGCTCGAGTGCCCCCGTGACACAGCAGAGCTGGAAGAGGAAGACCCGTAGCTCCGCCTTGGAAGGATCCGCCCGGATCTCATTCTGGAGTTGGGTGAGAGCCTCGGTGACCTTGGCATCCCGCAGGAGATCCTTGGCGTTCATGGGTGTCATGCTTGCGTGAGCACGGGAACCACTTCAAGTGGTGATGCGGTGAATGTGGAGCCGTGAACCTGTTCCATTGGCATCTGGAAAGGGAGCAGCCCGAGTCCCTGATGGATCTCGGGCTGCTGCACGAAGCGAAACACGCCAGCTGGGCCTTCCAAGCAGGCAGCCCTATCGGGAGGCCCAGCCGGTCAGGGTTTCGGATCAACCGCCCACGTTTTCCTTCACGGACCAGTGGATGGGGACCTTGGCGTCGAGCGAGCCATCGGCCTTCTGCGGGTAGTACTCATACTCCATCTTGCCGAAGCTGATGCTGATGGAGTCGATGGGAACCACCTCACCCTGGCTGCCACCGGTCTGGAAGCTGGTGATGTGGATCTCGTGGAACTTGATCTTGAGGTATTCCTGCTGGGTCTTGCCGGCCTTGCGGCAGGTGAGCAGGGCCTCGGCGATATGATCGCCACTGGCGCAGGCGAGGAGCAGCTTCGGGCTCGCCTTGTTGACGCGCATGGCGAAGGAGAAGTCCTGGAAGCTGACCTTGCCAGCGCCACCGCCACCACCGCTGGAGTGGGAACCCGTGTTGCTCGCGCCCCAGGACCAGGAAAGGATGTCGATCTCCTTGCCGTGTGACTTGTCGGTCGATTCGCCGTCAATTCCCTTGATCTTCAGGAAGTAATCAACTGCTGCCATATGAGGTTTCCTTTCAATTCCAGGAAGCGGCGCCAGCCGCCCGGAGGTGTTGCTGATCTAGTTTGTTGTTTGAGGTTGGCCGATGGCGCAACGGCTTGAAATCAGGGGATCACTTGGCGGGCATCTTCGACACCAACCGAAGCGAGACGGTCAGGCCTTCCAACTGGAAGTGAGGCCTTAGATGGAACTTGGAGGTGTAATAACCCGGAGCGCCGGGAACCTCCTCCACCTTGACCTCGGCGGCGGCCAGCGGATAGCGGGCCTTCATTTCCTCCGAAGCCTTGGAGTCGCAGGTGAACTGGCTGATCCACTTGTTCAGCCACTGCTCCATGTCCTCGCGCTCCTTGAAGCTGCCCACCTTGTCCCGGACCATCACCTTCAGGTAATGGGCAAACCGGCAGGTGGACATGAGGTACGGGAACGCCGCCGACAGACGGGCATTCGCCGTCGCCTCGTCGCTCTCATACTTCGTCGGTTCCTGAACCGACTGGGCGCTTTCGAAGACAGCAAAGTCATTGCCCTTCTCATGGCACAGCGCGATCAGGCCGTTCTTGGCCAACTCGGCTTCGCGGCGATCGGGGATCGCAACCTCGGTGGGACACTTCATGTCCGTGCCGCCATCGCCGGTCGGGAACGTGTCGACGGGAAGCTTGTCCACCGTGCCGCCGGATTCACGGCCGCGGATCCGCGCGGTCCATCCGTATTCCTTGAACGACTTGGTGATCTTGGCCCCCAGAGCGAAGGCGGCGTTCGACCACACGTACTTGGAATGATCGCCGTTGCCGGTGTCCTCCTCGAAGGCGAAGGCGTCCACCGGGCTCTTCTTGGCGCCGTAGGGCATGCGGGCAAGGAAGCGCGGGAGGGTCAACCCGATGTAGCGGGCATCGTCCGTCTTGCGGAAGCTGTTCCACGCGGCGTATTCGGCCGGCGCGAAGATCTTGGTGAGGTCGCGCGGATTGTTCAGCTCACGCCAGGAATCCATGCCGAGGAGGCTGGGCGCGGCCGCGGCGAAGAACGGGGCGAAGGAAGCTGCGGCGATCTGAGCGACGCCCGCCAGCAACTTCACGTCGGGAGCCGAGTGGTCGAAGTTGTAACCACCGATCAATGCGCCGAAGGGCTTTCCGCCGCGGGTGCCGTACTGTTCTTCGTAGATCTGCTTGAAGAGCGGGCTCTGATCCCAGGCCGTACCCTCGAACTTGCTGAGGGACTTGCGCAGGTCGGTCTTCGAGACATTGAAGACCTTGATCTTGAGCATCTCGTCCGTCTCGGTGTTGTTCACCAGATAGTGGAGGCCACGCCAGGTGCCTTCCAGTTCACGGAACTCGTCATGATGCAGGATCAGGTTGATCTGCTCGGAGAGCTTGCGGTCGATCTCAGCGATCAGGGAATTGATCGTCTTGAGGGCATCGCCACTGACCAGACGGGAATCCCGGAGGGCGAACTCACACAGGGTCGCCACGGAACGGTTGACCGCGGTCTGCTTCTCTGGGGTCGCGACCTTGAGGGCTCCTTTCAGCAATCCTGAAAAGACATCGGCCGTCAGGGCTTCACCAGCAGCGTTCTGGGTTTGGGTGGACATAGGCTTCGGTAAGGACTCGGGGATGGATTCGAGGGCGTTCCGGATCAGGCCTGCGGTGCTTCGTCGGCGGGTTTCGGGGCCGCGGAAAGGCTCTTCATGAGCTCGGGGTTCTGCAGGGCCTTGGCCAGCAGTTCCTCGGCGCTGTCCTTGCCGTCCATGTAGCTCAGCAGGTTTGAAAGCTCCGTCCGGGCCTCCAGCAACTTGCGGAGCGGTTCGATCTTCTGGGCAATCGCGGCAGGAGAGAAGTCCTCCATCTTGTCGAAGGTCATCTCGACGTTGAGATTTCCTTCCCCAGTCAGGGTGTTCGGCACCTGGAAGACCACACGGGGTTTGGTGCCCTTCATGACATCGTCAAAGTTGTCGACGTCGATCTCCGTGAACTTCCGGTCGCGGATGCCGGGGAGTGCTTCCGCGGGTTTTCCGCTGAGATCCGCCATCACACCCATGATGAACGGCAGCTCAACCTTCTTCTGTGCGCCTCCCGTTTCCACCTCGTAGCTGATCTGAACACGGGGGGCACGATTGCGGCCGACGAATGCCTGACTGTTGTTTGACATGGAATGCTGGATTGTGTGTTACAAGGCTGATGCTCCGCGTGCTTTGCCGTCAAGGCGTATCTCCTGCACGCGCAGGAGTCGTGCCGCTCACAAAAGGGAGAATCCCGCGATCAACCAGTCCCGCCACGAATCCAATCCATTCGCGGGGAGCAACGGTCGCGGGCACCGCGCCGTTCCTGACCGATTCACCCAGGATCTCCAGCACCGTGCGGCTCCCATCCATCAGTGCCAGCACCGGCACCATTCCAGGATCGATCCGGAGGTTTCCTGCGATCGCTGCGTCCACGCGGAGGATGCATTCCTCCACCTCGACGCCGCCGTCGTGAAAACGGTGCCGGGTATGCAGTTCGAGACCCTTCCGCAACCGTGGACGCCAGCCTCCGAGCATCCCCTCGAAATCCGGCCTCCGACGCGAGCGTACCCAGTCCAATCGCTGGGCGAGGTCTTCGGCCGCGGCAAACTCGGAAACCATATCGACCACCTCGGTGATGGGTTCCGCCCCCGGTGGGGTCCTGGCAAAGAACAATGGGCCGTAAACGAACCCGCGGGTTCCGTGCCGACGGAAGTGCTCTTCCAATTGTTGCGCGGCACCCGGCTTGCCGCCCCCGTGACGCTGGGCGAGATCCATCGCAATCGTCTCCGGCGGTTTCCGGTCGAACACTCCCAGGACCAGATCGAATCCGGCAGAGTGCTCACCCAGCCATTCACGGACGCGGTGCTGCCAGAGGGCGGTATCCGTGTCGCGGCCAAAACTGAGGAACATCGCCCGACCGGCCGGCCCGAGGTGTTCCGGAAGATGCGTGACGAGTTCCCGGATGACGTCCTCACCCAGGCTTCCGCCGTCCCGGAACACGGCCCCATCCCCGAGGGACGGAACATAAGGCGGGTGCCCAACCACCACGTCGAACACTTCCCCCGGAACGCCGTCGTATCCGCCAGCCGCCAGGCTGCGCACGTTCCGGATCCCATTCAGTCGAAGATTGAAGAGCGTGAACTGGTGCGACCGTTCCGCCAGATCCGAAGTCACGGCAGCATGGGAGGTGGACGCGGCAACCATCGCTCCAATCCCGCATCCGCCGCACACATCCAGAAGCGCTCCGCCCGTTGGCGGCATCAATCGGAGGAACCGGAGGGTTCCGGGATACAGTGCCGGGAACACGGCATCATCGCCCATCACCAGGGGCCCGCCGTGGATGTCGAGCACCCGGTCCGAGGCGGCCCACAACCCGGCGATGGGATACAGCATCACCGGACAGAACCGGAGATCGGGCCTGGAAGGGACACGATCGAGAAGCCCGGCTTCGGTCAGGAAACCGATCAATTCCGGATCGAGTCCGGCTTCGATTTCCGTTTGGGCGACCCCGGATCCCTGGAGGAACAGGCGGACAGCGATTGAACGGTCCGTGGGAAGGGCTGCCCAGTCCACCTTCGCCCACTGGACCTTGCCCAACTCGCTGATCACTCGGATTCCGAGATGCGCCAGCAGTTCAGGCCTTCCAAGTCCCGACTCCTGAAGGAAGCCGGCGATCCGGCGGTAAACCCGTTCCTCAAGGTCTGCCCGGGGGGCGGGAAATCCACTCATGTGCCGGGAGTGGTTGCTGCGCCTTCCGCAATGGCCGGATCAGGGAGCCCAACCCCCATCGCCGGCTTCAGCGTTTCGCGGACGTCCGCCCCTCCGAGGGACAACTCCTGAATCACCTGCAGGAAATCCATGCCCACCATGCGCTGGGCCCGTCGGAGGACGAAGATGATGGGGCTGGAGGGCTCGGTCCGCGTGAGGAAGTCGATGATCACTTCCAACTGCTTGATCACGTCCTCCCGCGTGCGGATCACGCCGGCACCGCCCTCTGCGCGTGCGTTTCCAGACCCGGCGGCGCGACCGTCGGATGCGCCTTTCTCGCCGTCCTGCGGATCGCCGGGTTCTTCCTGGGCGGCAGCCTCCTCGGATCCGCCCGTCTGCAGGTAGGGCGTAATGACATTCTCCATGCTGTGCAGGGTGTCCCGGAGGTCATTGAAGTTCTCCGCCTTCGCGGATCCCACCTTGGCGGTCAACTGCTGGTCGAGTTGGTCCACCAACCCCAGGATCTCGTCCAGCAGGGCCTTGGTCGCGGTCAACTGTTCCGCCGGCGTCGAGCGGATGACCGACGCCAGGGTGCTCGCGTCCATCGGGGTGGGTCCGCCTTCCGCGGCCACAGCGCGGCCGCGCGAAACCTCGACCACCGCAAGCGTCACGAACCGCCCATCGGTCCCACCCAGCGGCACCTCGAACAGGTGATTCATCGCGAGCAACCATTCCGTGGGCCACCGCGACTTCTTGATCGTCGTGAGCAGGTTGAGGCGTTGGGTGGGATCGTTGTCGTCGCCGGGATCAAGGAGGGGATGGAACGTCTCCCAGTAATCCCGGATATAACCCACCAGGACTTCCAATCCGTCGCGAAAGCCTTCGAGCCCTTTCTGCTTCAGCAGGCAACTCGTCAGGATGACCGCGACCTTCAGGTGCTTGCTCCGCGAGAGGAAACCTTCGCATTCCTTCCGCAGCTTCCGCCAATCAGGCGCTTCGGCGACGGTGCCCTTGACCTCATCCCCGGGAGTCCCGCGTGCGATGTCGTCGATCCGGAACATCTCCGGGGAATCGCTCATGTCGGGCCCGGTCGGGTTGCCGGGCGAAAGGGGAGCCAGAAGGTTCTCGACGTAGGAATTCATGGGCATGATGGAAACGGTCGGAAAGGGGTATCAAGGGGCCACAATGCGGATCCGGGCGAGCAACGACTGCGCCTGTCCGAGTTGGTCCAGGTCCACGCGGTCGAGGACGAGTCGAAGGCCGGCGTCGATGTAGGCCTGGGTCTTCTCCTTATCGCCCAATGGCTGGGGCTGGACATTCGGATTGGCAAAGGAACCACCGGCAACGCTCAGAACGCCGGTCTGCGGATCACGCAGGTACTCCGCGACGTTGCCGTGCCAGTGACGGAGGGATTGCGGGTTCCCGCCACCGGCGGAAACCGATTGGAAGAAGGGACCGGTGCCACGGTCGCTGACACCACCATCACCGCGGCCATCCAACGTCGTCAGGCGGCCAGGAGTTACCTTGGATTTCTCGAACCTGGGATCCCAGTCGAGGACCATCCGTTCCAACAACTCGTTGACCACCTTGGGTCGGGTCGGAAAGTCGATCGCGGGGATGCGTGAATTGATTTCCCCCCATTCAACCGGCGTCGGAAGCCGGCATCCCAGCGCAGAAGCGATGCCTTCCGCGAGGAAGCCGGAAATGCAGTTGGCGGGGAGCAGATCCCCCGCCGCGCCAATCATCCTTGGATCGAGACTTCGGTAGACGGAATTCGCGCTGATCCGCGCCAGGGACGTCGAAACCTGGGCGTTGGTCGCAATTCCAACGTTGTTCCACACAGCAGCGACCTCCGGCTCGCCATTCGCCTTGCGGATGACCTTCGAGCCACCGGTGTTTTGGTCGAGCCAACGACGGATCACCTCGGAACCTCCGTTCAACAGCTGGGCGAAGGACGCGGCACTCAATTCCTCCCTCGCCACCAGGATCGGGGCAGCGACACCGGATGGCGGAAGGAGGAAGGTCACGCGCGCCCCGGACGCAAACACGGCCACGGCTTCCTTGCTGGCGTTGTTGATCTCGAACGTGAAGGGACGGTTGCCGCGGGTGCGGTCCCAATCCACCCGCTCGAAGGGATCCTCGGGAAGCTTCAGGGCCGCCAACTGCTCCAGGAGGGCCTTGTTGTCCGCGGACTCCGGAAGGCGGCCCTTGGCGATGTCGCTGCGGAGGGCGTCGACGTGCTGTTTGGCTTCGTTCAACTGCCGCGAGGCGAGGGCCGCATGGATCTGAGACCAGCGTTGGTGACCGAGGAAGGCGCTGGGCAACCAGGCTTCCAATCCCGGGTGGGCCGCCACGGCTCCTGTCACGGTCTTGACGGTATCGATGGAAAGCCCGCCGCCCACACGGGCCTTCCACAGTTGGCTGAACCACGCCTTTTGCCGGGTGAGATCCTTCCAGGTGCCGGCCTTGGCCAACTGCGCCGCCAACTCGCACACGACCTTCCAATGCGCCTCCGTGGCCGCCCATCCCGGCTCGGCGGCAATGCGCTCGCAGAGCGCCGAAATCGAAGACAGGTCCGCTCCGGCGGCGGGTCCGGATTCCGGAAGCGGCTTGCTCCAGACATCCGATGCCACTGCGCGGAAACGGGCGACATCAAAGGCCTTGAGGCTGCCTGGAAACCCGGCCATCGCACCCTGCGTCGCAAGGACGCCACGGGCGGAGGCGGTGTTGGTCCACAAGCCGTCGGTCCACGCCGCCTTGAGTTGGATCGCTGCATTCACCACCGAGATCAATCCCGCCACCTCGCGCTGGACATGGCTGGCCGCGACACCCGCATCCACCTTGAACCGCAGGGTGTCCGGTTGAAGGGCATGCGCCTGGAGGACGGACCAGACCTCCCGTTGCCAATCCGATTCCGCAACGCGCCCGGAAAGCGGTTGGGGTGCCTGGACGAGCAGGGTGTCCTTCATGCCCCCTTCCAGGGCGGAGAAGAAGGCCCATGCCGCATCGAGCGTTTCAGTCCAGCGCAGGGTTGCAGCGGCGGCTTCCGCGGCGGGCTCGGCGTCCACCTTGCGGGCGGCCTGGTCCAGATAGTCCTTCCACGATTCCTGCAGGGGCGTCTTCAGCTTGCGCGTATCGCGGGACAGCTGGATCTGCGCCTTCGGACTGGCCACCAGCGACCACGCCTTCTGGAGACGGGAAGACGACTCGCTGATCTGGGTCTGCAACTTCCGGAACCCGGTGACGGCCTCTGGATTCGCGGCCACCAGCGGCATCCTTGAAAACTCCGCGAGACGGGTCGAAAGGGCGGTCAACTCCGTGCGGATGCCATCCCCCTGATCCTTGCGGACGCGCTGCAGGAACTTGAGTCGCTCCCCTTCCATCTCCGCCCGCAGCGATTCCCTGGCCGCGGAAACCTCGGCAGCCTCGACAACCCGGGTTGCCCCCACGACCGCGTTGCTCCATCCGGCCCAGGTCAACCCCGGCCCTTCCTTCGAAATGCTGGCGGCAAAGAAGTCGGGATCCACCCGCGAGAGCGTGCCTTGCGCCCACGTCCGGGAGGCCTTGGCGACGGTGACCGACGTGTCGATCGCGGCAATCCATGCAACGGGGTCCCGCAACTGCTGAAGTGCCGTCTGGTCGTTCGACCGGATTGCAGCGGCCTGCTTCGGATCCACCGGACCCAGCTGGGTCCACGCGTTCGACCAGGCGGCATTTCGACCTGTCACTTGCCGCCACTGGGTCTCGATGGTTCCGAGAGCCTGGACATGGGCCATCAAGCCACGGGTCCCCACCGGCACCGCCAGGGCCGTCTGCCACCCTGCGACCAGCCCTGCTGCCGGTCCTGCGGCCAGAGGTGGAAGCTCCGACCGGATGCGGGCAGCGTAGCCGTTCGTCGCCGCATTCATGAGACGGGCAGCTGCGTCGGCTCCCCGCTGAAGTCCGGCGGACTGCGTGTTCAACCGACTGACCGAGATATTGTCGATTTCTGCCCCGCGCACCTTGTCGCGTCCCCCGAAGACCACCACCCACGGGTCCCAATTCTTCGGATCCAGATCGGCGAGGCTCGTGCGAACCAACTCCGCCCAGAACGTCCCGGGCGCGGCACTGACGGCCACGTCCTTCAACTGTCCATACTGCTCCCAGTAGAGAAGCCAGCGTCCGGAAACGTCTCCCGCCGCCACGGGCAACGGAGCACCACCGCCCGCCGACGGGGTTTCCTTGGCTGGCTTGGGAACGGCGGGAGATGGCGGCACAACCGGCGCATTGGTCGGGGAGGAAGTGGTTTGCCCATCACGGCTGAACACCAGAAACGCCACGATGCCCATCACGACCACCACCACACCGGCGGCCATCGGCTTCCAGGGAATGGAACGGCCAGTGGCCGCATGTGCCGCCTGCTCGGGCCTCGATTCGGAATGAGAAGGCTCGGGAGCTGGTGCCCTGGCGGCTGCCGGAGCTGGCCGGCCCGACGAAGGCCCCGGGCGATAGCGCACTGGAACGGGTCCAAAAATGGAGACCTTCCTTGGATCTCCCCACGGGAGTCCGACCGATCCAAGAACCCGTTCCGCTTCCTCAGCCAGTTCCTTCGTGATCTCGAAGGGGACGTCCGTCACCGGATAGACCACGTCGAGTGGTCCAAGGATCGGCTTCAGGGTCGTGGCATTGACCGTGCCGACGATGATGTCGCACCAATCCGCGCCCTCGGGCTGGATCAGGAGCGCGGGCGCATTCGACCTCAACTGGGTCCTGAGGAAGGCCAACCAATCCGAGAGGGCACCCGGTCCTGACGCCGTCGGCAGCGGAAGGCGCATGCCTTCGAATTCCTGAGCGCTGGCACGTTTGGAGGCGGTCAGCCGGCTTCCCGTCTCAGCGATGGCGGCCTCCGTGTACTGGGTCTTGAGGAAATAGAGGAGCCGATGCCATCGCGTCTTGTCGAGCGGGCCGGCCTTGACCCATTGCTCGGCGCGTTGGAGTTGCTGGGCCTCCCCATCGGCGGGGGCAGACCTCACCGCCGCGCGCGCCTGTGCCTCGAGTGTCTGCACCGCGGAGAGCACCTCCTCCCGGAGGCGACTCGCACGGATGGACTGCATGGCCTTCTGGACAAGCGGGTCCAAGAGGGGAACAACCGCCCCCGCATCCGCACCCGTCACGTACACGCAGAGGATCATCGGGTAATGATCCCGCCCAACCTCGTCGGCCGAGGGCCACATCCACCCGAACACGAAGTCCGACGCATTCTGCCACAGGAATCGGCGGACGGTGCGCGCCATCGCGTGCGACGAGGACCCGGAGGGCCAGTCACCCGAGGTGATCAGGCTGCCGATGGCTCCCAGATAGAGCTCGCCCTCGATCTTGGAGAGGACCGGATTGGCCGCCCCCAAGCCTTCAATATGGTCCGACCATGCGGGATGCTTGCCATAGCCCGCCACCTGCACCGTTGCCGCATTGTTGGAAGAGGTTTCCATGGGGATTCGTGCGGGATCGGGAGGTTGGGTGGCACCGGTTACTCGACCCAGTTGGCCCCGGTAACCTCGATGCTGACGGCAGCACCGGAAGACATGGGCAATGTCACCGTGTGGTTGGTTCGAAGCGCCCCCTTTCCGGCATCCCAGAACCGTTCGAGGAATCCCCAACGGCCCGCGAGGGTTCCCTCCACTTCTGGCCGATCGGAATAGCGTACCTTGAAGCGGAAACCATCCAGGGGAACGACCCGCGTCACCACCTGTGCACTGCCGGCGTTCACGTATTCGGTGTTCCCTTCGCCCAACAGGATCAGCGAGCGGAAGGCCACGTCGTCCTGCTTGGAGGCGAGCTTGAACTGGATTGCCATCTTCTTGCGGGTGACCAACTGGTCGGCCACGGAAACAAGGCGTGCCACGTTGGTGATGGCGGAGCGGCCCAACGGATTTCCAAGGCCGTCGGGATCGGCGAGCAATGCCTTCGTCCGTTCCACCAAGGGAGCAAACTCCGCCTCGGGAATCCGGAGCGTGGTATCCGCCAACGGCCACCGTGCCAGATCCTGCTCGACGCGCCGGGAGAGATCCGAGGCCTGGTTCGCGGCCTCACCACGCTGGTAAGCGCCGGCCAGCAGCAGGACGCGTCCCAGTTCGTTGCTCACGGAAGCATTCCGGCGACGCAGTTCATCGCGGTCCTGCTCGAACTTCTTCCAACCCGCGAAGGGCCGATCCGGCTGGGGTGCGTACTCGGATCCGAACAGGGCGAGAGCCCCCGCCACGCCCGGAAGCAGTTCGTCGCCCTTCTGCGAAGCGCTGCTGATCTCCGCCAACGAGAAATCGCGGGTCAATTGGCTCCACCGGTCGTTGAGCGTCTTGACCTCCGTCGCCCGGAGATCGGTGATCCGCTTGAGGAAGTCCGGTGCCAGGGTCCCGACCTTGATTCCTGCGAGATCGTCCTGGAGCGACTTGAACGATTGGCCGAAGGCCGCATCCATCCTGCGGTTGGCCTCGTCGCCAGCGCCCGCCAGGTTGGGAAGCGCCCGGACTCCCGGGCGGGCCGCAACCCATGCATTGAAGGCAGTCCGAAGGTTCTGGAGATCGGCGGCAGACAGACGGCTCGGATCGATCTTCTCGGTCAACACATCGAATTGGTCGAGGGTGTTGATGAAGTCCCGATCCGCGGCCGCCTGACGACGGGCGGTGTCCACGAACTGGGCGCTGGACTTCAGGTCACCCTTCTTTTCATCGAGGAGCGTATCGAACGCGTCAGCCGTGCGATCCCAGAGCTTCTCTCGGATCGGACCATACCACGCGGTTGAGATCAGTTTCGCCTGGCTGGCGCGGAGGATCAGGCGGGCGTTGTCTTCCAGGGGCTGGGCTTCCGCGTCGACGAAGGCACCCAGGAACGCTTTCGGGAAAGGATCGTTGTCCCCCAGCGCCACCGGAGGATTGGTCATGAGGAAGGCATCGAACCGGGCCAACCCGACCACGCGGGCCTGCCGGTTGGAGGGGCTGTCGGTGACCTGCACGACCGCCTGACCCAGCGGTGCGAGATAGTTCCGTTCGAAGAGCCGGGTCCAGGCCTTCCGTCGATCCTCCTGCGAGGCCCCGGAGCGGGACATGATCCAGCCGAAGGGCGGAGGAATCCGCATGTCCTTCGAGCAGTCTGCCAGGGTCTCGCTCAGGACGGTGAACGCCAGCATGCCGTTCTTGTCGTCCTTGTCCTTCTTCAGGTCGATGTCATGGGCGCGGTAGGTGATCGCATTTCCCGACACCTGGAAGTAGCTGTCGGGCTTCATGGCGACGGCGGCCTGACGCCATCCCCGCGCCGCCTCGCCGAGATCCTTGCGCAGCCGGCTGGAACTGAACCACGCCATGGTCGCCATGGCTCCAAGGCACAGCACCAGCGCGGAAACGAACAGGATCTGGGTCCGACGCAACGCGGCCACCGCATTGCTGGCGCGACTGACCAGGTTCCGTTCCTTGAACAGTTTCTCAGCCAGCGTGTCCCGGATGAACAGCGCCCGATCACGACGGAAGAGCTCATTCTGACGGGACTGTTCCCGATACTGCTGCGGCGTGAGTCCCATCGCCTCGGCAATGGTCCGATCGACTTCGGCACCCTCGGTGATGGCCGAGTTGAAATAGATGCCGCGGAGGAACGGCGCACGCCGCGTATCCCCGAAGATCATCTCCATATAGGTCCGGACGGCGGGAGCGACCTTCTCGAGGTGGGAAGGGAAGACGAAGAGGCTGTCGACGGCATCGATGCGGCGCGCGTCACCGGCCAGCTTCTGATCGTAAAGCAGCTGCCAGCGTCGGTTCCGGAGTTCCGAAGCCACGCCGCTGAGGAAGTCCTCGACCTGATCCGGCTTGAACGGCTCGTCGATGTCGGAGGAAGGATTGGACCAACCGAGCATCTGGTTCTGCTGGCGGGGATCGGAGAAGGATTCGAAGTAGGAACGGAAGCCCGGGATGGTGTCGCACTTGCTGATCCAGACGATGACAGGGAACCGGACGTCGAGTTCCCGCTTCACCTGGAACAGGGCCTCGCTCAGGAGTTTTGCCTTGGCGAGTGATTCCTCCTTGGTCTCGTTCTGCATCTTCTCGCCGTCGAGGACGAGGATGAGACCGTTGATGGGACAGCGGCTGCGGTTCTTGCGGAGCAACCGGAGGAACTGCGCGAGCTCCTGGGAAGCAAGGCTGTGTTCCCCGCCGGCCCCCAAGGACCAACGACCCGCGGTGTCGAGTAGCACGCCGGACTTGGTGAACCACCAGTCCATCGTCTTGGTGCCACCCGTGCCCTGCCGCTCGTTCTGCATTCCCGGCAGGAACCCGATGCCGCTGTTCCGGACGGCAAAGGTCTTTCCGGAACCGGGCTCGCCCATGACGAGGTACCAGGGAACGTCGTAGGGATTGAAGCCCTCGCGCTTGTAGAGGTCGAAGCCCTCGAGGAAGCGGCGGCGAAGGTCCTCCATGGCCGCGCGCTCCTCGGGCTTGGCGGCACCGGAAGACTTCCGGGCGGCCTCGTCGATGGCGCTCTCGAAGGCCTTCCCGCGGCGCTTCTTCATCACGCGATAGCCCACGTAGAGCAATGCCGCGGCAACGATCAGCGCGAGCACGCTGAACAGCAGCACCCATTTCCACGGGGCCCCGTTGGCGATGAAGAAGGCGTCGGCGCCCAGCAAACCCACGGGGACCCCGAGCAGGGTTCCCTTGGCCGGTGTCGAAAGATCGGAAAGATCGTCCATGGGAGTCTAAGTCCTACTTGGCCTCGTTGATCGCCTGAACGGAGGTGGTGAGATCGCTCATGGCCTGCCGGTACATATAGGTTGTCCCGAAGAAGAACAGGACGACGAAGAACACGGACAGGATCACCGCGCCCCAGATGGCGGGAGCGGAATCTAGGTTGAGCTTGGTTTCGTTGAGATTCTCGTAGGCGGCCGGTGTGATGCGGGATTCGAGTCCGTTTCCGAGCAGCCGTTTCACCCGGCCCGCCACCTTGGCCTGAACTTTCTGGAGCTTGTCGGGAACGCCGTAGTGCTTCCCTTCGAAGCCGAGATACAGGCAGGCAAAATAGACCTCCAGACGCTCCGCCGATTCCGAGTCCCCGGCGGGGGCTTCCAGTTCCTTGTCGAGGAACTCGTCGTAGAACGCGTCCTCACCCGTGAGGATCTTGAACCTCGACTCGGCCAGGCGGTGTTCGCGCCACTCCCTGGCCTCCGGCAGGTTGCTGTTCTCGATCATGGAATCCACGAAGCAGCACAGGGCGGGCTCCACTTCCTTCCATTGGCGTTCCTGCTGATTGGACCGGGCAGCGGCCCGCGACACCTTCTCGAATACCGAGGTGACCTCATTGTTGACGGCCTCGATGTTCTTGTGGACGCCGTTTCGGCCCAACCGGTTGATGTCGCAGATGACGGCGAAGATCGGTTCGCACAGATCGACGAGCCTGGGAGCGGTGCTGGGGGAGGCCATGCTCAGAATGCGTACAGGGTTAGCTTCTCAATGGTGATCCGTTCCGTCCGCGGCCACGCGGCCGCCAATCGAAACTCCTTCTCGACGGCACCCCACGGACCCGCATCGTCCCGATGCTCGATCCGGAAGTAGTGCGAATCCTGGCGCGCTGGAGCTCCGGGCGGCACCGGGCACTGGGTGAGGCGCAGGCCGTTGCGCGGACGGTTGACCAAGGCCGGGGTGGTGAGCTTGAAACGGGCGACATCCGTCACCAGGGCTGTGACGCGGTCCCGGGTCTCCGGAGAATCCACGCAGAGATAGAACTGCTTCTTGTTCTCCACGAATTCCTTCGTGAAATCCGCCCGCTGGTTGCCCTCGGCATCGGTGTCCATCTCGATGGTGAGGAACGACGAGACCGGCCCCGTCTGGATCCGGGCACGGATCCGGGCGATCACGGTCTCGAACTGGCGGTGGATGTCATCGGGCCGGAAGCCTTCCACCAACGGCGCCTCCTCGGTCGGACATTGGGCACAGAGGGCTCCCAGAAGGGTTCCCAACTCCATGAACACTTCAAACGGCGACGCCTGCGGTGCCTCGACCAAGGCTTTCAGCCGTGGAAGGGACGATTGGACGGCGGCGAGCCGGAGGACCATGGCCAGCTGGTTGCCGTGAAGCCGCTCCATGTCGAACCCACCTTCCAGCATCCGGGAACGCAGGTCGTCGCGCCCCAACTCCAGGTCCCGTGTCAGGTCGGAGACCATCAGGTACAAGGGCTGCCACCCCCGGAGACGGAGGAGCGGCGGACAGAACTTGGTGTTGAGCTGGGGAAGCCCTGAAGCGCCCTGGACGCGGATCCGGACCAGTGGCAGGAGTTCCAGGTTGGAACGGTCATCCGAGTCCAGCACGAGCCGTGCATTGAACTTCCGGACCAGAACCGGCTTCTGCTCGCCGCCCGCCGCGTCGTCGGCCAGTTCGGCCTCGGCAATCCGGTAGAGATAGGCCGATTGATCGGTCGCGCCCTCCGCATTCGAGGCGACATTCGCCCCGTGATCCGTTCGCAGTGGCAACCCAAGACTGATCTGGAATTCCTTTCCGCTGAGCAGCTCCGAGGCAATGGGACGCGAGGGGATGACGACGTTCTGCGGGTACTCCAGCCGGATGCCGGACGGCATGATGGCGGAGAGTCTTCGAATGGCCACGGACTCCTTACCGATGTCCAACTCCAGATCCAGGATGCCGCTGGGGAACCGATGCAGCAGCCCGCGTTCGGCCCCTAAGGAATCACCGATCAGACGCTGCATCGCCTGAAAGTGCTGCGGCATGAGGAACAGACCCTCGTGCCAATGGATCATGGGAGCAGTGGTGGAAGACATGGATTTGGCAGCTCTTCAGCGTGTAGTTCCGGATCGTCACATGTTTCCAAAGGACGGCCTCCGGGTGGTCACTGGCTTGTCCGTAATGTCATGACAGGCAGTGGCGACAATGACAACCAGTAGGTTGTTGCGATCGGTCAATGATCCTGCTCGACCGTGCCCAGCACGGACTGTGCGGCCTTCTTTTCCCAAACCGGGCTGCCGTCCACGGAACCCCATTGATCGCGCTTCCAGAGGACCGTGAACCGCTCCCAATACATCTTGTGGGTGTTGGCCATGAAGCCGGGATCCTTCTCCCGCTTGATCACATCCACGATGGTCTCCGGATCGATGGTCGTCGCCTTGCTGCAAAGGTCGCGAGGCAGCTCGGCAGGCACCTGCAGGAAGCCTGCGAGACGGGTGCGGGTGCGCGAGACGACCAGCTTCATGCGCTCGGCTGTCCCCCCGGGTTGATCGGTAAGGTAGTTGGCCAGGATGGCCCGAAGGTCTTCCTCGCGGTTTCCGGGCGGCTCACCCGCACGACGACGCAATTCCGAAACCACCTGCGACGCCGCTCCAGACAGGGAGAGCACGCAATCCACCAGCTCGTGCAGCACGTTGAACACCTGCGTCGGGTAGGCCTTGGCCTCGGTCTTGATCCCAAGTTTCCGACTGAGCGCATCGGGGATCCGCTCCATGCCCCCGGTGGCGACAGGGGCAGCGACAGGGGCAGGTTCGGTGCGACGCTCCAGAACGCGATACCCGGCACCGATCAGGCGGTCGGCATAGTTCCGGCGCTGGGAATCAGACATCTGCGGGGCTGCCTTGATCAGCAGATCCAGGGCTTCCTCGACGGTCACCTGTCGCGGGGCGGACTCCTTGGTGACCTCGATGACGCGGACCTCCCCGCCGCCCGGCACGGGAAAATGCGCGCGGAGGGCGGCAATCTTCTCCTCGCGCTCGTGGCTGGAGACGCGCGTCAGGGCGCGCTCCAGCTCCTGTTCGATCATGTCCTGACGGACCTTGATCTCGTCGTCCGCCCAGGAGGTCTGGATGGACTTGATCTGGTTCGCCAACTCCAACGCCCACTGTTGAACCGCGGTCATGCTCATGAAGGATGGCCGGTTCCCGATTCAACGCACGCCTGAATCAAGGCAGCACGACCCGGAAGAAGCCGGAACCGTTCGTCAGGTTGGTGAGTGATTGGAGGAAGTACCGACGCACACCGGCGTTGGTCGAGAGCGGGTCGGTCAGGACGATGGACGTGCCCGCGTTGGTGAGCCCGGATTCAGGAACCAGGGCGGCGATGGTTTCAGCCATGTGCACGGTGACGGTCTTGGTGGCGAGGTCATCGACCGCGTTCAGTTGCAGGCTGAGGATTCCCCCGTCGGCCTTGTCGAAGGCCACGTCCACCCAGGGCACGATCACCTTGAAGGCCACCGTGGTGGCCCCGTTGGTGCAGCTCTCACGGCTCATCACGGCCTGGAAGACATGCGTGAAGGCTTCACGGACGCTGTTGGTGACCGGTCCTGCCAGGGAGCTCGGGAACTGATTGGTCGTCGGCGTGAACGGAGACCCTTCCCCGACCTTCACCCCGCCCACGAACCATTCCACGCGGTTCTCGCCCAGATTGCTGACGGTCAGGGTCGGATAGGTGGCGGCATTCAGCGCGATCACGCGGTCCGAGATGCCACCGACCAGTTCAGCCGCCGGCGGAGCGGGCACGACCACCAATTCCGCGAGGGTCGCCACTGCGCTCCAATCGCCGTTCGCCGTCACCGCCCACGCGAAGTACTTGTAGGAGGTCGCGGAGGGCAGCTCATTGCCGGGGGAGGTGAAGGCAGCACCCACGAGGAGGCGGCTGGAACTGCTTTCGGGTCCCGAGGTCCAGACGATGGTTCGGACATCCGAGGCCAACTGGGCCGTGAAGGTCGCGCTGGTATCGCACGAAGCCCGCGTCGCGAGGACGGGTGTCACCGTCGGAGCCGCAGGCGGCGGTGTGACGATGATCGTAAACTCACGCGCAGTTCCCGCGGTTCCATCCTGGGAGAAGGCAAGCAGCGAGACGATGTTGGTCCCGGTCGGAAGCACCGGCACCACCGTCTGATTGGTGATGACGACCGCTCCGTTCACGCTCCAGCGGGTGAACGCGGCCTTGAGGTTCGCGCCGTCGTTCACGCTGAACCGGAAGGAACCGTCCGCGTTGAACTGCTGGGCGGCCTTGGTTCCCACCGAGAACACATCACCGGGGTTGACCGGCAATTCGCCATCCAGGTTGCTGAGGGTCAGGCCATCCGGCGACGCCGTGGGGATCTGACCGCTGATCAGCGGCTCCGAGGGTGCACCGGTCACCGTCAAGGTCACCGGGGTGGGAGCGCTGCTCGCTCCTTCCGTGGAACGGGCAACCACCAGGAAGAGATGGGAACCCACCGGGGTTGCGGCCACAGCAGGGCGGAACGTCAACGAGTTCGCGGCCACCTGGTTCGTGACACCCGCCACGACCTGATACCAGTCGGCCGAAACCACATTCGCACCCACCGGCGACAGGCTGAACTGGGGTCGTCGCCGGGCTTCATCACCGGCATTGTCACCCACCACGAGCGGCGTCGGCGGATTGATTGCGACCCCGTTCTGCAAGGTCGGGACGCCTTGAGCGTTGGGAAGCAGGAAGTCGCCCGCAGCCAGCGCCGGGGCCAACGGAACGGCAGTCACCACCAAGGTGAACGTCGTCACCGGGCTGATCGCGCCTTCGGCCGAACGTGCCACCGCGACAAAGGTGTGGGTTCCAACAGGCGTCTGGGCCACCGAGGGGGCAAACGTCAGGGAGTTCTTCGCCACGAGGTTCGTGCTCGCACCACTCACCTGATACCAGTCGGCGATGACCGCATCGGCAGGACCGGTGAGGCGGTAGATCGGACGACGCAACGCGGGTTGTTCGGCGAGGACATCTGCGACCACCGTGGTTCCGTTCGCGGGAAGAACCACGTCATCCTGACGGACAGGGACTCCGCCCTGGAACACGAAGAACTGACCGACGGAAAGGGACGGTGCCTGGGTCGGCCCGGTCACCACCAACTGGAACGTCGCGGGAGCGCTGGCAGCGCCTTCCCGGGACCGGGCCACGACCTCGTAGGTATTCGTGCCCAGCGGTGCTTCCAGAGCGGAGGGCCGGTAGACCGGAGTATTCACGGCGACCCGGGTTCGGACCGCGCCTTCGACACGGTACCAATCGGCACCGTCGGAGTTGTCCTGCGACGTGGTCAGGAATTGGGGCCGCAAGAGGGTGCCCGCTTCCGTCACCAGATTGCGCACCAGATCGGTGACGCGGATGACGGGAGCGACAGCGACGTCATCCGTGGAGACAAAATTGCCAGACGCATCAAACCGTTGGACCTCGAGGGCGGACAGACCCGGCGTCTGGGGGACGCCCGTCACGATCAGCTGGAACGTGGTTGGCGTCGCGCTCTGGGAACCTTCGGTGGATCGGGCGATCGCGAAGAACCCATTGGTTCCAACCGGCGATTGCTCAGCGGTCGGGCGGAAGGTGGTGGTGCCGCGGACAATCGGATTGGTTGTCCCCTGGAGGTACCAGTCGGCGACCAAGGCCGAGGTTCCCTGGGCAACCATCGAATAGGTCGGCCGATGATCCGGCGTCCCGGGAAGCGATCCAGCAATCGTCAGCGTGGAACCATTGGCGACGGTGACATCCGTCTGGGGGACGAGCGTCGTGCCATCGTAGGTGGAGAAGCCACCGGCGAGGAGGTCGGGAGCCGCTGGCGGCGGGGTGACCACCAGGGTCAGCACGCGGGGTACCAGTCCGACGGAGCCATCAAGCGAGCGGGCAAAGGCCAGGATCTGGTTTGTCGAAGGTCCGCTGCCGAGCAGTGCCGTGGTCAGGTTCACCGGCGGGGTGAACGTCGCGCTGTTCGAGGCAAGATTGGTCCGGAGGCCGGACGCCGTGATCAGGACCCAGTCCGCCGCCTGCCATTGGGTGCCGCCGATTCCAGGAATCTGGTCCGGAGTCACGCGGTATTGGGGACGGGTGGCGTCCTGGCCGATCACAACGAAGCTGGAGTCCGACGGATTCGCATACTGGATCGATCCATCGGTATAGACGCCGACGCCGGCAACCGAGACCACCGGGGCGGGAGGACGCTGACGGACCTCGACTTCGATCGTCGTCACCGCCGGAGACGAACAGCTCTGCACGACCTGGTTGGTCACGCCGCCCGCGACGCGAGCGTTGGTGTAGCTGTTGGCGGAGCGGGCCGTCAGCCGATAGAGGCCGGGCGTCTGGGTCGTGAGGACGAAGGGCTGGGCGAAGAAGAAGTCTCCGCCAGTCTGGGCGGTCACGCCGCCGTCCGTGGCCGACACCACCCAGGTCACAATCGTGTTGTTGGTGAAGGTCTCCACCGCGGGTGTCGGACGGGCAACCACGCTTCCGACCACCCCTTCGCCGACCTGGATCCGGGTGGTTCCGGTGGTCGCGATCGAGAAGTCGCGGGAAGTCAGAACGCCGTCCACACCCACCAGGACGCCCGTCAGGCTGAGGGCGGGCGGTTGCGGGGTCGGCCGGCTGACCAAGCGGATCTCTGTCCGGGCTGCGCTGAGCGCGTCCACACCATCACGGTTGTTGGACACCGACTGCACCTGAACCACGCGGGTGCTCGGGATGGTCGGGTTCTGGTCCACGGGAAGCGTGGCCGAGAGGGCGTTCAGGGCGAGTTCCGGCCAGTTGGCGCGCGCGATGTTCGCCACGAGGCGCGCATCGTTCGCAAGGAGGCCTCCCGGGGCCGCCATGGCCGCGGGCCAATCGCCATTCAGGGAGGGAAGCAGATTGTTGGCAACGGTGCCCACACACGCTCCGGTCTCCCAGAAGGTCCAGTCGAGGCTCGGGGCGGTCGGCCGCTGGAGGACCACGACGTTGAACTGGGTGACATTGGTTCCCAGGGCGTTCGTCGTTCCGGAGTCCGTCGGGAACTTGGCGATCGTCTGGACCGCGAAGGTGTGCACGCCCGGAGGAAGGATCGAAAGACTCGAAAGATCCAACCGGTCCACGTCCGTCGCAATCGGGGTCAGCCCGGCCAGGGTTGTCGAGGCAACCACCGGATTGGTTCCGTCCACGGATTGCCCGGCCGGCGTGGCCAACCGGAACCAGTTCGCGGAGGCGACGGGGACGTCGAGGTTCTGACCGCGACCGTTGTTGATGACCTGGTTGGTGACAAACAGGAACGAGGGCACGGGAGAATTCGCGTAATCCGCGCCCACCTGGAAGAAGTGGTTGGGCTCGTTCACACCGGCGGCACGGCCCAGATGGGCGAACTGCGGGTTCGGCCAGCGGAAGGCCGTGAACCGGACGCGTGCTCCTTCAATGCCCGTGCGGACATCGCGGGAGGCGATCTCGAAGACGTTGGTACCGTAGTTGAAATTGCTCGTGCCGAGACTCACGAGATCAAATCCCGTTGCGGACGACGAACGGGTCGGGCCGACCGTGATGACCTTCCCCACGTTGGCACCGTCGACGATCTTGTAGACATCGAAGGCCACGGACTTCTGCGACGTGGTCGAGGCCGTGATCAGGTTCGAGATGTTGACGAAGTTCGACAGGTCGCTGTCGATGAAGTGCAACCGGTTGCCACCCACGACGGCCGGGTCAGGCACAGGACCACCGACCACGAGGGTCGATCCGGAAACGCCGACCACGAGATCTTCCAGTGCACCGGCCGTTGCAACGGCGAGGGACTTCACGGGAACCGCCAGATTGCTGGGCTTCTCCTTGGTGGTGAGGAATGCGGCACCCGGTGAACGCTGGTGGATGCCATCGGCACCCGCGACAAACAGGATCCCACCATGCGGCACGATGGCATTGATGCCCGCCACACCGTTGGTCGCCTTCTTCCAGAGTGTGCTGGTCGCCGAGGGCAGGCTGGTCAGACCGGCGGCTCCTTCGAGGACGGCCACGAAATTGGTGGGACCCGAGACATAGAGATGGGTTCCGTCACCCCCCACGGTCTGGATGCGTGCCGTCTCGTTGGTTCCGAACAGCGTTACGCCCGAGGAGGGCGCGTTGGTCAGGCCGAAGTCACGCGAGAGCGAAATCGCCCCGCGGGGCAGGGCATCACCCCGGTACTGTCCGGCAAGGATGAGGTTCGATCCGATCAGCACGCCGGTCTGGTAGTCTTCGAAGAAGGGGCTGATGTCGGCGGTCCGTTCCGGTTGGGTGGGGTTGGCCGAGTTCAGGGAGGACGTCGAGTAACGTCCGACAGCGAACCGGTTGCCGAAGCGGATGAGGTTGGGACCGGCAAGGCTCAGGTCGGTGACCTGCCCCAGATTCAAGGACGGCGACTCGGGAACCTTGATCGCTGCGATGGAGGTCCCATCACCGGTCGAGGGAATCCGATAGAGGGCACCCACGGAACTGGTCAGTTCTCCGGTGCCTGCGCCGATCACGAGGTTGGAAGGACTGATCGGAAGCACGGAGGTGAGCTTGTTCGTGGCCCCCGTCAGCACGAGAGGAGTGAACGTGAGGCCTCGGATACCGGGAGCATCCGCCTGTTCGCCGGAACGCAGAAGACCTGTCGAATCACCGACGGCCCAGAAGCGCGTGCCATCAAACGTGACGTCGTTCAGGAGCGCAGGGGCCGAGGCCGCCTCGAAGAATCGATAGTCCTTGAACTGGGCCTGGGCGGGAAGGACCGCGCCGGCAAGAACAGCAAGGAAACTGAGGGAAGAAATCCGCTTCATGTGAAATTGGTTCGATTGGGTTTTCTTCAAGATTTCAGAAGGAGAAGCGCAGACCGGCCCGGACATAGGGTCCCCACAGGAGATCGGATTCGACCCCGGATTCAAAGGCACTGTCCGGAATCGCAGCCCCGAATTCGTCGACCAGCGTGCGATCCGGAGTGCCGTAGGATTCGAACATCATGCGTCCCTGGATGCCGCCCTCCAGCAGGGCCCGCCAGCGTTCGTCCTTTCCGAAGCGGTACTCGGCCCGGATCAGGAGGCGGGCCAGACCGCCGTACACCATGTTGTCCATGGTGTTTTCACCGCTGATGGCGAGGGTTTCCTCGTTGAATTCACGGGAGCGGATACCCCCGAAGCCTTCACCCTCGAACACGATTGCGGGGCGGATGCCCTTGATCGGGCGGAAGCTGTAATCCAGCCCAAAACCGAGGTTGCCGGTGATGTCGCGGATGGTACCGAGGTTTCGATAGAAGGCCTGCGATGGATCGCTGATGCCTTCGTACTCGGCATCCATGTAGGTCACGCCGCCGCGGAGGTAGACACCGATCCGGGGGCCGAAGATGTAGGGCAACCGATACCGCATGTAGGCCTGCAACCAGGTGTCATCCAGCGTGAAGCTGGAATTGATCGCCGCCTGCGGCCATCGGCCGTTCTCTTCCGGCTTGAAGGTGAAATTGCCCGAGGACGTTCCCTGGCTGAAGGCGACGTCGAATCCGATGCCCTCGAAAGCCTGCCAGGTGATCGAACCGCCGTAGTAGGTCGATTCACGATCGGGGGAAGCCACTGTCCGGCCGATCGCGGCGCCATCGAGGGAAAAACCAACCGGAAGCGTCAGGTGACCAAATCCCTGCAGGAAGTCCCCGTAAACGGTCACGTTCCGCAACTTCGGCCGGTCATCCTCACTCTCAAGGACAGCTGCCAGCTCGTTGGTGGCGACCTGCGCGTTCAGGAGCAGGGACGATGACGCCGCAAACCCGATGGCGAGGCCGAACCCGAAGCGGGTCGAACGGCCGGTGGGGAGGAATTCCATAAACCGTAAGAAAAACATTGTTTGCCGGGGATTCGGGAAAGAGCCGAAAGATGGTCCCCCTATATCCACAGATTCCACGAGGGCTGTCGATGCCATTTTCCGCGGATGCGCGTCCGCGGGCGCATCTGGACGCCGCCTCCATCTGGAACGGGGCGGCGACGTCCTCGTCGCCATCCCAGAGCCTTTCCCAAGGCGACGAGGATGTCGCCACCCCGTTCCTGAAGAGGGCAGTGTCATCATTCGCCCTGAACGGGAGACCTTCGAACCAAGGCCTCAGGGAATCTCCCTACCAGAAAGTCAGCTTCAGTCGCCCGTGGCCTCAAAGCCCTTCAGGGTGCTGTCGAGGCGGTCCAATTGCTTCTCAATCGCGGTCCGGTCCGTCCCCGATTCCAGTTTGGTGAGCAATCCGAGGAGCTCGGTACGGGAAGCCGCCAATTGCTCCCTGTAGCGCTTGGCGGTGGCCGCCTTCATCCCACGCACCGATGGGTTGTCGACGCCGAAGACATCGACACCCGCAGCTTTGGCGAAGGCGACCACGTTGGCCTTGAGGGCTGCCAACCGTTGCTTTTCCTGTCCCTCCTTCGCCAGATCGGCCACGCGCGTCCTTGCCCGCTCGGCGGACTGCTTCAGTTCGTCTCCCAGCCGCGTGAAGAAGGGATACGCCGGCTTCGGTTCCTTGAGATACAAGTCCACCTCATCGATATAGGCAGAGAGTCCAGCGACGTCGTTCGGCAGGGAGCGGGTGCGCAGCCCCTCGCCCCGGGTGACCTCGGGAAGCGCCACTGAAACCTTGGTGCGGGCCTCGTTGAAGAACGTCTTGTTCTGGAGTGCAGGATCCGACAGCCGGGTATTGAGGTTCTGGAACTCCTGGGCTGTCGCCAAGCGGTCCAATCCCTCAACGGCGGTTTTGGCGTCGGCCCAGATCCCCTTGAGCCGGTCAAACGCGGCATACCGGTCCTCGACCTGCTTGAGTCCGCCCCAGGTCGGCTTCCGGACAGGATCCTGGGCGGGGGGTACCCAACCGGGTTCCTCGACCTTGAGAGCGGGAGGTACATTGGCCAACCAGCCTTGTACCTCCCTGAGTGCAACCAAGGCCGCGAAGGATTGGTTGGTCGTACTGCCGGGCGAGGTCTTCAGCTTTTCCTCCAGCACTCGCACGGCCTCCTGGACATTGGTCCTGGCCGTCGTCTGCGCCGCGGTAGCCCGGTCTTGATCGTCCTGCGCGGCTTTCAACCGGGCCGCCTCGGCCTCCTGGGCTACCCTTTGACGGGCCAGCTCGGCGTCCTGCATCGCCTTTTTCTCCGCCGCAGCGATGAGCGTGGCGCGATCTTCGGCCAGTTTCCTGATCAGCTCGGTGGACCTGGGGAAATCAGCGGCCGGCTTGTTCTGCAGCTTCCGCTCCAGATCCAGACGGACATTCGCGAGACTGTTGGTGCTGGTGGGAACGAGGTTCTCCTGAGCCTCCTCCACAAAGGATCCATCTTCCAATTGCCGCCAAAGGGCCTCGGCACCCGAAAACTCAAAGTCACCCGCCTTGGCCTTTTCCGCATCGATCTGCTTCCGCAGATCCCCCCGTGCCTTGCGAACGCCCCTGGGAAGACTGGCCGCTGCCGTCGCCGTTCGGATCAGGTCTTTGTCCTTCTCCTGCAAGCCCGCGAGGCGTTGGGCGCGTTCCTGCTCCGCCTTCTGTTGGGCCAGGGAACCTTCCGCAAGCTGGATGGCATCCGCCGCCGCCTTCAAGGGTCCATCGACCGCACCCTTCACGGCCTGCTGGGCCTCCTCACGATTCCGAAACCGACGAAGCCGGCATTGGGCATTGACGCCATCGAAGGCCTCCTTGGCCTTCGCGAGCGAGGGTTCGAAGACGCTGGCCTGGATGCCCTTTTCACGGGCCTTCGTCCGGAGTTCGTTCGCGCGTACCTCCGGTCCCTCCAGTTTCGGCGGCTCGAACTCGACCCACGCCTTGAGATCACTCCGCCAGAATCCCAGGAGGTTGGTGACTGCGGTGGTCTTCTGGGCAGCCGACAATTCCGTCCACCCGCGCGACCAGCCCTTGAAACCCGCAGGGAGGAAATGGGGCGCATTGGTGGCTCCGGCCATCGCCCGGGGATACTCCTCCACGGCGGCATTCTCGCGCGAGAACACGAGTGTCTTCGACCGGAGCGCATTGCTCGCCCCGAGCAGGACCTGGGTCCGGATCAGGCCCTCGATGTCCCGTTGGTTCCACCCCAACTCCTGGACCCACTCGCCAATCTCCTCCTCCAGATCCTTCTGGGCTTTGGGGAGCCGTGAGGATTCCGCCTGGAATGCGCGCCTTCGGGCCAGCTCCGCGGTGAGCACGTTGGGCGTACCGGCATCGAGGGTGAGTTGGGACGGCCGCGGAAAATCCAACCGGATCCAGGCGTCGGCCCGGGAGGTTGGGACATCGTCCCACCAACGACGCACCTGCGACTCAACGCTCCCCTTCGACATCGGACGTCGGATCCCGAGGGCCTCCTGAAGGACGGCGTTCGTCTTCAGGTTGGCCAGCCAGGGCTCGTCCGTGGGCGTGGGCGGGATCTGAGGGACGCTCGACGTGGTGACGATCGGCGGTGAGGGCTTGTTGGACACCACGACATTCGTCGGGCCAGCGTTGGTTCCAGGGTTGGAAACCACGGGCGGTTTGGACTCGGGAACCTTTGGTTTGCCTTCCCCGTTCCTGGTGTAGAAGACGAACCCACCCACCGCCAGGGCAACCACCACCACCCCGGCGATGATGGGGACCAGGGGAAGCTTCCCCCCCTTGCCCTTCCCCAACCGCAACCGGATCTGGTCAAAGGGGACATTGTCGAAGTTACCCGAGGTCAGTTCCTCGATGAGCTTCTTCCAGGAGTTCTTCCCCGGAAGATCGACGTCCGCCCAGGCGATGCCAAAGTCAGGCACCCCGCGAAAATTGGTCTCCGCGCCGGTGATCGCGGCGTACAGCAGGTGTCCAAGCCGACGCCGGTCATCCTGTTCCCGGGGATCGGTTTCCTCGAGGGGGACGAGGCCCGTCAACCGCGGGGAGAGACTGTCGTGTCCATCCGTGGTGCTCCGGGGAAAGACGATGCAATCGGGGCGAAGCGCACCGTGGGGGCGTTGAGCGGTGGCCTGGAGCTGCCCGAGGCCATCCGTCAGGCATTCAGCCAGGGCGAGGAGTTCAGCCGGTTTGCAGCGGTAGCCTTTGGCGAGGTCTTGGGAGAGGGTGCTTTTCCAGGGTGCGAAGGCGGCGTAGGCCACCTCCCCATCCACCCCCTGCCGGACGATCGGCCACCAAGCGGTGGGACTCGCGGCCCCAAGCGCCTCCAGCGTGGCAAAGGTCTGCCCCCAATCAGCGACCGAAGCCTTGGAATCCGCGTTCTCAACGCGGATCAGCAACAACCGCTCCCCCGTCTCCGGATGGAGGGTATCGTAAAACCCGTCCCGACGCGGCTGACCTGCGTGGCTGAAACCGCCTGTGATGGTTTGATCGTCAGCCATGATCGGACAGGCTGACTACTGGGAGAGGGCGCCTGGTGAGGATTCCACGCCCGCGGATCCGAAGGTGACGGTGATCGTGCGCTTTTCCCCGCGGGGCCAGTCGCGCGGCCAAAGCTCGGGATTCAACGGCAGCAGGATGCGGCGCTGGTCGTTGGCCGGGTTGGATCCCCGCACGCTCGAATCAGCGATGATGGCAATGTGGGAGAAGCCCGGAAAACGGTACTTCTGGTACTCCGGCTTGCCCTTGGCCTCCAGATCCACCAGCAGTTCGCTCCCGCTGGCGACCACCTGGGATTCCAAACGGGTCGTGATGCCTTCCCAGACATTGTCCTTCTTGTTGAAGTAATCGTCCACCGACATGCCGGTGATACGGTCCTTGTTCGAGGAGTTCACCCCGATCACATCGACCCGGAATTTCTGGCCGCTCAACGAGTCCGCGACCACCACCTTGTACTTGTACCCGGGCCCCTTCTTGGGCGGGGCCGAAGACTTCTTGCCGGCGCAACCGGAGAGGAGCCCCAACGACAGGATCGCCAGCACGAGGCTGAGCAGGAAGGACGATGGATGGGTGGTCTTCATACCAGACGTGGATGATGAGGGGTCAGAGGGCGAGCTGGTCAAGGATGCGAATGACTTCCTGATTCTGGGGCCAATCGGAGAAGGCAACGCTGCGGATCCGTTCGGAAAGTTGAGCCAACTCCTCGAGGGGTGCCTTGAAGCAGCTTTCGAGGGCGGCCGGGTTCACGTCCCCGAAATCGCGCGCCCACGCATCCGGCATGCCGCCTGGAATCATGCGGGCCAGGATCTCGATGTAGGACCACCACAGCTCGGCCGGAATCAGGGACGGGTCCTCGGCGGACGGCGACTGGCTGCCACCCAGATTCTGCGGTCCCAACGATTTGCTGAAACGGGGTTCCGCAGTCAGCACCCGGCCACGACGCGTCGAGAGCGGCATCTCCGCCTTCTCCAGTCCCATCTGCCGGACGAAGCTCAGGAACTCATCCACCGCCAGCGGCAGGCGGACACGGCTCGGATCGATCAGGATTTCCAGGCCGAGGATGGCGCAGGAATACAGGTCGCAGGGACTGCTGGCCACCGGCTGGAACTGGTAGGAAACGGATTCGAGCGGGGCACCACGAATGGCCATCAACGAGTCCTTGAGATCCGTCCGCGCGCTCTGGGGCAAGGTTTCGAACCTCAGTTCATCCGATGCCATCTGCTGGTCGGACAGGATCCGGGCGTGAACCACGAGTCCTTGACCGCGGACCGGGAGCACCAATCGCAGCAGATCATGGCGTGAGGCGCGCCGCGCTTCGATGTCCGCCAGGGTTCCCTCGGCGACCAGCACATCCCCGGGGTCGGTGCGCACGTCGCGAAGCCGGACCGTGCCCAATCCGGAATAGGCCGCCGAAAGGATCTTTGGCCGGTATTCGGAACCCACCACCGGACCCACCGGCTGGAACATGCGGTAGCCACCGACGGCGATCTCGACCGGCAATGACTCAGGCGAACGCGTGACCGCAGTCCGGAAACTCCAGCAGGCAGGCAGGCGCCGCGACTCGGATTGCAGGTCCACGCGGACATCGCTGGCGTGCAGGTTGAGGAACGGCGCACCGCCGGCCTTGGCGGCCCGCGCCACCCGCTCCACGACCTCGGCGAACAACAGGGTCTTCAGCAGGAAGACTTCCAGCGCCCGACCCGCCCGGCCGCGACGCCCCGCGAAAAGGAGGCCATGGCCGTTCTCGAGGTATCCCGTCGTGCGCAGGGTAGGCGCAACCTCCGGATGCAGGAGGCCGTCAGCTTCGAGGTTCACGGCATCCAGGCGATGCCCTTCGAGGATGGCCTTGAACTGCCGCAGCGAGTAGGCCTCGAAGGTCCGGAAAAGCATGAGTCCGCCCTCCGGATTGAACGGGATCCAGGCTGGGTCAAAGCCCAGTTCCTTGCCGGGCGGCCGCGTCCGAGGAATCGGAGCCGCTCCGGGGTCCGCCGAGACAAAAACCGACTCCTGGGCAGCACCGGGAATGTGGAGAAGGCGATGGGTCGTCCCCGAGTACCCCGGCAGGCCCGCCTTCCGGAGGACAAAGTCATCGGTGCACAACTGCCACGCACGCCCTTCATCCGGATGCGAGGGATGGATCATCTCGCGATCGTCCGGCTTGAAGTAAGTCGGCAGCGGATGAGTCTCCTGCCACGGACCGGCGTGGATGCACTCGGGGTTCTCGTCCAGCAACGCCCCGGCCCACCGTCGCCAGCGTTGATCCAGCGAGGCATTGTTGTGGAGGGGATCCGGCTTGCGCCCGCCATGGCTGCCGATCGACTGGACCCAGATTTCAACCCACCGGCGCGGCCGCTTCTCCGCATCGCAGAGCGCCCCGAGATAGACGGCTGCGTCCATCGTGTGACGCACGGGGACAAACCACCCGGCCACGGGATCCGGGGTCTGACGGACGATGACGCAGAGCTTCGCCGGATGGTCCTGGGTGTCAGGAAAGACCGGGACGAACTCGAATAGGTTGAGGTCCAGCATGAGGTTATCGGCCGTTTCCAGGGAATCTCCCCAGTTCAGGGCTGGGCCGCCTTGAGTTCCTTGGGAACCAACTTCCCTTCACCCGATTCCAGCGTGAGGGATTTCCGGCCGGCACCGATCGCGAAGACCAACGGCGCGGAGCCAGCGCGGTTCACGGTCAACTGGCCTCCGGCAACGGTGAACGTGTAACCATTCGTCACCTTCGGGCTCCAACTGCGCTTTCCGGGCTCGACCCACTCCACCTTTCCTCCGGAAAACCGCGCCCGGAGTTCCCCACCACCGTCGGCAATCGCTCCCTGAAACAGGCCTTCGAAGGGAGTTTCGACCGGTGCTGCCGTGGCGGCCGCGGTTACTCCGCCAGCTCGTGCGGGTTCGCGCGGCGGAACCACCGCAGCAGAACCGCCCCCCGTCGACCGGAGGAAATCCGCGCCAGACTTTGCCAGGGCCTCGGCGGCACGCTGCAACTCGGGATCAGCGGCCATACCGGACGTGCTGGCACACAGCATTCCCAACCCAAGGAACACCGGAAGAAGACTGCGGGATTTCCCCATTGGCATCGGATTCATGTCACAACCTCTCGATCTTGTTGGGCGCATATGGACGCAACCGGAACACGGCCCGCTGCGTCCGGAGCGTATAACACACGTTGAGCCGGAAATCGTCGGGCAGCTTCCCACCCTTGAGCGGCCGGACGAGGATCGTGCCATCCGCTCCCCGCTCCAAACGTCGCGCCCCCTCGAAGGCGCAGTTCAGGGCGGGCTCCGCGGAAACCTCGACCAGATCCACCGTCGCCCCGTCATTGGTGAAGCTGAGCTTCACCTCGCGATCATCGAAGAAGTTCAACCGCCAGCTGAAGTGCTTGGCCATGTCCGACCGGGGCTCGGCGGAGACATTGCGGACCTCGTCCTGCAACTCGCCGATCACCGAATCGGAAGCCGCCACCTTCTCCTCCAACCGCCGGATGGTTGCTTCCGCCTCCTCACGCGAACGATCCGCCAGCACCGCCCGCTCCCGGGCCACTTCCACCTGCGACTTCTGGTGGGCCAACTCGTCCGCCAACCGATCCAGTTCGTTGCAACGGGCCGCCAGTTCCTCATGCAACGCGCGCTGGGCCGAGGCGGATTGAGCGGCCGCCACGGCGTCGGTCACCTTGAGCTGAAGGGTTTCCACCTCCTGCTTCAGGGCACGCTCCCGGTACTCGCTTCCACGGAATTCCTGCTCCAGTCGTTCCACCTGATGCCGCAACCGCTGCGCCTCCAGGGTCAGGTCCGATTCGCTCGTCCGCAGTCGCACCAACTCCGCCCGCGCCTGTTCGGCCGCTTCCATCGCGGTCCGGTATTGCCCGGTCCGCTCGGTGTGCGAGGCCCCCAACTGGCGCGAGGTCGCTTCCAGGTCCTGATACTGGGCCTGCAACACCTGCCGGCGTTGGATGGCCTCGGCGCGTTCGGACTGCAGTGAGGCGTTCTGGTGGGTCAGTTCCCCGATGCTGGACTGGAGGGCGGCCAACTGGGCGCGACTCTCGTTCAGCAACCCGGTCGAATCCGCCAACCGCTGGGAAAGATCCTCCTTCTCCGCATCGAAGGCCGTGGTCCGCCGCTTCACATCGGCCTGCAACCGGTTGATCTCCGCCTCCCGCGACCGGACAGTCTCGCGCAACTCACCCGCGCCCCGCGTGGCTTCCTCGACACTTCGGGACGCCTGATCCAGCCGCCCGCGGACCAGGCGGTCGCCAATCACCAGCACCCCCACGGCCGCCACACCCAGAGCTCCTGCCAGAACACGGCCCGGTACCGAGCCCTCCACGAACATCGCCAGCACACCGAGGCTTGCGAGACAGGCGGGAGCGGCCACAGCGATGGGCCACATCGACATGGGACGGAGATTTTGAGAGGGAGTGTCGTCCATGGTATTGCGATGTGGCCAAACCGCCACGCTTGGCGCGGCACTCTGCGTCATCTGACATCGGCTTCGCAAGCCGAAGGTCAGCTCAGCTCCCCCCGGGGCGCATCTTGACACTGCCCTCCTTGGGGAATGTTTCTGGGCGGCGATGTCCTCATCGCCCTGAGCAAGGCTTTGCATCGGCGACGAGGACGTCGCCACCCCGTTCCATGCGGGGGCCTTCTCAGGATGCGACCCTTACTCTCCGGCCGCCAGCAGTCCGCCCGCCGCGAGGAGTCCCAATGTCCGGAACGCCTGCGCTTCAAATTCCGCTCCGACCACCTCCGGATCTCCGCCGAAGACCGCGCGCAGTTCATCGATGATCGCTTCGATGGTCCGATCCCCATCCATGAGGAGGATCATCTGGCGCAAAACAGGATCCGAAACATCCACCCGCTGGTGATACGCCGTGGTGGTCAGTCCGCCCCGGACCGCCTGATACCTCGCCAACCGGCTGGCGCGCGGCCGAAGTCCGGGCTGCTGAACCGTCACCGGCGGCTGAAACCAGAAGGTCACCAAGCCAAGCCGCGCCGAGTGGACCAGGAAATCCCGGATCACCCCAGGTTCCACGGGGATGCCCGCATCCCGGAGCATTTCCACGGCAACCCGGGAAAGTCCGGTCACCGGAATCGGATGCAGGCCTGAGCGGGTCAGCAACGCCAGCGCCGCCTTCGCCGCCGGCGCGCTGGTCTTGACGCTCTTGCCCGTCGTCCCATGGAACTCCACCTCCACCTCGGGACGCAGGTCCACGCCGGTTTCCATCGGGTTGAGCGTGCCCGCCACATGGAGGCGATCCGCATTCGTGCCATCCTCGTTGCCGCGTTGGAACGATCCTTTCCGGCAAAGCAGCACCTGCCGGAACGACCGCAGCCGCACGTAATCGATGTATTGCTCCCGCCGGAGTTCATCCTCACCAAAGCCATTCAGGACCTCCTGAACCTCAGCCGAAAACCCGCTCATCCCCGAATCCACGACCTCCGCATTGGTGACGAACTCCAGCCCGTGGACCGACGCCCTTCCCATGAAGTCCGAGAAGTAGAAGGCATCGTTCACGTCGGCCATCTCGTCGTGCAGCAGCTGCGCCGGATCGCCCTTGAGCAGTCGTTCGTAGTCCACCCGCATCACTCCGCGCAGTCCGGGTGCGCCTGCGGTCCCCGCATGCAGGAAACCCAGCAGCGCCTGCGCCTGCCGTCGCCGCTCCACCACGTCCGTCACCTTGCCAACGTGCCGTTGCAGCATCTCCCGGACGATCCTCTGGGCATGCGAACCCGGCAACGCATTGAAACTGATGAAGGCCAGCCCACGGTCCGAAAGCATCCGGCCACACAACGACAGGATCGACTCCCGCACCCGCTCCGGCACCCAGGAATACAGCCCATGCGCGATGATGTAATCCACCGTTCCCAGCTGTCCGACCAATTCGGTGACATCGCCGCATTGAAGCCGGATGTTGCGTAGACCCAGCTCGGCGATGGCCGCACGTCCCCGTTCGATCGGCTTGCGCGCGAGATCAATTCCGAAGCATTGGCAGTCGGGGAAAGCCTCCGCGATCGGGATCAGATTCCATCCGTCCCCGCAGCCCAGCTCCACGATCCGGGCCCCGGCGGTCGGCGCCGCCTCGAACCCCCTCAGCATCGCCGCAGCCGCCAGACGCGAAGGATGCGTCTGCACGTGACATCCCGAGGGATAATCGACGACATCGTACAGGTTGTTCGCATCCATCTCGGGCGTTCGCCCTTCGGGGGAGTTTTGCGGGTGCACGTCTTCAAGGTGACCGACCCGGCCCGAGGCGGGCAACTGCGGTTTCCTTCGTTCCGCGCCGCCGCTCCCCTTGGAGGCCGGGTGACCTCGCCCGGTGATGTCCATGCTACCGCCGCGTGAGGGCACGCAGCCTGCAATCTACAGCTCTGGAGGCCGGGTGCCCTCACCCGGCGATGTCCATGCTCCCGCCGCCTGAGGGCAGGCGGCCTACAATCCACAGCTCTGGAGGCCGGGTGCCCTCACCCGGCGATGTCCATGCTCCCGCCGCGTGAGGGCACGCGGCCTGCAAGGGAAACGCACGGTCTACGGCTCGAACTGCACGAACCACGCATCCCACTGTTTCCGGAGCACCAGCGACGTCTTGATCGTGGATTCGGCATTGTCCGGTGCACCCGCGAGGGACAGCGCGTTTCCGATCGCATCGACGAGGGCGCGCGCGCGGTGGTTGGCGATGCTCACAAAATGAGCCTTCTTCAACAGCTGGTCGCCGACCCCGAGGAGCTTTCCCCGGCTGACATACTTGGCGGCCTTCAGGTCAATCAGCGCCGCCTCGCCCGCATCGATCTGCCGGATCACCTCCAGGAGGGACTTCCGGGTCAACTTTTGCCCGGCCACCGCCTTCTGCAACCGGGCGAGCTTTCCCGTCTGGCCCCAGGCCCGGAGAAACCCCATCGCTCCCTTCACCCCGTTGAACAGGTCGATCAACCCGAGCAATGTTTCGGTGGTGAGCCACACCTTGTAGACCCCGCCGCCTTCGCGCTCGAGTTCCTGCCAGGCGTCATGCGCCATCGCCTTCCCCAGACTCGTTCCGCACAGCAGCGCCGAGTTCACCGCAAAGCCGCCCGCCACCAATCCCACACTTCCCCCCGACAACCCGATCACCACCCCGGTGGCCACCGCCGATCCACAGCTCAGCACTGCCCCGCCCCAGCGATCCCACAACCCCACCGGGACCGGGGCCTCGCCCGGCATCTCCGTGATCGGTCCCTCCACCATTCCCTTCGGCGCGATCCACACCCACGTCCGTCGTGGCCCGCCGCGCACCTCCGTGCGCCGTCCACCCTCCTCGACGAGCATGATCCCCGCCCCGCAGGTCTCCGGAAACGAATCCACCGCCTGAATCAGCGCCGCATGCGCCGGACTCTGGCCCAGCAACGCACCCGGGCGCGCTTGGGATGGGCTTCCGCCCAGTCGGATCGGGGAACTCACTCCCCTGACAACGTCGGGATCCTCCACCGTTGTCAAGTCGGGGGAATGTTCGAGGGGTTCCTGAGCGGGAACAAAGGTGGGATGATTGAGGCTCCCGGCTTGGCAAGGTCATCCGTCACTTGGAAGAGGAGGATCCTGCCAGTGGAAGGCCACACACAGCTTCACCGACTGACCCTCCAGACTCCGCCGATCCGTGAAACTCCAATCGGTACGTGCAGCCGCTTGTCGCCGGCCTGGAATGAAACCAACGGAGCCCCCCCGCTCCGCTTGAGCATGAAGAGTCGGTTGTCAGCCTCCGCAACAACACGAAGGTCCTTTCGTGTGAACGGAATGGCCACGATCCGACCCAATTCCTGCAAGCCCTGCGCGTAGATCTGGACCATGCGTCCAACCTCCACATCCACGGACCGGGCAATGTCGTGAAACTTGACCCGGGCATCCTCCGCGGCCGCAGGGTGATCTCCCTGCTCCAGGGCCCGCGCCATCCGGATCGCCAGTTCGTAGGAACGATCCGCGTCGAACTCGCTGAACTGCCCTACAGCCTCGGCCCGCCACAGCTCCAGGGCAGGCGCATCGCTGACCTCAAACGTTTGCTGGATCACCGAGACCTCCCCATCCCCCACCTCGCGGCGCAACCGGACCATCGAGGTGGATTCCACTCCGCCCTTGGTGCGGCGGATCCGGTCAAGTTCGAGCTCCACGCTTCCGACGCCGCCGGACTTCCGAGTTTCCCCGATCCTCGAAATGGCGAGTTCCATCCGGTTCAGGCCGGTCAGGATCGATTCCGCGCATCCCATGGACAATGAGCGGCTGGGACGTGGATCCGGCTCAACGACAGTGATGCCATTCAATGTGGCCGTCACCGTGCAACCCTGGCAGCGAAGGGAGAGGGAAAACATCTTCAGCGGAAGAGGTAGAGGGCCTTGTTCTTGTATCCGAACTCCCTTTCCGACCCGGGGAAAACCTCCACCTGATAGGTGTGTTCCGCGTTCACAAACCAGCCTTTGGCCACCACCGTAACGAAGAGCATGATCGGACTGCGATTGAAGAGAAGGGAGTTATAGATTCCCCGATCATTGATCTCCAGAGAGTGGGTTCCGGGGAAATCAACCTTCGCGCCACCCTCCACCCCGATGGCCTGAACCCACTCAAAACCTGCCTGCATCCGAAGCCCCGTCTCGATGGACAATGTCGCGGAGGCTGATGACGGCGTCATCCCACCTCCGTATCCCCCATCCACATATCGGGCAACGGCCAACTCCAGGGACCGCGATAGGGTAATGGCGGCCCCAATGAAAAACTCGACCACGATACCGTACTTCAGGAATCGGGTAACCATGGCCAACGGAGCCGCTACAAACAGCGCGGCGATGGTGATCAGATTCGCATACCCTCGAATCCTGAATGTGAGCTCAAGGGTCCCGCTCCCGCGGCATTCGAACAGGATGCGGGGATCGTCTACCGCCTCCTTATAGCCATAGCCAAACGAGAGGGAGCCGGAACCGCTGATGTCCGTCTCCACCCGAAAATCGTTCAATGCCTGCTTGAAGAAGTCCTTCTTGAGGCTCGATTCCGTGTCCGCCTCCCGATCCCAGGACTCACCAACCCCGAGGGTCAACTTCACCTGGGTTGGCTGGAACATTTCAATCCGGCAGGTACGCACCGCCCCTTCGTCGCAGCCCCGGGCGTGGACATACCGCACCATCGGTTGACTCGTCGGCCACTCAGGCTCAGGCCCGTCCCAACGCAGCGGGAATTCATGCCTGTCACCTTCGACCCACTGCGCAACGCCCTCGGCGGACGGCGATGTCGTCATCGCGACGGCATGCTTCGCCCCACAGGTGGAATCATTGCGGACGATGGCCACCGTGATCCGCTCTGCTCCGCCCTCGGTCACCTCCGAGGAAGCCTGAAGACTGATCCAGGACGCATATCCATTCTCGCCCGGGGGATTCACCGAAGCGTTGGTTTGTGCCAAGGTTCCCTCACCGACAACCTGCAACGTCCCGTTCGATGCCCGACGCTTTCCCGTTGGATCGTGGGAACACGAAACCACGAAATCCACCATCGAACAGGGCTGATTGGGCTCGGTTGGCTTCTGGTCACCCTTTTCACCTCCGGATGGTCTGGACGACTCTGCGGGTTTGGAAGGCCCGGTGTCCTTGCCTGGCGGCTTTTTCGGAGCCGCGGCCACGCCGCCCGTCCGCTGTGAGATGGCCAGAACCGTCACGGTGGGACCACCTATCAATACGGTCGGAGAAAGACCCAGGATGACTCCGTTGTGCTGGGTCTTGCAGAGCTTCCTTGCGGCGACCTTGTCATTGATGAGCACGGTGCCGGAACCCTGGGCAATGAAGTCCGGTCCTCCCGCAGCACATCGTGCGTAGTCGACCGCGCCCCGTGCCGCCTTGAGATCCTCGATGAGCACGTCATCGGACCCGCTCTGGATCGGCCCCCCCACATGCGGGACAGGTCCCGGTTCGATGGACGGGCAGAGATGCGGGTCGGTCACCCTGGCTGCTTCGTGATCCGGCATGGCGTCTCCTTGAAGCGATCAGGGCTTGTCGGAGGGTCCTCCCGAGTCACCCCGAGGCTTCGGTCTGCGAAACCGCTGGGTCTCCGAAGAATCCGCTTCGGCTTCCGGCTTCGGCTCGCCCGGGTTGGTGTCGGGCCGACGACGCAATCGGATGGTGTCGCTGCCTCCCGAAACTGGATTCTTGATGACCGTGGTGTTGCTGGAATCGATGGGAACGTCGGATCTTGGCGGCGGGGTTTTGGGTGTGGTGGAAGGCGGTGGGTTTTTGGGGGACTTCTTGTCTTCGTCCTTTCCGACGAGCTGTTCCTTCAACTCCTCCTGCAGCCGCTTCTTGGCCTCTTCGACAGCCTTTTTCCGGAGAGCTTCGAGCTCCTTCTGAACCTCCTCAGGCGTCCCGGTGGCGATTCCCGCCAGAGGACCAATGACATCACCGAGGGGCTTGGGAAGCAGTTCCTTGGGGATGGTCTCGACGACCTGCTTGAGGCTGGGCATCGCAGCCATGACGGCTTCCTGGGTCGGGAGCGTTCCTCCCGCCAGTTCACCGAGGACCTTCGCCGTGTTGGGCGGAACGCCGAGCTTGGTGAGCACATCGGTGACCGGCGAGGGAGGAGCACTGGGTGGGGTTGCCGGAGGGGCGGACGGTGCCGCCCCGCCGGAGGACCCACTCCCGGAACCACTCGAAGCAGCCCCCCCTGCGCCAGCCACGGATTCCGGCGCCGCCAACGATCCAGCGGCGGCACCCGCACAATTGAGTTTGATCTTCGCACCGCTGATGGTGACGCCGCCCGCATCGATCCGGATGAATCCGCCACCTGCCTTGAGGGTGATATCCGGGCACTCGAGCACCATCATGGCACCCGCCTTCAAACCGACATTGGTGGCCGCCTCGGCGAGGAAATCCTTTCCCGCCTTGAAGCTCGTATCCTTGCCGGAAGAGGCGGACAGGTTGTTCCCGGCGGTGACCGAGCGGTTGTTGCCCACCATGAGGGAGTCGTTCAGGCCCACGAGCGAGTAGCGGATCAAGCCGATCGCCTCGGCACGCATGAGCCCAACGGCTTCGAGTTGGACGAGGCCTGTCACAATGGTCTGGATGACTCCAGTCAGGATGCTTTCGGTGACACCCACGGTCTGGGTTCGGGCGACACCAACCGTAAGGGACTGGTTGACCCCGATGGTGATGTCCTGATTTGTGCCGATCTTGACCGTCTCATTGACGCCGACATCACGTTCGCGGTTGTTTCCAACCTTTCGCTTCTCGTTGTTGGTGACGGTGTCCTCCCGATCGTTGCCAACGATGTGGGTCTCATCCTTCTGCGCCTTGATGAACAACCCCTCGGCACCGCCGGTGTCGTTCATCGTGATCTCGTTGCTGCCGCCGCTTCCCCCCAGGCTTTCGCTCTTGAAGCTCGTCATGGCGGCGGCCTGCGCGATCCCGCTGGGCTTGGCATTCCCCGGTTTGCCGTCACGCCCGGCGTTGCTGGCGTGAGGCATCGTGGCCTTGTTGTAGACCCGGCCCGTGATGATGGGTCGGTCCGGATCGCCTTCCAGGAAACTGACGATGACCTCCACCCCCACCCGCGGGACGTTCATCGAGCCATAGCCCTTGCCCGCCCATGGCTGGGACACCCGGAGCCAGCAGGAAGCGGAATCGTCGTGGCGGTTGTGGCGGTCCCAGAAGAAGTGGACCTTCACCCGCGCGTAGTCATCGACATCGATCTCCTTGCCCGCCGCTCCGACAACCACGGCCGTCTGTTCGCCGTGAACCACTGGCTTCCGCGTGATCCGCCGGGGCCGGAAGGGGCGCTGGGCCGGAATGCAGGAAAAGGCACACTCGAAGGTCACCTCCGCATCGCGGGCACCGGTGATGTACGCTGCCTGGTCAAACGTCAGCTGGAGACCGGTGATCAGATAGGACTGGTTCTGGTCGCGGCGTGGGTGATCCGTCAGTTCGAAGGTATGGCCGGTCGCCAGGCCCCGGACGTCGCCTTCCCCCTGATAGATGTCCTGCGCCGCCCCGAATTCCTCGGCCCGCAGGTTCGCGTACGTTTCCCCGTCATCCAGGTGTTCGTATTCGCCCGGGTAATCGAACACCTCCCATTCGTGACCCGGGACAGCGGCAGGGAAGCGTGCGGCCGCCTTCAGATCGGCGCGCGGCTTGGTGAAGTTATACTCCGTATGGACGTACGTGCTGGGCTGCAGCTGCTTCTCGTAAACCCACCTGCGGATCGTTTCAGGCACCTCTGTGATTGCACCTGCCGGATGCCACCGCACCGTCTCGTACCCGGGGACCGAACCATGTCCCGCGGGAGAATCCGACAGCACCAGCAGATGCTCCTGTTCGGCATGCTCGAAGAAATAGGTGATCCCCTCGGACTCCAGCAGGCGACTGACGAAATCGAAGGCGGTCTCCCGATACTGCACGCAATACTCCCGCTTGCGGTAGCGCCGGCTCAAACGGAGCCGGTAGTCCGTGAAGCCAAAGCGCCGGAAGACATCCTCGACAATCTCGATGACGGATTGTTCCTGATGGATGCGGCAGTCCGCCGTACGCGTCAGCAGCCAGAGCCAGGGAACAAGCTCGGCCTGGTACCGGACCTCGCCGACCTCGCCCGGAATCTGGATGAATCGGGAGATGATCCCGTGAAAATGGCGGGGCTCCCCCCTCGCAAGTTCCAGCCGGATGCAGGCGGGCTGCCCGACCACGGAATCGAAATCGATGGCTGGGTCCTTGCTCGAAAGGTCGACCAGGTATCGGAAGGGCCGGGACAACTGCTCCTCCCCACTGAATCCACGCAGCAACAGGGTGTCCGGTGGCAGCGTCGTCAGGATGGCCGCCGGCCGATGGATCTGGGTTGCACTCATGGGTCTCGGCGATGGCGTTGGATCACAGCGTCTGGCTACCCTCCGATCATCACGGTCGGGCAACCCGCCACGATCACTCCGCCATGCGCGGTGCTGTCGCCGATCCGCGCCGCGGGTTTTCCACAGATCAGGACCGTGGCGGACCCCTTGATGACGGAGTCTGGTGGGCCGACACACACGCACATGCTGCCCAGGGTTGCGGAAGGCATCGCTCCGATCATGACCGTGGGTCCGCCCGGTGAGACGATGGGCCCGCCCACATGGGGCACCGGCACCGGAGCGGGCGTGGACATCGGACAGGTGTGCATGTCCGTGATGCGTGCGGCGGGAGGCATGGTGGGGAGGGGATGAACGTCGCCTGTTGGAATAGCCCGAACGTTCCCGGCTCTTCCAGTCCAAATCCGGTTCAACCTCCAGGCAGCACGCGGAGAATCCGGGCACCGTCTCCCCTTTGGTAAGGGTTCCGGGGCGGCAACGTCCTCATCGGCCCGGGAAAGCCTCAAGAACGGCGACGAGGACATCGCCATCCCGTTCCATGCGGGGACTGCGCGTGCAGGATGCGCCGCTATCCCAGTGCGTTCACGGGGGACGCTTGCCTCCGCCGAGGGGACCGCGTAGCTCTTGCGCCATGGCCTCCGATCCATCGCCTGTTCCGTCCGCCGTCCCTGCCGGACCGCGCCGGTACATGGGCAACATCGCCGAGCATGCCCGCGCGCTCCATCAGGCACGCGTCCGGTTCCCGGGCAACACGGCCGGGGCCATCGCCTGGATCGCCCAGCAACTCGGTCATTCCCTGCCGGGCGTCCCGCAGGATCTGGCGCGCACGGTCCTTTCACCGTCCGCCGGTTGGCGTCAGGTCCACGATGATCCCTCGCTGACGGATCAGGAACTTGCCGAACACGCGCAACACCTCGCCGACTGCGGCGTGTTGGTCGTCGCCATCCACCGGGACCGGGAAGGCTCCGCGCAGGCGGTTGCGCTCGTGGTGCCCGGAGGAATGGTGAAACCGAAGGCCCGACGAGCCACGCGGAAGACTCCGAAAAAGCCAGCAACGCGGACGCCGCGTCCGCTGGCTCCCCGGCTTGAGGACTTCACCGGGCAAGGCACGGAATCCCGGACTTCCTTCAACCCTGCGGACTGGGCCTATCGCCAGGCTCCTGCGTGGTGCATGACGGCGGGCCGATAGAAGATCGCCCGTTCAGGCCGGCGAGTTGTTTCCGGCGGCGATGTCCTTGCCGAGGGAGACATAGGGCTGCTGGGCCTCGGCTGTCTTGGCCTGTTCCTCGGGCGTGGGGGGAACCAGCTCCGGTGCCTCCACCGCAGGCACGGCCAACTGCGGCACCGCCGGTTGATCGGGCAGCGTGGGAACCTCAGGCGCCTGGGGCGCGTCCGGCACTTTCGGAACCTCGATCGGTCCTCCCTTCGCTTCCATCGCGGAAGCCAGCTGCACCGAACCGGCCGTGGCGTGCGGGGTCAATCCGGGAGCTGGCGGCATCGCGCCTCCCGGCGTCTCCGAGGACCATGCCGCGCCCTGGGCGGCCCAGGCGCCCGGTCCGCTGTAGTCGGTCGCAGCAGCAGCAGCCGAGGCCTGCGCCTGATTCGCCGGGCTGGGATCCTTGGCCCAGGCCTCCGCTGCCTTCATCGCGGTCTTGTCGGCCGGGGTCATCATCGGTTCCACGCGCTTCGCGCTCTGGGTGGCGTACCAGACCGAATCGCGTTCGGACATCCCATGGGCGAGCCCCTTGATGGCATCGCCGCTCATGTTGTTCTGTTCGAGGGCGTGGATGTACTCGCTGGAACTCATTCCGGGTTTCAACAGCGACTGGGCCGCGGGCTGCGGCTTGAACTTCGCCGCAAGGTCGGCCGCTCCGGGGGTCGTCAGCTTCGGCAAGGGCATCACCGGCTTGGCCACGGTTATGAAGGGTGTGCTCATGGCCTCAAACTCACGCGGGCTCCCACGCGTCCTTGTCGAGGTCCGGGAAGGTCACCTTGCAGCTTCCGGGTTCGAAGCCCTCCACACGGACCTTGCCCTTGTCATCCAGGCTGCCCTCGGCCACCGACTCATCCGGCAGCGTGATGCGGTACCGCACTCCGGGAACCGGCTGGTTGTCTTCGTCGACCAGCTCGACCTCGATCCAGGCCTTCTTCTTTTCCTCCTCTTCGCTGCCCGGCTCGGGTGCCTTGAACGGCTTCATCGGGACCGCGCCGTATTTCCCCGCCTTGGCCTCCTTCTGGTCGGCCTTCAGCTCCTCCACCTTCCCGGGATCGGCAACATCCGCCTCCTGCGGTTCCTTGGGATCCGTGGGGCTGACGGCTGAACCGGCTTTTCCGCTCTTGGGACTGGGCATAGGAAGTTCCCTTAATTGATCATCACCAAGCCACCCTTGAGGGTCAGCATTCCATCCCCCTTGACGGTCGTCATGGGGGACTTGAGCTCGGCCGTCGCACTGGACTGCATCGTCAGCGGCGCATTCGCCTTCAGGTCCATGGTCGAGGTCGCCTCGATCTTGATGAGCGCGCTGGACTTGATCGCGATGCCATCGGGACCGATGGCGATCGACGACCCGCCCACCTTGATGGTGATGCTCGACTGCCCCTCGATCACGATGTTGTCCGCCTTGAGGAAGTAATCGCTGGTGACCTGCTCGGAATGGTTGGCCTTGAAGACCTCGATGACATCGCCCTTCACGGTGAAGGAGTGACTGCCACCCACCTCGATCGCCTCCTTCCCGACCACCTTGAGATGCCGGTCCTTTCCGATCTTCGTCTTGTGCTCGCCACCGATGGTCTCGTCGCGGTTGTTCTCCACCTTCTCGAGCTGGTCCTTCTTCACGATCAGGTGGCGGCTGGCACCGATCCACTCGAAGCAGTCGTTCTTGACCCGGATGTCCTGGTTCTTCTCCGCGTGGAAGAACAGCTGTTCGTCGCCCTTCTTGTCCTGGAAGCGGATCTCGTTGAACCCGCCACCGCCCTTGCTGGAGTTCGACTTGAACGTCGAGATCGTCTTCTGGTCGGGGAGCGGGTAGGGCGGCAGCGCGGTTTCATTGTAGACGCTGCCCGTCACGATGGGCTGATCCGGATCGCCCTCCAGGAATTCGACGACGACTTCCTGGCCGACCCGAGGCGACGCCACTCCGCCCCACTTCTTCCCGGCAATCGCGCTGCTGACACGGATCCAGCAGGAGGACTTCTCGTCCGGTTTCCCATACCGGTCCCAGTGGAACAGCACCTTGATCCGCCCGTACTTGTCGACCCAGATCTCCTCGCCTGACTTTCCAGAAACAAAGGCGGTCTGCGGCCCCTTGATGAAGGGTTTGGCGGTGACCCGCTGCGGACGGAACTGGCGATCCGCGGGAATGGCCGTCAATTCGCACTGGAACGGCGGTGCCCCGTCCGCCGCACCCGTGGTGTATTCGGACTGCTCGAAACGGTAACTGATCCCCGTAACCAGATACTCGACGTTCTGGTCCGAACGCGGATGTCCGGCCAGTTCGAAGGTACAGCCTGCCGCGAGCCCCATCACATTCCCCGCACCCCGCACGAGATCCTGCGCGGCCCCCATTTCCTCCACCCGCACGGACGCCGCCTTTTCGCCGGCATCCATCGACTCGAAGGCTCCGGGATAGTCGAAGATCTCCAGGTCCTTTCCGGCCAGCGTGTCCGGAAACTCCGCGGTGGCCTCAAGGTCCACCCTCGGCTTCTTGAAGTTGTACGACCGGTGCGCGTACTTGCCGGGCTGCAACTGGCATTCGGTGAACCATTCGCGCAGGCAATCCAGACGATGGTCGCCGCGGGATGCCGGATGCCACTCCACCTTCTCGAAGCCACTCACCGGCGCGTGACTGGATGGGGAATCCGCCAGCACCAGATAGTGCCGATCCTCCTCGTGCACGAAGTAGTAGGTGATGCCCTCCTCCTCCATCAACCGGCTCACGAAGTTGAAGGTGGTCTCGCGGTACTGCACGCAGTACTCCCGCTTGACCGGAGTCCCGGAAAGCTTGTTCCGGTAATCCGTAAACCCCGCCGTACGGAACACCTCCTCGATGATGTCGATCGCCGACATTTCCTGGAAGATCCGGCAGTCGCTGGTCCGCGTCAGCAGCCACAGCCAGGGAACCATCACCACCTCGTAGCGCGCTCCACTGTCGTCCCCCGGCAACTGGGTCATCTTCGAGATATACCCATGGAAGAACCGCGTGCCTTTCGAACCCAGGTTCAACCGGATGCCCGCCGGCTTTCCAATCAGCGCCCCCATGTCGATCGCGGGATCCTTGCTGCCGAGTTCCGCGAAGAGCGTGAACGGCTGCGAAAGATGTTCCTCCCCTCGAAAGCCCCGAAGCACCACGGCGTCATCGGCCAACTCGGTCTTGAAGGAGGCGGGTCGATTGGCTTGCGTCGGGTCCATGAGCGGCGGGCAGGTTGGCGAGCGTGGTTCTGTACGATGCCCCGAACAAGTGGCCTCCCGGCTGATCGCATCGTCGGCAACCGGGCTTGGAAATCTTCCGGCACCCTCTGGTATTCCCACCGTCTCTGCAAGCCTGCAACCGGTGGGTGCCGCTCCGTCGCCATCGATGCGGACGCCGACACCGACGTCCTCCTGGCCGCATCGGTTCCAGACACGACCCCATGCCTCGTGCTTGCCCCGTGAGCCGCGGACCTGCTAAGAGACCGCCAACTCCGAAAACATCCTGAATCCAACAAACCATGAAGTTCCAATTCTATCGCAACGACAAGAACCTGGGGAAACCCGCGAAGGAGGACGGCTGCGGGTTGAGCGTGGCCGAGTTGCTCCTGATCACCGAACAGGGCAACGGTGACTACGAGTTCTGTTACCACACCGGGTACCACGGAAAGGGCGAGGCCCACTACGTGTACATCCGCGAGGCTGGTTCCGTCCAAAAGACCGGTTGCTCCCGCATCTTCATCAATGGGGAAAAGGCCGGCCAGTGCGAGAATGACGCCAAGCTCAAGGCCAAGCTGGTTTCAGATGCCTGCGCCACCGTCATCGCCGCAGCCAACAACGCCTACTTCCTGCGCATCGCGAAGAACCAGACGTGATCGCGTCGTTGTCCATCCCCCTCTGCACCGCCTGCGGGTGGCGGTTCCGAAGGCAACGCACTGGCAGAACCTACCCAATTTTGGCAATTTCCTCGCAACAGAGGATGACCTTTGGCCAACAGCCAGCCATGCTTGGCTGCGTAGACCCGCGTGAAATCGATCCGCCAAGGGAGTGACCCCGAGTCCATCGAATCCCCGTTCTGGCAAACACCGGAGCTGGACGCACTGACCCGCCTCCTTCCGCAGTTCCGTTTTGAATCCCTCCTGGGCCGCGGTGGCATGGGCGCCGTCTACCGCGCCGTCCAGCAATCCCTCGCCCGCACCGTCGCCATCAAGGTCCTGCCGAGGGCCCTGCTGGAGGATGGCGACAGCCGTTTTGCGGCCCGCTTCGAGCAGGAGGCCCTGACCATGGCCCGCCTGCGACACCCGGGAATTGTCGGGATCTTCGAAACCGGCGAAGTGGCGGGCCTGCGGTACATCGTGATGGAATTCGTGGATGGCACCGATGTCTCCCGGATGCTCCATGCATCCGGCCGGATGCCTCCCGAAACGGCACTCCGCCTCGTGGGGCAGGCCTGCGCAGCGCTGCACCACGTCCATGAACTCGGCATCGTCCATCGCGACATCAAACCCGCCAACCTGCTGGTCACAGGCGACGGACGACTCAAGATCGCGGACTTCGGACTCGCCCGGCACCCGGAGCTCGCCCAGCTCCAGCTCACCCGCACCAACGTCGCCGTGGGCACCTCGGATTTCGTCCCCCCCGAACTCTGGCTTCCGGGGGTCGAGCTGGACCGTCGCGCAGACATCTATGCCCTGGGCGTCACCCTCTACCAGATGCTCGTCGGGGAGGTGCCGCGCGGGCTCTGGGAAGCCGCCAGCGTCAAGGCGGGCGTCGACCCCCGCATCGATGCGGTCATCGACCGCGCGATGGAGCCGGACCGCGACGCGCGCTACCCGACTGCCGAGGCGCTCCGCCAGGACATCGAACGGATCCTCACCACAGACTTGCCGCTGCAACCCGGCCCTGCCGGTGAACCCGTGGTCCAACCGCCAACGGCTCCGAAACCAACACCCCGTTACCGACGACCCAGCGCCCTCATCGCCGGTGGCATCGTGGCGGTGCTTGGATTCCTGGTCCTGCGCGAGGTGATTTTCTCCCGCGGCCCGGGAAACGCCCTGTTCTTCGACGGTGCCCAGAACCACGTCCGGGTGACCGGCAGCCCGATCCCGACCGCCGGACCCTTCACCATCGAAGCCTGGGTGAATGCCTCTCCTCCCCGCACCCCGCGCATCACCACCCTGATCTCGCAGGCCGTGCCCGAATCCTATCCCCGCTTCTATCTCGGCATTGGGGCCCGGGGCGAGATCCGGGCCGGCGATGAATGGATCGATACGGGCTTCAACCTGCCGACCGGCCAGTGGCATCACCTCGCGTTTGTGCGCACCGAAGAAGGCGCACGCCTCCTCCTCGACGGCGTCGAGGTGGCCCGGAGGGAGAAGCCCCTCCCATCCCCCTCCGAGGCACCGTGGATGGACATCGGCAAGCAGTTCGGAGATCTCACGGAGCATTGGGTGGGGTCCATCGACGAACTCCGCATCTGGAACATGGCCCGCACCCCGGAAGAGTTGAAGGCCGCCATGCACTCCCAGCTCGACCAGGGGTCGCCGGGATTGGTGGCCCTCTACCGGTTCGACGAAAGGAGGGGAACCGTCGTGCGGAACCACACGCGTTCCACGGGGACACCCTTCAACGGCACCTTGCTCGGAAACCCCCTGCGCCAGCCCTCCACCCGGCCCCGCGGACCGGCCTCCGGCAATGACTCCAGGCAATGAAGACACCGCTCTACAGGGAATCAGGGACAGGGCCGATCGGTGGGTGGCAGCCACCCACGCTCGAGGAATTGCAGGCGATCCTCCCGGCCTACGACTTCCTTGGTCTCATCGGATGCGGCGGCATGGGAGCGGTGTACCACGCCCGGCAACGTTCCCTCCGCCGTTCGGTCGCGGTGAAGATCCTTCCGCAGGCCCTGATGAACCAACAGGAGGCCCGCTTCACCGAACGTTTCCGTCGCGAGGCCCTCACCATGGCCCGCCTCAACCACCCCGGCATCGTCTCGGCCATTGAATCCGGCGAGGCCGGAGGGTTCCTGTACCTCGTCATGGAACACGTCGACGGCCCGGACGTCGCCCGCCTCCTCCGTGACGCCGGCAGGCTCGCCCCCGAGGTCGCCGTCTCCATCGCCTCCCAGATCGCCGAGGCCCTCGACTACGCCCACGCTTCCGGTGTCATCCACCGTGACATCAAGCCGGGCAACATCCTCCTCACCCGGGAGGGCCGGGTGAAGATCACGGACTTCGGACTCGCCTGCCGGTCGGACGAGACGCAGCCCGACCTCACCCGCTCCAACATCGCCGTCGGCACCGCGGATTACCTCGCTCCGGAAGCGCTCGGACAGGGGCTTCGCGTGGACGGCCGGGCCGACATCTATTCCCTCGGCGTCACGTTCTTCCAGATGCTCAGCGGATCCGTGCCGCGAGGCCGGTGGAAGATGCCCAGCCAGACCGTGGGCGCGGACCCGCGGCTCGATGAAATCCTGCGCCGCACCCTCGCTGCGGACCCGGAACACCGCTACCCCAGCTCCGCAGCCCTGCTCAAGGAACTCGCTCCCATCCGTGCTGGACTGGCGCGGACGCCGGCCGAGAAGCGGGCCCTCCGGCTTCGTATCCTCCGTCGGGCCGCTCCCTTTGCAGCCGCGGCTGTGGTCCTCGCCCTGGGCGCAGTCCTCTGGACCTGGATGCAACCGCGTGAGGTCACCGTTCCGCACTTTGCCAAGCGGGACGACTTTCTGGAGGTCCCCGGATTCGGGGCCAACAGTCCCACGAATGAACTCACCATCGAATTCTGGGCCCGTCCGACCTCGTATCGCGGCCAGGCCGTTTTCGAGATGGTTCCGGACGACCCCGACAGCCAGTGCCGATTCCTGCTCAACGGCCACGGAGGACTGAGCTCCTGGGAATTCGGATCCGCCCCCACCGACGGCCATCTGATCGGCACCGCACCTGCGGATGCCCCCGGGTTGTGGACCCATTACGCCTTGGTGGTGAGCCAAAGCGCCAACCGGATGCAGATGTTCACCAACGGCGTGCTTCACGCCGAAAAGCAGGGGATGTCCACCCGCCCCCGCCGCGAGGCCGTCCTCCGCATTGGCGGCAGCACCCTTTCCTTCCGCGGCCAACTCGCGGATTTCCGCGTCTGGGACCATGCCCGGAGCGCACAACAGATCCGCTCCGGCCTGAGGTCCCAACCCGATCCGGACGCCCCCGGCCTCGTCCTGCATTTCCCACTCACCTCCCCGACGCCGGTCATCGTCACCAACCTTGCCTCTGCCACCGGTGCCCTGTTGGACGGCACCTTCCCCCGGACACCCGCCTGGACCAACCTCCCCGCCCCCGGTCAATCCCAGTCCCAGCCCGCGGTCACGCCGCCGCAAACCTGGATCGTCCGATCACTCGAGGACTCCGGTGACAACACCCTGCGCAGCGCCCTCGGCAGCGCGCGCAATCATGACCGGATCCGGTTCGACGCCGCCCTCTCCGGAGGGACCCTCCGACTGACGAAGGGCCCCCTCCAGGTCCGGACGAGCGTGGACATCGACGCCCTGGATCTCCCGCTTGGGTTCACCCTTGATGGTGACCGCAAGAGCCGGGTCCTCGAAGTCGTCCCCACGGCGATCGTCCGCATCGCCGGCCTGACCTTCACCAACGGCAGCGCGCAAGCCGGTGCCGGCATCCAGAACGACGGATGGCTTCGGCTCGAGCAATGCGTGATCGCCGGAAACCATTCGGTCCTGAACGGTGCGGGCATCTACAGCCATCTCGATACCGGCCTCCTGCTCACCCGGTGCCGCGTCGTCGGAAACCAGTCCGACAGATACGGGGGTGGACTCTGGATCGGTGGGTTTCCCGGTGTCGGCCTCACCAACACCACCTTCACCGCCAACCAGGCGCACCTCGGCGGAGGTGCCATGGTCGCCTACTTTGCTCCGGTGCTCATGAGCGACTGCACCATCACCAACAATTCCGCCCTCACGGAAGGCAACGGCGGCATCATGCTGGACGTCGCAAGCATCCACATCGCGGACTCGATCATCGCTGGCAACCCCGGTCCTGTGGAGGATCCCATCTGGCTGAAGAGCGGAGCCCGCAAGGTGGATCTGTCCGGCCGATCCCGCAGCACCGCGCCGTCCAAGCCGAACCCTTGAACCGGACGCCGGCTCGTGACAGCGTCCTTCACAAGCCACCATGTCCGCGGAACCATCCAAGGAGATACAACCCGGAATCAGCGCGGAGCTGCCCAAGGTCCATTCGCATTTCCCCACCACGCGATGGACCCTTGTCCAACGCCTCCGTCAGGGCGGTGAAGGACAACAGGCCGCCCTCGACGAACTCTGCGCGCTCTATTGGTACCCCATCTACGCCTTTCTCCGCCGGCAGGGTTACCCACACCACGACGCCGAGGACCTCACCCAGGGGTTCTTCATCAAGGTCCTCAACGACGCCTCCTTCGAGGCGTCCAACGCCAACCGGGGTCTCCTCCGCACCTTCCTGCTCGCCGCCCTCCAACGCCACCTCGCGGATCGTACCCGACACAACACCGCCCAGAAACGCGGGGGCGGAAAGGCGACCGTCGCCTTCGAATCGATGGAGGCTGAAGAACGCTATAGCAACGAACCCAAGGATCACCGCGACCCCGAACAGCTGTTCGCGCGGGCCTGGGCCAGCGAGCTCCTCGAAGCCGTCCGACGCCAGCTGGAAGCCGAGTTCAGCGCTGGCGGTCGCAGTGAAACCTTCCAGGTCCTGCTGCCCTTCCTCCTCGGCGAGGATCCACCGTCCTACCGCGACGTCGCCGCGCGCCTGAAGGCCAGCGAGACCGCCGTCCGCGTGCTGGTATTCCGGATGCGCACACGGTTTCGCGAATGCCTTCGCGAAACCGTGGCCACCACCGTCCAGGACCCGGCGGAAACGGAGGCCGAAATCCAATGGATCATCTCCGTCCTCTCCGGGCGGTGAAACACCCCGCACCACGACGGTCCCCACCCGCAGGGGCGCATCTTGACACTGCCCCCGCATGGAACGGGGTGGCGACGTCCTCGTCGCCGTTCCGAAGCAATTCCCAAGGCGATGAGGACATCGCCGCCCCGTTCCAATTCTCAAACGGGGGC
>JAIXZE010000377.1 GCA_027489875.1 Verrucomicrobiales bacterium
CGGCCCAGTCGGAGATATCGACAATGAACGAAGGCGTGACGGAGTGCGGCAGGCCGAAGGACAGGAGCGTGGCCGGACGATGCGGCGAGGCGTCCGTCGAAGGGTGCCAGTTCGCGAGACCGGCCAGGTAGACGGCGGCCCCGACGATGTCGGCGGCGGCCGTATGATCCGGATGCGGTTGATCGCGATGATGCGTGAGGACAAGGCGTGGCCGGAGTTGGCGAAGAATGTCGGCGACAGCCGTCCGGCACGCGAGCGTGTCCTGCAGGTGGCCATCGCCAAGGTCCAGTTGGCTGCGGTGGCTCAGCCCGAGTTCCAGCGCCGCGGCTGCGGATTCCGCGGCGCGTTCCTCCGGGGTGCCGCGCGTGGCGCATTCGCCGCGGGTCAGGTCCACGATGCCCGTCGAATAGCCGAGCGTTGCGAGGCGCAGCAGGGTGCCTCCCGCATGGAGTTCGACATCATCCGGGTGTGCCCCGATCGCGAGGACATCCACCCTGTGGGCGGGCATGGACATGCGGTTCTTTTACCGGTGACGCCGATGGGTGTCGATGATCGTGCCCGCGTGAAAGGGGCCATGCCGAAAGAGGAGGCGTGACTCTGCGGCCACCACCGAGCCTCGAAGGAGAAGGCAATCTCCCGACAAGCCCGCCGGGGAAGACAAGGAGCAGTGATGCGTTTCGCTCGGCGGGCTCGGCGTCTCGGCGTGAGAAGGAGTTTCGGGCAGGAAGGGGGCACGCGAAGCCATCAGGTGAACCCTCCTCTTCGTTCTTCGCGGCTTATCCGCTTCGTGTTCCGGGGTGTTGTCGTGCTCTGGAGACGCGATCGGATGCTCGTGTTCGTGTGGGGGGAAGGGGTTCTGTCGCCCCGCTGCGGCTGGGTGTTCATGGGGGGACGGAACCCAGCGCTCACGCGCTGGGCTATCGTCTGACGGCCCTCCGGGCCTGGGGCCACGGCTTGAGCGCAGGGTTGGGCAGTGGGTTGGGCTCGGCGTTGGTTGGCAGGTTTCGTGTCCTTGGTGTCCTTCGTGGAGAAGTATCAAACCCGCTTGGGTCGGCTTGAAAATTGAAACTGAAAACCTGGAACTCTTCCTGGCCCGCCGGGTGAGGGCACCCGGCCTACAAGAAGGATCTGGATTCTGGGAACTGGAGACTGGCAACTGGGAACTATTCATATCGGAGGGCTTCGATGGGATCGAGGGCGGCGGCGCGGCGGGCGGGGTAGAATCCGAAGAAGGCGCCGATGGCGAAGCTGACGCCGAAGGCGAGGGCGATGGATTCGGGGGAGATGGCGACGACGAATCCGGAGACGCGGCCGATGAGCTGGGAGATGACGATGCCGAGGATCACGCCGACGAGACCACCGGAGAGGCTGAGGGCGACGGCTTCGAGGAGGAACTGGAGGCGGATGGCGGCGGGTTGGGCGCCGACGGCGATGCGGAGTCCGATCTCGCGGGTCCGTTCCGTCACGGAGACGAGCATGATGTTCATGATGCCAATGCCGCCCACGACGAGGGAGATGCCGGAGACGGAGCCGAGGAGCAGCTTGATGACGGAGGTGACGGAGTCGACGGTCGCGGCGACGTCCTTTTGATTGAAGATGTTGAAGTCGTCCTCCTGGTCCGGCGGGAGGCGATGGCGTTGGCGGAGCAGGAGCGTCACCTGTTGCTGGACGGATTCGATGGCCGCGGCGTCGCGGACCTGGAGGTTGATGGAGCGGAGGTAGCGGTCGCCGGTGAGGCGTCGCATGGCGGTGGTGTAGGGAATGAGGATGCGGTCGTCCTGGTTCTGGCCGCCGACGCCGGCACCCTTGCTTTCGAGGAGGCCGATGATGACGAAGGGGATGTTGCGGACGCGCACGTTCATCCCGACGGGATTGATGGGGCCGAAGAGTTCGTGGGCGGCCTTGGATCCGATGACGGCGACGCGCGCGGCGGAACGGACGTCGCGTTCGGTGAACATCGAACCAGCGGTGAGCTTCCAGTTCCGGATCGCGAGGTATTCCGGGGATTCGCCGGCGACGGTGGACGACCAGTTGCGGCCGTTGGCGACGAGTTGGGCGGCGGTGGTGACCTCGGGGCTGACGGCCGCGATGCCGGGAATCTCGCGTTGGAGGGCGTCGGCGTCGGCGATGGTGAGCGTGCTGGCGGAGCCAAGACCGGAGTTCACGCCGCCGGTGCGGCGGGGTCCGGAGAAGACAGTCAGGAGGTTCTGGCCGAGGGCGGCGACCTTGGCGGTGATGCTGGCCTGGGCGCCGTTGCCGATGGCGACCATGGCGACGACGGACGAAACCCCGATGATGATGCCGAGGGCGGTAAGTGCCGAGCGGAGCGAGTTGCGTCGGAGCGCGCGGAAGGCGACGCCGATCGTGAGCCAGAGGCGGGCGGGAGCGAGTTGGGCGAGGAGGTTCATGGGAGTTGGGTGTGGGTTGTTTCGGTGGGTTCCATTTCGCTGGTCTGCGTCGGGGTGGCGAGTTCGTCGCGGGCGATGCGTCGCCGGGGAGGTTGCGTGTCGCTCACGATCCGGCCATCGCGCATGACGAGGATGCGGCGGCAGAAGGCGGCGATGTCGGGCTCGTGCGTGACCATGACGAGGGTGATGCCGGCGTCGTTGAGTTCCTGGAAGAGGGCCATGATCTCGATGCTGGTGCGGGTATCGAGGTTGCCGGTGGGTTCATCGGCGAGGATGAGATCCGGCTGGGTCACGAGGGCGCGGGCGATGGCGATGCGCTGCTGCTGTCCGCCGGAGAGTTGGCTCGGGTGGTGGTCCAGGCGGTTGGCGAGGCCGACGCGCGTCAGGGCGTCGCGGGCACGGGCGCGGCGTGTGGCGGCCGGGACGAGGGGCGTGCGGTAGAGCAGGGGGAGTTCGACGTTCTCGAGGGCGGAGGTGCGCGGCAGGAGGTTGAAGCTCTGGAAGACGAACCCGAGGCGTTGGTTCCGGAGATGCGCGAGCGCGGGTCGGTCGAGGCCGGCGACGTGGACATCGTCCAGGAGGTATTCGCCGGAGCTGGGGCGGTCGAGGCAACCGAGCGTGTTCATGAGCGTCGACTTGCCGGAGCCGCTGGATCCCATGATCGCGACGAAGTCGCCGCGTTCGATGGTGAGGGAGACATCGCGGACCGCGTGGACGGCGACGTCGCCCGACGCATAGGTCCGGCGGAGGTTCACGAGTTGGATGAAGGGCGCGGTGGAGCTCATGGCGTCTGGGGTGGGGGCGGCGGGACGAGGCCGGAGCCGCGGGTGGCGAGGGTTCGGGTGGCGGTGACAACGGGTGAGCCGGAGGCAAGGCCGGCGACAACCTCGGTCTCGACGCCATCGGAGATGCCGGGGCGGACGATGACCGGGCGGAGTTGGCCCGCATTGGATCCCGGGATGTAGAGCAGGCGCTGGGTCCGTTCGAGGCGGGTCGGGGGCGAGCCTTCGAGGGTCACGCCTTCGGGCGGGGTGTAGCGGAGGGCGGCGTTGGGGACCTTGGTCACGAACGTGCGCCGAGCGACGAGGATGGCGACGTCGGCGGTCATGCCGGGGAAGAGGCGTTGGTCGGGATTGTCGACCGTGATCATCGTCTCGTAGGTGACGACGTTCTGCGAGGTGACGGGGGCTTTGCGGACCTGCGCGACTTTCCCGCGGAAGGTGTCCTCGGGATAGGAATCGACGGTGAACTCCACCTCCTGGCCGACGGCGACGAGGCCGATGTCCGCCTCGGAGACGGAGGCGTTGATGTTCATCCGGGTGATGTCCTTCGCGATGTTGAAGAGGACCGGTGTGGTCATCGCGGCGATGACGGTCTGGCCGAGGTCCACGCGCCGGGAGATGACAATGCCGTCGACGGGGGCGGTGATGCGGCAGAACTCCACGTTCGCGCGGGCGCTTTCGACGACGGCCTGGCGGATGGCGAGTTGTGCTTCGGCCTGGGCGACTTCCGCGCTGGCGACGTCGAGGTCGAACTTCGAGACGGCGTTCACCGGGAACAGGGCGTTCTTCCGGGCGAGGTTCTGTTGCTTGAGCGTCAGCGTGGCCCGGGCGTGGGCGAGCTCGCCTTCGGCCTGGTTGAGGGTCGCGCGGTAGAGCGTCGGGTCGATCTCGGCGACGAGCTGGCCCTGTCGGACGGGGGCGTTGAAGTCGGCATGGAGGGCGATGACCTTTCCGGAGACCTGCGCGCCGACATCCACGGAGACCAGCGCGCTGAGGGAGCCGGACGCGGTGATGCGCTGGACGAGGGGGCCGTTGGTGGCCGCGGCGGTGTCGAAGGTGGTCGAGGAGGATCCCGGAGGTTGGCATCCGGTGAAGGCGAGCACGCCGGCGAGGATCGCGACGCTGAGGCCGACTGGATGGAGTCGTGGATGGGTGGATTTCATGGGTGGCTGGGTGGGTTCAGTTCCATCCGCCGCCAAGTCCCTTGAAGAGGACGATGCGGCTGGAGAGACGGGAGAAGGTGTTGTCGATGGCGCGCTGACGGGCGTCGAACAGGTCCTGCTGTGCGACCAGGACATTGAGGTAGATGTCCTCGCCCTGACGGTACCGGGCCTGGGCGAGGTCGAAGCGGCGTTGCTGGGCGACGGTGAGGGATCCGAACGCGGTCGCCTGTGCATCGCGGGCCTCGATGGCGGCGAGGGCGTCGGCGACTTCGCGGAACGCGGCCTGGATGGCTTTCTCGTAGTTGGCGATCTCGATGCGGACGGTGATGCGGGCGGCGGCGAGGTTGGCGCGGTTCTCGCCTCCGGTGAAGATGGGCAGCGTGAGTTGGGGCGAGAAGCTCCACACGCCGGTGCCCGCGCCGAACAGCTTGGAGAGTTCGTCGCTGGTCGTGCCGGTAGACGTGGTGAGACGGAGCGTGGGAAGGAACGCGGCGCGTGCGGCGCCGATGTTGGCGTTGGCGGCGCGGAGCGTGTGCTCGGCCTGGAGGATGTCGGGTCGGAACTGGATCAGTTCGGAGGGAAGCCCGGCGGGAACGCGGGCCAGCAGAGTGTCGTCGAGCGGCAATGGGGTTGCGTCGAGTTCGGCGGGCAGCGCCTGGCCGAGGAGGAACTCGAGTCGGTTGCGCGCCTCGGCCAGTTGGAGCTGGGCTTCGAGCAGGCTGACGCGGGTGAACTCGACCTGGGCGTCGGCGGATCGGAGGTCGAGTTCGTTGCTGGCACCGGCGTCGAGGGCGGCCTGGTTGAGGGTTCGGGATTCCTCGACGAGCCGGAGGGTTTCCGTGGCCAGTGCCAGTTGCTGCGTGGCGCGGCGGAGGTCGAGGTCGGCCGTCGCCACTTCCGCGACGAGGGAGACCTGCGTCGCGCGGCGGGCTTCCTTCGTGGCAAAGAATTTCTCCAGCGCCTGCCGGTTGAGGCTTCGGACGCGGCCGAAGAGGTCCACCTCGTAGGCAGTGGTGCCCAGGCTGGCGGACCATTGGTCCCGGGTGATGCCACCCGAACGGGTGCGGTCGAAACCCCAAGTCGCCGTTTCACGCGGGAAGAGGGCTGAGCGTGAGATCCGGTACTGTGCCTGGGATTGGTCGACGCGCAGTGCGGCCGCACGGAGGTCCCGGTTGTTGGTCAGTGCGAGCGCGATCAGGTGCTGCTGCCGGGCGTCGGTGAAGAATTGGTTCCAGGGAATCGTGGCCGAAGCCGCGTTGGTGATGCCGGCTCCGGGATATGTCGTTGGAACGGGGGCCTCGGGGCGTTGGTAGCGGGGGATGAAGCTGCATCCCGTGACCATCAACATCGAGGCCAGCAGGAGCGCCTTTGCCTTCGTCATGCCCGGACGATGGAGGACGCCGGTGCGGTCGTCCGGCGCTCGGTGACGAGGCCCCGTGGGATGGGATGAAGCGGGCGAAAACGGGGATGTGGGGCTCAGTCATCAGGCAGCAACCAGCTAACGTCTGCGATTGCGGGTATGGGCGTTGGCGAGCTCCCCGTCTGTGAGCGGGGTGGCGATGTCTTCATCGCCGTGGGAGGGGCTTTGAGGACGGCGACGTGGACGTCGCCTCCCCGTCTGTGAGCGGGGTGGCGATGTCTTCATCGCCGTGGGAGGGGCTTTGGGAGACGGCGACGTGGACGTCGCCTCCCCGTCTGTGGGCGGGGTGGCGATGTCCTCATCGCCGTGGGAGGGGTTTTGGGAGACGGCGACGTGGACGTCGCCTCCCCGATCAATTGGGGCAAACCACCATGGTGCCGGAGTTGGAGGGCAGTGGGACAGGGTCCAGGGACGGAGGGACGCGGCGCGGGATGAAGGAGGGAGTTTCCGGGACGAGGCGTCGTGGGAAGAAACTGGGTGGTGGGTCCAGACGCGCATTGCCAGCGGCGGTGGGCAGCGGGTGAGAATGGGGCAGTGACGACGGAAGGTAATCCCGGCAGCGAAGAGGTGCGGAATGCGGACGGCATTCCGTTCCTTCCGTTCTGTGGTCTGGCTTGGTTGCTGTGGGCGGCGTTGATCCTCGTCACGGGGACGACCCTGTACGTGATCGCGATCGTGGATGCGGGGATGGCGTACCTGGTGGCGGTGTCGTTATGGGGGCCGTATGCGGCACTTTCACCGCTGGCGATCTGGATGGTGCGGCGGTTCCCCATCCTGCGACCCCGGCTGGCGTGGTGGATCGGCCTGCACTTTTGCGCGAGCCTGGTCTTTGTGTCGTTGTCGGAGGGTGTCTCGCGGGTCGTTGTCGAGACCGCCGAGGAATCGCTGAAGGGACGCATCCGCTTGCTGCGCCTGCAGGTGCCGGTCGTGATCCCGCCAAATCCGGTGACGCGTCAGCCACTGTTCGAGATCTCCGAGGTGACGGGACTGCCGCGTCCGACGAAGCAGATGACCCTGATCAAGGCGCAGATGAATGTGCCGATCTACTGGGTGCTGCTGGCCGCGGCGGAAATCGTCCGGGCCCGTAACCGGATCCGGGAACGCGAGCGGCAGGCGATGCGGTTGATGGCGCAGTTGAACGAGTCGCGCCTCGCGGGATTGCGGGCGCAGATCCAGCCGCATTTCCTGTTCAACACGCTCAACTCGATCTCCGTGCTGATCCAGCGCGACCCGCGCGGGGCGAACGAGATGCTGCTCAACCTTTCGGAATTGTTGCGGATGAGTCTTCGGGACGATTCCACCACGGGCATTCCATTGCGGGAGGAGTTGCGATTGCTCCGGTTGTACGTGGACATCCAGCGGATCCGGTTCTCTGACCGGCTCCGGTTTGAAGAGGAGATCGACGAGGAGGCGCTCGACGCGCAGGTCCCCACGCTCTTGCTGCAACCGCTCGTTGAGAACGCGCTTCGTCACGGCATCGAAGCCTCGGAGGAGCCCGGCTTTGTCCGGCTCCAGGTGGCAGTGACGGGTGGCCGGATTTCGATCCTCATCGAGAACTCGTGTGCAGTCGATCCTGCGCCCCGGAGAGATCAGGTCGCGTCCACCGGGATCGGGCTGAGGAACACCGCCGCGCGCTTGTCGGCCTTCTTTGGGGAGGGCCACCGGTTCGAAGCAGGGTTGGTGTCGAGCGGGTTGTTCCGGGTGGAGATCGGGTTTGATCGGCGGGCAGGTGGTGCGGTGATGGAGGGAGGGAAGAGGGCATGAAGATCCGGACGGTGATCGTGGATGACGAGCCATTGGCCCGGGAGGGTCTGCGGGGATTGCTGGCGTCCGTGGAGGGCATCGAGGTGGTCGGGGAGTTTGGGTCGGCGTCGGAGGCGCGGGGCGCACTGTCCGGGCTGTCGGCGGACCTGTTGTTCCTGGACGTGCAGATGCCGCGGATGACGGGGTTGCGGTTCATCGAGTTGCTCGAGCCGGAACCGTTGCCGCTGGTCGTGTTTGTGACGGCCCACGACTCCTTCGCGGTGGAGGCCTTTGACACCCGGGCCGTGGATTACCTTCTGAAGCCGGTCCATCCGGCGCGCCTGGCGCGGGCGATGGAACGGGTTCGCGACCAGTTGTCAGCGATGCGCGAGTCTGTCCTGAAGTCCAGCCGTCCGGGTGACGCCCTTGCCGGCGAAGCTCCACGTCCCATTTCCCGGTTGATGTGCAAGGCGGGCGAACGCGTCACCTTCATCCGGGTGGAGGATATCCAGTGCATCGAGTCGGCGGGGAACTACGTCGTGGTCCATGTGGCGACCGACCGGCACATCGTGCGTGAGACGATGGCTTCGCTGGAGCAGGGGCTTCCCGGGGGACAGTTCGTGCGCCTGAACCGGTCCCTGATCGTGAATGTGGAAACGGTGGTCGAATTGCAGGCGCAGGGCCAGGGCGACTACATGGCGATCCTTCGGGGTGGGAAGAAGGTGAGTGTGACGGTCGGGTTGCGCGAGCTGGAGCAGCGCTTGCGGTATGGGTGATGAGCGGCGTTGCCTTGCAAGCGACTTTGGAACGGCGACGAGGACGTCGCCACCCCGTTCCTCGCGGGGGAGTGACACGAGGCGCGCGATGTGGCCAAAGGGGTGAGATCGGGGTTGCGCGGGATTCGGGGGCGGCGTTTGATTCGACCCACGACGCAGGCGCAAGGTCTGCATTCAGGATCAGGCGGTGTGTGGTGTGTGGCCTCCGAGGCCATGCTTCCCCGGTGGCGCAAGGGACCGACTGGAGGTGGGTTTTTGGGCGACGGGTGAAGCATGGCCTCGCAGGCCAGACACACAGGAAACACCAACTGGGAGAAACGAACCTCGTCCTCCCGGGGCTGCCGAATCGAGCGTGTGAGGAACTTCACTCTTGCCCCGGCCGTTGGTTTGCGTGAAACCGGCCGCGGTGAAGAACATCGTCTATTTCGACCTGGAAACGCAGAAGTCCGCGGACGAGGTCGGAGGATGGGACAAGATCCGGGACCTCAAGATGAGCGTGGGGGTGACGTACAGCACCACGCGGGGGGGCTATCGGATCTATCAGGAGCGCGAGGTGGATGCGCTGATCCGGGAGTTGCAGCGGGCGGACCTGGTGGTGGGCTTCAACGTGCTGCGGTTCGATTACGAGGTGCTGCACGGGTACACGGTTTTCGACCTCGCCCAGGTGCCGACCCTGGACATGCTGGTGGTCGTGGCTGACACGCTGAAACACCGGCTTTCCCTGGATTCGATCGCGAACGCGACGTTCGGACTGGAGAAGACCAGCGAGGGGTTGCAGGCGATCCAGTGGTTCAAGGAGGGGAAGATGTACGAGATCGCGGAGTACTGCTGCTACGACGTGAAGCTGACGAAGCTGGTCCACGAGTACGGCGCGCAGAACAAGCTGTTGTTCTACAAGAACCGGTTCGGGGCGAAGCTGAGTGTGCCGGTGAGTTGGTAGGGGTGGGGAGAGTTTGAAGTTTCAGGATTCAAGTTTGAAGGGGGCTGCGCCGGGGCGCATCTTGACACTGCCCCCTTTTGGAAAGGATTCGGGGTGGCGATGTCCTCATCGCCTTGGGAATGGCTTTGGAACGGCGACGAGGACGTCGCCACCCCGTTCCATGTGGGGGCA
>JAIXZE010000024.1 GCA_027489875.1 Verrucomicrobiales bacterium
AACCCATGAGGCTTTTGCAAACTCGCGTCGCATATGCGACACGAATTTGCAAATGACGGCCCGTTCCATCGTCGTTTCGGCGGTTTTTGCATCCGGACGCCGCATATGCGACGTCCGGATGCAAATCAGCGGGCCCGCCTCGGACCCAGCTTCCTGGTCGGGACAGTCCACGCCCGGACAACTTGCGCAGGGTTCCGGTGGGGGGCACGCAGCCTACGGTGAGAGTTTCTGGGAACTGGCTTCTGGGAACTGGCAACTCCGTGTGAAGGCCGGTGCGTACCGTGCTCGTGCCCCGAAGTGGCAACAGGTGAAAGCGCGGGGTGGAACCCCGGGGACCACGCCACAGAATGTCTTCTGTGCCCTGAAAGGGCACACGGAACAGGGTGCGTGTGGTCACCGTTCGCCCCGTTGGGGCGAGATGTCATGGGGTGGGGTGACCCAGGGTTCCGCTCCGCTCCACCGCTGGGCTTTCTCCGCGCGCCGCGTTGCGGCGAAGGCGGGCGAGGGATGCATGTCCGGTAGATGCGTCCCCAAAGGCACAACCGCTGACTTCAGGTGTCAGAGCCCTGCGGTGACAAATTTAAATCAGGACGTGACAGCCGGGTGAGGGCACCCGGCCTTCAGTTTCTGTGATTGCAGGCCGCGTGCCCCCACGCGGAGCAGGCGAGTTGGAAATCAGGAACTGCCCAGCCCCAGCCTCCTGACGTTGGCTACGGTTGGGCTCGGCCGGTCACGGCCGGGCTTGAATCTTGAAACTTCGAACTCCCCCGCCATTGGATCCTCAAACTTTTTTTTGAACGACGGGGCAGTCTGCTGTCTACTTGGCCGAAGCCAGTTCGCGCGCAATGGACACTCGCCGTCGAAGGACGGGTCGGGGTCCCGGAGCATTTGTCCCGGGGTCCCGTTTTGCGTGGTGAATGGCTCAAAAGACAATCCGACATGATAACCGTTGAGAATCTCGTCAAGGAGTTCGGCACCAAGCGTGCCGTGAACGGAGTCTCGTTCGAGGTGAAGCCTGGTGAAGTGCTGGGGTTCCTTGGGCCAAACGGCGCGGGCAAGTCCACGACCATGCGGATCATCACCGGATTCATGCCGGCCACATCGGGCCGGGTGACCGTGGGTGGCCATGACATCGTCGACAACCCGTTGGCAGCCAAGCGGCTCATGGGATACCTCCCGGAGAGTGCGCCGAGCTACTCGGACATGACTGTGCATGGCTTCCTGAACTGGGCGGCCGAGATGCGTGGGCTTTCCGGTGCCGCGCGAAAGGATGCGATCCGCCGGGTGACCGGCCTGTGTTTCCTGGAGAACGTCCTCCACCAATCCGTGGACACCCTCTCCAAGGGCTATCGCCACCGCACCTGCCTGGCGCAGGCGCTGATCCACGATCCCGAGATCCTGATCCTGGATGAACCGACCGACGGTCTGGATCCGAACCAGAAGTTCGAGGTCCGGCAGTTGATCCGGCGCATGGGCGAAAAGAAGATCATCATCTTCAGCACGCACATCCTGGAAGAGGTCGAGGCCTGCTGTACTAGGGCGATCATCATTGACCGGGGCGCCGTCGTGGCGAACGGCACTCCGGCCCAGCTCAAGGCGAAGTCCGAGTTGGCCGGAAGCGTCACCGTCCGGGTTCATGGCGTGGGTGTGGACGCCGTCCGCTCCAAGCTCGCGCAGTTGGGTGTGGCCGGAAAGGTGAGTGCCCAATCGGAAGGCAACAGCGTCTCGGCGCGCATCCAGCCCCGGGAGCGGGGCCAGGGGGCCGACCTGGCCAGCGCGGTCGCGGATGTCGTGGCCAAGGAGGGGTGGCGGTTCGACGAGCTGCACACCGAGGAAGGGCGACTGGACGATGTGTTCCGCGCCATCACCAAGCCGGATACTGCGAAGGCAGCGGCCTGATTCCCGAAACAACTTCAACCTGGTCCGGGCTTCGTCCCCACGATGGGTGACAGCCTGGTCCGTACCGAACAATTGACCGCTATGAACGAAGGATTCCGTAACGTCTGGACCATCTCGAAACGAGAGCTGGGCGGGTACTTCAACTCGCCCGTGGCCTATGTGTTCATCGTCATCTTCCTGCTGTTGACCGGCTTCTTCACCTTCAGCCTGGGCTTCTACCACGAACGTGGTCAGGCCTCGCTGGCGGAGCCGTTCTTCAGTTGGCATCCGTGGCTCTATCTCTTCCTTGTTCCGTCCGTGGGCATGCGCCTGTGGGCCGAGGAACGGCGGAGTGGCACCCTGGAGCTGCTGTTGACGATGCCGATTGCCCCCTGGCAGGCGATCGTCGGCAAGTTCCTCGCGAGCTGGCTGTTCCTCGCCATTGCCCTCGCCCTGACCTTCCCGGTGGTGTTGACCACCGCGTACCTCGGTGACCCGGACAACGGCGCGATCATCTCGGGTTATGTGGGCAGCCTGCTGTTGGCGGGTGCCTACCTCGGGGTGACCGAACTGATGTCGGCCATCACCCGCAACCAGATCATCGCGTTCATCATCTCGGTGGTGGTCTGCTTCCTCCTGCTACTGTGCGGGTGGGAACCGGTGACGCAATTCCTCGTGAACCATGTCCCCGAGGGACTGGTGAGCCTGGTGAAGGGCATGTCGACCTGGCACCACTTCGGAACGTTCCAGAAGGGGCTGATCGACCTGCGCGATGTCGTGTATTTCGGATCCGTGATTGGCTTCTCCCTGTTCACCACGAGCGTGGTGTTGCGCGGTGTGCGTGGAGCCTGAACCTCAACCCTGAAATCCCAGACCATGAAACAGTCCAAATTCCAGGCCTTGATGTTTTCCGCCATCGGTGTGGCGGTGGCCTTCGCCGTGGTGGTCCTCTTCAACTTCGTGATCAGCCGGTCGCCGGTGCGGCTGGACCTCACGGAGAACCAGATGCATTCCCTCTCCGATGGCACGCGCCAGATCCTGGAGCGCGTCGCGAAGAGCGATACTCCGGTGATCGTGAACTTCTATGCGTCCCAGAAGGGCAACCGCCTTCCGCCCATGGAAGAAGTCTACGCCCGTCAGGTGGAGGACCTCCTCACCGGATTTGCGAATGCCTCGAAGGGCATGCTCCGGGTGAAGAAATTCGATCCGCAGCCCGACTCCGAAGAGGAGGATGCGGCGCGCATTGATGGCGTGGAGCCGCAGGTCAACCCGCAGACCGGTGAGCCCTATTACCTCGGTCTGTCCATCACCCTCGATCCTCAGAAGGTGGCCGTGCCTGCGCTTTCGGTGCAACGCGACCGCCTCCTCGAATACGACCTCGCACGCGCGGTGTCGCAGGTCCTCCAGACCACCAAGCCCATCATCGGCGTCATGACGCCGCTGCCGGCGTTCGGGACTCCCAGCAATCCCATGATGATGCGCATGGGCCAGCAGGGCAGCGATCCGTGGGTGTTCATCAACGAGCTCAAGCGGGACTTCGATGTGCAGCAGGTTGGCATGGAGGTCGACGCCATCGATCCGAAGATCAACGTCCTCCTCGTCATCCATCCCAAGGACATTTCGGACAAGGCGCAGTTCGCTCTCGACCAGTTCGTGCTCCGGGGCGGTCGCCTCGTGGCGATGCTCGACGGCATGTGCCTCGCCGATAACCGGAATCCGAATCCGATGGGATTCAACATGGCGGGCGGATCGACGATGCCGAAGCTCCTGAAGGGTTGGGGCATTGAGTTCGACACCGCCAAGGTCGTTGCCGACGCCCAGTATTCACGCGAGTTGGCGACGCAGGCGGGCCGGCCGCCCGCTCCGGCGCCCGCCTTCCTGTTCCTGACGAAGGACGCCGTCGCGCAGGGCGACGCCGTCTTCGGTCAATCGGACAACATCCTGCTGCCCTTTGCGGGTGCGTTCACCGGCAAGCCGGCGGATGGCCTGAAGCAGGAGGTCCTGATCCACAGCAGCAAGGACTCGCAGCTTGTCGATGGCATGACGGCCCAGCTGAACGGCCAGAAGGTCATGGATGACTTCAACCCCAGCGGAATCGAGTACGCCCTGGCCATCCGACTGACCGGCAAGTTCAAGACCGCATTCCCCGACGGAAAGCCGGGCGATGCGAAGCCCGCCGAAGAAGGCAAGGACGGCGAGAAGAAGGACGAGGCCAAGGGCGACTGGCTCAAGGAATCCAAGGCCGAAGGCATCGTGTACCTCTTCGGTGATTCCGACCTCATCTACGATCCGTTCTGCGTCCAGATCAACCGCATGATGCGGCTGGCCATGCCGTTCAACGGCAACCTCGCGCTCGGCCAGAACCTGGTGGAACAGATCGCTGGCGATTCGTCGCTGATCGGTGCCCGCAGCCGCGCCACCGTCCAGCGCCCGTTCACCGTGGTCCTCCAGAAGAAGGCCGAGGCCGAGAAGCGGTTCCAGGCGGAGATCGCCCGATTCCAGAAGGAAGCGGATGAATCCGGTGCCCGCATCTCTGAAATCCAGAGCAAGAAGGAAGGGAACCAGAAGTTCATCCTCTCGCCGGAGGCGAAGGTGGAATACGAGAAGCTCAAGAAGAAGCAGGTCGAAGCCAACCGTCAGCTGCGCAATGTCCGCAAGGAACTGCGCCAGGAAGTCGAGGCCCTTGAGTTCAAGAGCAAGCTCGTCAACATCGTTGGCATGCCGGTGATCGTTGCTGGAACCGGCATCGGACTGGCCATCGCCCGCCGTCGTCGCACTGCTGCCCGTTAACCCCAAACACGAAACTGCGTATGAAGGGAAAACAACTGTTGTACCTCGTGGCCGCGCTCCTCGTTCTGGGAGGGGCCGGACTGTACCTGCGCAAGCAGGACGATGCCCGGATGACGGGCTCCAAGGTCGGGATGGGACAAAAGATCCTGGGTGCCCTCGACATCAATGACGTTGCCGGTCTCCGGATCCGCGCCGGCAGCAATCAGCTGAACGTCGTCCGCGAAGGCGACATCTGGGTGGTGAAGGAGCGCGGAAACCATGCCGCCAGCTTCAGCAGCCTCTCGGAGTTCCTCCGGAAGCTGGATGACCTCAAGGTGACCCGTCCGTTGGAACTCGGTCCTTCCCGCCTCGCCGCATTGGATCTTGTCGAACCGGACAAGGGCAACGGCGTGCAGGTGGAACTGCTGGGCACGGATGGCAAACCGCTCAAGTCGCTCCTCCTTGGCAAGACCCACAGCCGCGCGGGCGAGGATTCCTCGCCGTTCGGCGGCGGCGGCATGGCCAACGGCCGCTATCTGATGGTCGGTTCGGACATCAAGACCGTCGCTCTTGTGTCCGATCCCCTGAACAACGCCGAGACGCGCCCTGAGGAGTGGTTGGACAAGGAGTTCCTCAAGGTGGAGCTGCCGACGCGCATTGAAATCCTTCGCGCGGCCACCACGAACAGCTTCACCCTCTCCCGGACCAATGAGTTCGGGGAATGGCAGCTCGCGGATGCGGGACCGGAGGAGAAGCCGGACGCGGGCAAGCTGGGTGTGTTCGGGAGCGTCCTGAGTGCCCCGACGTTCAGCGATGTCCGCATCAATCCTGAACTCGCGACCCTCGGCCTCGACAAGCCCTCGCTCGCCCGGATCACGACCGCCGCTGGGTTCACCTATGAGATCAAGGTCGGGACTCCCCAGGCCAATGAGGAGTATCCGATCCAGGTCAACGTGACCGCCGACCTCAAGAAGGAGCGGACGCCTGCGGCGGATGAAAAGCCTGAGGACAAGGAGAAGCTCGACAAGGAGTTCAAGGAGAAGCTCGCGAAGCTCGAACAGAAGCTGAAGACCGAGCAGGCCTACGCCAAGTGGACCTACATGGTCAGCAAGTGGACCATTGATCCGATCCTCAAGAACCGCTCCGACCTCTTTGCTGACAAGAAAGCGGAGGGAGCGCCTGCGGGTGAAGGCGGATTGCCTCCGGGGCTCAACATCCCGGGTCTTAACCTTCCGGGTGCTGGCGGGGGCATCCCCAATCAGCCCTAGGCAAGTCCAGGCAAGTTGATCTGCATGAGGGGCGTGGGTGCCGCGGGCATCCACGCCCCTTTCGCAACCGCATGGAGGCTGAGCCCTTTTCCCGGACGCTGGGAAACCTTGGGTCTCAGGACGCGAGCAATGCGGCCGCGTCGATGCCGCGGAGTTCGAACAACCGCCGGATTGTATCCTCGATGAGGTTGTTCGGGCAGGAGGCCCCGGCGGTGATGCCCACGGTCACGGGCCCCTGTGTGGGGAGCCAACCCTTGGTTTGGACTTCTTCCGCGCTGTGTTGGTTCCAGTGCTCGATGTGGGTGGCCGATTCCATCTTGGCGGCGTTCTTGATGAAGAACGTCGGCAGGACCTTCTCGCCCATCTCCGCGAGGTGGGAGGTATTGGAGGAGTTGTAGCCGCCCACCACGATCAGCAGGTCCATCGGCGTCTTGAGGAGCTTCTGCAGCGCGTCCTGACGGTCCTGGGTTGCCCCGCAGATCGTGTCGAACACCCGGAAGTGCTGGCCCACCTCCAAACCACCGTACCGACGCTCCATGGCGGCGCGGATGCGCCGCTGTACTTCTTCGGTTTCCCCGCGGAGCATCGTTGTCTGATTCGCGACACCTACTGAAACCAGATGCAGGTCCGGATCGAAGCCAGGGGAGTAAGCCCCCTTGAAACGCTCAAGGAATGCAACGCGATCGCCTCCGTGCTCGATGTAGTGACAAACCGCGTCCGTCTCAGCCAGGTCGAACACGACCAGGTAGTGCCCGGTACCGTAGGCGGTTGCCTGTGATGTGGTGGCCTTCGTCTCCTCGTGGCGCGCCTTGCCGTGGATGATGCTGGTCACACCGTCCTTGCTGTAGCTCCGCACCCGCTTCCACACGCTCATCACGTCGCCGCAGGTCGTGTCGACGGTCTGGCAACCCTGTTCCTCGATCCGGCGGCGGGTGGCCACCTCGGTGCCGAAGGCCGGAATGAGCACCACGTCGTCGGGCCCAAGGCCGAGGTTTGAAAGCTCTTCGTCCGAAGGCTTCGGCGAGATGGAGACAATCCCGAGATTCCGGATCTGATCGTTGACCTCGGGGTTGTGGATGATTTCACCCAGCAGGAAGATCCGCGCCGGCGCGGGAAAGCATCGGCGGGCGGCATAGGCGAGGTCGATGGCCCGTTCGACGCCGTAACAGAAGCCAAATTCCTTCGCGAGTTTGATGGTCAGGCCGCCGTGGGACAGTTGCCCCCCGTTGGCTCGGATCCGTTCGACGAGTTCGCTGCGGTAATGCGCGACAACCTGTGCGGCGACGGCCTCCATGACACCGGGGCGTCGCAGATTGACGCGTTTCGGAGCGGCGGCGGAGACGGGCGATTCAGTGGCCATGACGACGTTATGGTACCTGACGTCCGTCACGAGTCGAGCGGGTGATTCCGAATGAGTTCCCAGTGGGCGCATCTGGACACTGTCCCCGCATGCAACGGGGTGGCGACGTCCTCGTCGCCGTGCCAAAGCCATTCCCAAGGCGATGAGGACATCGCCGCCCCGAATCCTTTCCAAACGGGGGCAGTGTCCAGATGTGCCAGTCGCCAGTTCCGTGGCTGTAGGCCGTGTGCCCTCACGCGGCGCAAAAGAGGTTGAAGTTCGAAGGTTCAATTCGGAAGCACGCCGAGGTGCACACGCCCCTCAAGGGCAGGGAATCAAGAAATCCGGGATCGCGGTTTGACACTCTGCCTCTGAGTGGGGGCATGTTTGTCGAGTCTCTCCATGGAATCCCCCTCCAGCACCCGGACCACTCCCGGCGCGTGGCTGTCATTTGCCACGGTTTCACGCGATCTGCCCTCAGGGCTGGTGGTTTTTCTCGTCGCCCTGCCGTTGTGCCTTGGCATCGCGCTCGCTTCGGGGGCCCCGCTGCTTTCCGGGATCATCGCGGGAATCATCGGTGGCATCGTCGTCGGCGTGTTGTCCGGCTCGGAGTTGTCTGTCAGCGGACCGGCGGCTGGATTGGCCGTGATCGTCCTGGTCTCCATCCAGAAGCTGGGGGCCTACGAGGTTTTTGCGTTGGCGGTGCTGATCTCCGGTGGACTGCAATGGATCCTGGGAATGCTCCGGGCGGGAACCATCGGTGACTTCATCCCGAATTCGGTGATCAAGGGAATGCTGGCGGCCATCGGGCTGGTGCTGATCCTGAAGCAGATTCCCCATGCGCTGGGGAATGACCACGACTTCGAGGGCGACGAATCCTTCCAGCAGCCCGACAAGCTCAACACCTTCAGCGAAATCCTTGCCGCGATCCAGACGGCGAGTCCCGGCGCGATCCTCATCTCGGGAGTTTCCCTGATGATCCTCATCGTGTGGGAAACCCGATGGATCCGGCGGTTCCAATGGTCCGGTCTCGTGCCGCCGGCGCTGGTGGTGGTGATGGTCGGGACGGCGATCAACGAAGCCTTGCTTCAATGGTTGCCGGCGTGGGCGTTGACCGCTGGCAAGGATCATTTGGTCAAATTGCCGGTGATCGATTCGTTCCCGGGGTTCGTGGGTCTTTTCCAGTTCCCGAAGTTCACCGAGTTCCTCAATCCGTCGGTCTGGGGCGTCGCTGTCACGATCGCCATTGTTGGAAGCATCGAGACGCTCCTGTGCATCGAGGCCACGGACAAGCTCGACCCGGAGAAGCGGATCTCGGATCCAAATCGTGAACTCAAGGCGCAGGGAATCGGCAACCTGCTGTCGGGGCTTCTCGGCGG
>JAIXZE010000194.1 GCA_027489875.1 Verrucomicrobiales bacterium
AGCCCGATTCCTAACGTCCGCCCGCTCAGTGCATCCGTAGCTCAATTGGATAGAGCATCTGACTACGGATCAGAAGGTTCATGGTTCAACTCCATGCGGATGCACCAGCTTCTCCCCCCCTTTCTTCCACAGCCTCCTGGCGTCGACTGCTACCTCTCGATCGTAATCAACGAGTGTAGGCCGCGTGCCCTCACGCGGCGGTGAATCTGGGAACTGGAACCTGGCCTCTGGCAACTTCGTTCGAAGACCGGGAACCACGCCGGGTAGGGGGTACCCGGCCTTCAATGGGAGGGAACCACGCCGGGTAGGGGTACCCGGCCTTCAATGGGAAGGAACCGCGCCGGGTGGGGGCACCCGGCCTTCAGTGGGAAGGACCCGCGCCGGGTAGGGGTACCCGGCCTTCAATGGGAGAACTGGGAACTGGAGACTGGAATCTGGCAACTCCCCCCTACGGTACAAACAGGAATTCGTTGCTGTTGAAGAGCGCCCGGGCGAGGACCGCGACGCCGTGGTCACGGACCACCGGAACGACCTCCGCCAACTCCATCGCCGTCGGCGAACGACCCAAGGCGAGGGCGTAGGCCCGTTGCACCTGTCGCGCCGGATCGGTCCCGGCCTCGGAGGCCACCCTTCGCGCAAAGGCTTCCGATTGCTCCACGGTGAACCGACTGTTGAACAGGTTCAGCGCCTGCACCGGCGTCGTGGATTCACGGCGTCGCGCCGTGCTCTGGCCGGCGTCCGGACAATCGAAAGCCCCGAACACCGCCTCCCGTTCGCGTCGGACCTTGTGCGCGTAGATCATCCGCTTGAGACCATCCCCGGCGTACGACTCCACCGGTTGGAACCCGGTCAGGCCGCCCCGGTTGTTGAAGAGATCGAAGCCACGCCCGCCCATGGACAGGTTCAAGCGGCCGCTCACCCACAACATCGAATCACGCATGGGCTCCGACTCCATCCGACGCGATGGAAACCGCCACAACCACCGCACGTCGGCGTCCCGGGTCGCGGCCACGGGATCCACCCGGGACGACTGGCGGTAGGTCGCAGACAACACGATGCGTCGGTGCATGTGCTTCACCGACCACCCACTGCGGACGAACTCCATCGCCAGCCAGTCGAGCAATTCCGGATGCGAAGGTTTCGTCCCGCTCCGACCCAAATCGCTGGCCGTCTCCACCAGTCCGACACCGAAGTGTCCCTGCCAGATCCGATTCACCATCACGCGTGCGGTGAGCGGATTCGCCGCGTCGGCGAGCCACTCTGCCAGGGCGCGCCGGCGGTCGGACTCCACCGTTTCGCGATCCATCTTCAGTCCGCCCAGCACGACGGGCACCGCCGGCACAACCGGATCGCGGGGCTGTTCGGGATCGCCGCGATGCAGGAGCCGGATGTCGTCGGGTTTGCGGAAAACCCCGGCGAAGGCCATCTGCGCCTGGGTCACCTTCCCGATGCGCCCCTCCAGATCCTTCCGTTCCGCGAGCAACGCATTCGCCGTCGCGGTCTCGGCGGTGGTGAGACTGGACTCCAGGACACCGGCTAGACGGACCGCGGCGGGGGCGTCCATCGGATGTCGATCGGTGGAATCCGCCACCACGCGCCAGGTGCCCGGAGCCACCTCGACCTCGATCGTGTAATCGGTCGCGAGGCGATCGACGAACTCACGGTTCCGGTCGCGACCCCACACCACCCGTTCGATCTCGCAGGCGGCTGGAAATTCCAGCGTCACCGAGCCCTTCCCCATCTCGCTGGACATCCAGCTGCGCGAGTTCCCGTAGCGGCCGTCATTCACGAACCGCAGTTCGTGACGGTCGGGTTCGGTGCGATCACCGGACGACGTCGCGCGCGTCCCGGACGAAGCCAGGGCGACATTGCGCGCGGTCGTGTCGTACACCTCCAACTCATCGATGCAGGGTTCGAGGTTGGTGGTCTTGCGGATCGTGAACCGCACCCGCTGCGTCCGCACCGGGGCAAAGCGATCCGAGTTCCGCGCTGCGCTCACGGGTGGCCGCAGCGCTGCCGTACGGTTTGTCCCGGTTTCACCCGGACGGGCCATGGCCTCGAACCGGGTCAACTCCGCGTCGATGGCCGTCACGCGGGCGCGCATCCGGGCGGCGTCTGCGCTCATCCGCAGCGCCTCGGGGGTGCGCATTTCGCGGTCGCCGTACTCCACCCCGGCGAAGAAGGCCTGCATCGAGTAATAGTCGCGGGCCGTGATGGGATCGAACTTGTGGTCGTGGCAACGGGCGCAACCCACGCTCAACCCGAGGAACGTCTGGCCCGTGTTGACCACGATTTCGTCGAGTGCGTCCTGCCGCGCGAGACGCTTCGAGACGTCGTCGGCCCCGATCTGGCCCGGCAGCAACACCGACGCGGTCACGAGGAATCCCGTGGCCGCATCCTGCCCCCGGAGATCGCCGGCGATCTGATCGCGGATGAACTGGTCGTAAGGCAGGTCCGCGTTGAAGGCGGCGATCACGTAATCGCGGTAAGGCCAGGCATTCGGCCGTTCGGTGTTCACCTCGAATCCGTGGGTGTCCGCGAACCGCACAACATCGAGCCAATGTTGCGCCCAGCGTTCGCCGTAGCGAGGCGACCCGAGCAGCCCGTCCACGATCCGAGCCTCCGCGTCAGGGGCGGCATCGCTCAGAAACGCCTGCACCTGCTCCGGCGTGGGCGGCAACCCCACGAGATCCAATGAAACCCGGCGCAACCACGCGGCCCGATCCACGGGAGGAGACGGACGTATTCCCTCCTGCTCCAGGCGTGCGAGGATGAACCGGTCCACCGGACTGCGACCCCATCCCGCGTCCTTCACCGCCGGCGGCTCCACCGGAGCCACGGGACGGAACGACCAGTGATCGGAGGCTCCCGCCGCCACGCAGGACAACGCTACCGCCATCGCGGCGCCGCGTATCCATGACAGGAGGGAGAGCATATGCCGACGAGGGTCTCGCGCAGGACCGGGAGTTTCAAGGTTGGCGATGGGTTGCTGATGGGAGGGGGCGCATCTGGACACTGGCCCCGTTTGAGATTGGGAACGGGGCGGCGATGTCCTCATCGCCATGGGAATGGCTTTGGAACGGCGACGGGGACGTCGCCACCCCGGCTCTCAGCGGGGCGGCGATGTCCTCATCGCCATGGGCAGAGGCTCCTGGCCATATCCATGCAGTAATAATCTCGCGCAGAGGAGCAGAGCCGCAGAGAGCGACAGGAAACCTGAAGCATGGACAACCGTGAACGGGATCACCGTTTGGTGACTCGATCACGGTGATTGAAAGGCCCGCTTCCTCTGCGTCTCTGCGCGAGTCATTCTTCGACATTCCAGTGAATGGACACTGCTTGGCGCGGCGACGGGGACGTCGCCACCCCGGCTCTCAGTGGAGCGGCGATGGCTTCAGCGACTTGGGGAGAGGCTCTTGGACGGGCGACGAGGACGTCGCCACCCCGCCTTTTGAGGAGGCGGAAGCGTGTTGCGCCACGGATCAAGACTCTGTCCTGCCGGGGCATCGACAACGGGGGAACTGGCCGTAGGGTGAGCCCGTGATCCGCAACGTGATCTTCGACTGGTCCGGGACGCTGGTGGACGACCTCCCGGCGGTGTGGCATGCGTCGAACCACATCTTCCGCAGGGCAGGCGTGCCCGAGTTGACGCTCGAACAGTTCCGGACGGAGTTCCAGCTGCCGTTCCGCGGATTCTACGAGCGATATGTGTCGCATGTGCCGCTCCCGGAACTGGAGTTGTGGTTCCACGATCATTTCGCGCAGGTGCAGGACACGGTGGTCGCCCTGCCCCACGCCCAGGAGTTCCTGGAGTTCTGCCGGAGCCGCGGGTTGCGGACGTTCCTCCTGAGCGCCGTCCACCCGCGGATGTACGAGATCCAGCAGCGGACGACGGGATTCGGGGCGTACCTTCAGCACCCGTACCTGGGGGTTCCTGACAAGCGGGAACAGATCCGGATCCTGATGACCGATCACGGCCTGACCCCGGCCGACACGGTGTTCATCGGGGACATGGAGCACGACGTGGACGCGGCGCGGCACGGCGGGATCCCCAGCATCGCGGTGCTGACGGGTTACAACCGGTTGGAACAGCTGCGGCGCGCGCGTCCGGACCTGATCGTCGAGCATCTCGGCGAATTGCGCGGGTTGCTGGAACGGAACGATCTTCGCCTCCATGTGCCGTCGGCGGTTCCCCAGCGTCCGATCGCAACCGTGGGCGGGCTGGTGTTCCGGGACGATGGCCGGATGCTGATGGTGCGGACGGCGAAGTGGTCGGATCGATGGGGCATCCCGGGTGGAAAGATCGAGTGGGGAGAAGCCAGCGAGGCCGCGTTGCGACGGGAGATGTGGGAGGAGACGGGCTTGAAGGTGGAGGACGTGCGCTTCGTGCTCGTGCAGGACGCGATCCATCCGCCGGAGTTCTACAAGGACGCCCATTTCCTGCTGTTGAATTACACCTGCCGGGTGGCTGGGACACCGGAGGTCCAGCTCAACGATGAAGCGCAGGAATTCCGCTGGGTGACGATGGAGGAGGCGCGGCGGCTACCGTTGAATCAGCCGACACAGGTGTTGCTGGATGCGGTGGAGCAAGGCGTGGGGGCAGACAGTCCTTGAGCGGAGCGGCGATGGCTTGATCGACTTGGGGAGAGGCTGTTGGACGGGCGACGAGGACGTCGCCACCCCGTCTTTCAGCGGAGCGGCGATGTCCTCATCGCCATGGGGAGGAGCTCTTGAACGGGCGACGAGGACGTCGCCACCCCGTCTTTCAGTGGGGCGGCGAAGGCTTCATCGCCATGGGGAGGGGCTCTTGGACGGGCGACGGGGACGTCGCCACCCCGTCTTTCAGTGGAAGCCGGCGAAGGCGCGGTCGGCCGCGGCGAGGGTCTGGTCGATGTCCGCGTCCGAATGGGCGGTGGAGAGGAATCCGGCC
>JAIXZE010000318.1 GCA_027489875.1 Verrucomicrobiales bacterium
AGCACCCAGTTCTTCGACCTGGCTTCCCGTGGGCGCCCTTTTTTCCTCCAGAGCGGAGAACCTCTGCCAAACGCCATTCTGGCGTTTGAGAGCTACGGGGAGTTATCACCGGCACGGGACAATGCCATCCTGGTCTTTCATGCCCTTTCGGGAAGCCATCACGCCGCAGGCTTCAACCCGGCCATCGAAGGGGTCGGGGCAATGTGGACCGACGAGTGCCACAATGGTTGGTGGGATGGTTTCATAGGACCGGGCAAGGCTCTGGATACCGAGCGCTTCTTCGTCCTCTGTGTGAATTACCTCGGGGGATGCTATGGCTCCACAGGGCCCGGGTCCATCAATCCGGCAACGGGCAAACACTACGGCCCCACATTTCCGCAACTGACGATCGCGGACATCGTGAACTCCCAGATGGCGCTGCTGGATGGGCTCGGAATCAAGACCCTCCACGCCGCTGTCGGAGCTTCATTGGGCGGACTCCTGTCGCTGAGCTTGGCGACCCGCTATCCCGAACGGGTACGGACCGTGATCCCCATCGCCACTGGAGTCTCGGTCACCCCGATCCAGCGGCTCCACAACTTTGAACAGGTTTGTGCCATCGAAGCAGATCCCAATTTCAATGGCGGGAACTATTATGACGGCCCACGCCCTGATCGCGGCTTGGCTGTCGCCCGCATGATCGGTCACAAGACCTTTGTCTCCCAAGCCGCACTCGCGGAGCGGGCCCGCGATGAAGTCGTCAGGCACGATGACTCGCTTGCCTGGTATCAACTTCGAAGCCCGCTGGAATCCTACATGCTTCACGCAGGACAGAAGTTTGTTCAACGATTCGACGCGAACACCTATCTGCGGATTCTCGATGCATGGCAACGCTTCGACCTCGTGCGTGAGGCGGTAGCCACGGACCTTGTCGGACTCTTCCAGCGCTGTCGGCGACAGAGGTATCTCATCTTCACCATCGATTCAGACTGCTGCTTCTATCCTGAAGAGCAGGCGGAACTCGCACGGGTGCTCAAGCTGGCGGGTGTCGAGGCAACACGAATCACACTGCATTCGGACAAGGGCCACGACAGCTTCCTGCTCGAACCCCACCTCTACCGTCCCTTTCTCCGCGCCATTCTCTAAACTGTATGCACCGTGTCGCCGTCCTCAACGTCGTAGGGCTCACCCGTGCCTTGGTGGGTCCATCCATGCCCCGGCTCCGTCGGTTCATGGAGCGTCACCGATTGGCCACGATCGATCCCGCTCTGCCAGCGGTTACCTGTACCGCCCAATCAACGTATGTGACCGGCCAACTCCCTTCGAGCCACGGAGTCGTGGCGAACGGATGGTATCATCGTGAACTGGCCGAGGTTCAGTTCTGGAAGCAGTCAAACCACATCGTTCATGGCCCAAAACTCTGGGATATTCTGCGATCGGAGGTCCCAGGATTCACGTGCGCCAAGACCTTCTGGTGGTATAACATGTATTCCACGGCGGATTTCTCTGTTACGCCTCGCCCGATGTACCCCGCGGATGGGCGGAAGTTTTTCGATATCTATTCGTGGCCTTACGATCTGCGGCCGGCCCTCAAGGCAAAGCTCGGAGACTTCCCCTTCCCCGGATTCTGGGGACCAGCTGCCGGTGTCCACTCTCCTCAAGGAGCGCCCGACTGCGCTACACGCTGGATCGCGGAGTCGGCGCGTTGGATCGAGGATCAGCACCATCCCACCTTGCAGCTCGTCTACCTTCCCCATCTCGACTATAACTTCCAGCGTCTCGGGCCTGGGCATCCAGCCATCCAGGAAGACCTTCGTCGTGTAGACGAAATCATTGGGGACATGATCGACGACTTCGAATCCCGGGACATCCGGGTGATCGTCCTCAGTGAGTACGGGATTACTCCAGTGAGTCGCCCGATTCACCTCAATCGGCTCTTCCGCGAGAAGGGATGGCTGACCATCAAGGAAGAGCTGGGATTGGAACTGCTGGATGCTGGCAACTCGAAGGTTTTCGCCGTCGCCGACCATCAGGTGGCACATGTACACGTCCAGGACGCGTCATTGATCCCTGCGGTCCGGACGCTTTTGGAATCCACCCCAGGCATTTCCGAGGTGCTGGATGCACATGGAAAGCAGCGGATCGGACTCGATCACACCCGCTCAGGAGATCTAGTGGTCTTTTCCGCCGAGGATGCGTGGTTCACCTACTACTACTGGCTGGAGGACAAGCGTGCGCCGGACTTCGCGCGCTGCGTCGACATCCATCGGAAGCCCGGCTACGACCCCGTAGAGCTCTTTCTCGACCCAAACCTGTCGATGGTGAAGCTCCAGATCGGGTGGCGACTGCTGAAGAAGAAACTGGGGTTCCGGATGCTGATGGACGTCATCCCCCTTGATGCCAACCTGGTGAAGGGCTCTCACGGATGCCGCCCTGCATCGCAGGAGGATTGGCCGGTGATCGTTGGCGACCTCGACATCGAGGGAGGGTCCATCGGATCGACAGACGTCTTCGGAATCATCCGCCGATCCGTGTTGTCCACTCTCCGTTGATCCGTGGCCTACCTCGGTACGGGCCGTGCACCCTGTTCCGGTCCACCTGGTGCGCGTCCTGGCCCGCCGATGCCCTGCGGCATCGGGAAAGCCTTGCTCAACCCGTCGCCGAGCTGTTGATCGGTCAATGATCCGTTGCCGGCAGCGTCCCATTCGCTCCACCAGATCTCTGCCAGCTTCTGGAGCTCTGCGAGACTCGCCTTGTCGTTGTGATCCTGATCGGCCTTCTGCAGAACAGCAGGTGCGAGGAATGTGCCAGGCCCAAATTCGCCCCGACCGCCACCGCCAAAGGGACCTCCCCGGGTACCCATCCGCATCCCGGTTGAATTTCCCGCCAACTGCGCCGCGACGGATTGGTGGCGGACTTCGACGAACGTCCTGATGGGCTTCACCGGATCTCCAAACCCCGGCATCCCCCCTCCGGGACCACGGCCACCACCGCCGAATCCGCCCATCCCAACCGACTCCCCAGCGACGACCTTCTCGAAACGGGAGAGCTTCTCCTCGCCTTCCTCCCTCACGGTCGACTTCAAGAGTGCGGCCAGTTCATCCACCTGCTTCCGGATCCGGGCCGGCTGGAAGAGAGTGAGCTGAAATTCCTTGAGCCGAGCCAGGTAGGCCTCACGAATGGCCGGCACCTTCATGACCCGTTCCAGGAATCGATTCTGACCAACCCACGGTTCAGCAATGCTCAGTTGTTCGCGCTCCTGTTGAGTTCCCTGAAGCATGAAATTTCCGAACGAATGATCCAGGTCCCACGGCACAAAGTGGAATCGGTCCGTCTTGGGATGGAGGTAAACGACGTAGTTCTGGCCAATCGCCAGAATGGAATCGAGCGTGCTCAACCAGACCGTCACCGCCATGAAACGACTGAACCCATCGACGTCGACAAACTCGGGCAACCGTCGCGTAAACTCCGCCTCGTCGGCATGCGTGACGATCTGTGCGAAATCGATGACCCGGCGCTTCTGCTTCTCGGTGAGTTCGCCTTTGGGATCGTAGGTTTGCTGGTACTTGGTCCAGTCCTGGCCCAAATCCTGGAACAAGTTGGGGGTTACCGGCTTGAAGATGGCTCCTTTCTTCGTTCCAAAGCTCCCATTGGCCCAATTGTCGTCGAGGTTCTCGACGATGGAATACAACCCAAAGGAACGGTTGGTGTGGAGTCCGGGAACGGAAACGGTGAGCCGGGCGTAGCTCGTCCGAGGTGCCGGCACACCGGCATCCCGGTACAACGCATAGGACAACGGCTCGTTCATCCACGAGGCATCCGTGATGTTGTTGTGGAAATTGAGTTTCGAAACTCCCGCCACCTTCTGGCCCTTGACGAACTCGTTGAGGTCGACCTTGAGTGACTTCTTCTCGGTCCCCTGGGACATCATGTACGTCCCATTACCCTTATACCGAACGGCCACATTCGTAATCCGCGATCCACCGAACTCCAGGTCGGCGTGGACATACTCAAAGTTGATGCCCGAGGCGGAGCTCAGCCCATTGCGCTTCCCCTCGGCTCCTTGAAGCCGCGGAGCAAATCCACCACCTCCGGGGACACCACCTCCCAGCGCCTTGTTCATGCCATCGCGGAGGGCATCGACGCCGAGCTCACCAGACCCCGCGGTATCCCACTCCTTGGCCAACCGTTGGAAACCACCCACGAACTCCGGCTTTGTCAGCTTTCCATCCTTGTCGGTGTCCAGGGCCTGCATCCACCCACCGGCCATGAAGCGGCTGGGATCAAATCCCCCACGTCCGCCCGGCCCTCCGGGGCCGCCCGGACCGCGACGGCCTCCCTCCCGAGGTCCGCCTCCAGGCCCACCGGGACCTCCAAACAGGCCTCCTCCGCCTCCTTTGGGTGCAATGGCTTGCCACTGCTCCGGGGCGAACGTGACGTTCGCCTCCCAGACCTTCCGGAGATCGAACAATTCCGAGTCCGTCTTCGGGAGCTCGCCCAGCAACACACTGGGCAACGCCCACACCCCGAACCATGCCAACGCCATCCGCTTCATGCGACCGATGACCCTTGGAAGGGGCAAAGGTTACGAAACGGTGTCATTTCAACGCCAACAAACCGCGCATCATCGCATATCCGATCAAGGCGGTGATCGGGAGGGTCAGGAACCATGCCCACAGGATCCGTTCAACAACCCCCAGGTTCAGTGCGGAAAACCGCTTGGCACATCCGACGCCCATGATGCTGGTCGTGATGGCGTGGGTGGTGGAGACCGGCATGCCAAAGTGGGCGGCGGTCATCAGGACCGAAGCGGCGGTGGCCTCCGCTGCGAAGCCGTGCACCGGCTGCAACTTGACCATCTTGTGGCCCATCGTCTTGATGATCTTCCATCCGCCCGCAGCCGTTCCTGCGGCCATGGTGACGGCACAGGTCAGTTTGATCCAGATGGCAATCCCTTCGCTTCCGGAGGCATCCGTGACCATGGGATGATGGAGGAATTGAAGCCAGGAAGGCAGGTTCACGAGGCTCCCCGCCTTGTCCGCGCCCACGATGGCGAGGGCGATGATGCCCATTGTCTTCTGCGCGTCATTGCTTCCGTGACTGAAGCCCATGTAGGCAGCACTTGCCAATTGAGCTTTGCCGAAGACACGGGTGACCCACTTTGGTGTCCAACTTCGAAGCGCGAAGTAAAGCACCCCCATCAGGAGAAGTCCCACCGTGAAGCCCATGATCGGGGACAGGAACATCGGGATGATGACCTTGTAGAGAAGCCCATCGAACTTATACCAGGGCATGCCGGCCTTGGGCTTGCTGAGGATGACCACAGCAAAATTGTTGCTCGCGGCCGCAATCCCGGATCCCACCAGGCCGCCGATCAGTGCGTGCGAAGAGCTGGACGGCAATCCGAACCACCACGTCAGGAGGTTCCAGATAATCGCTCCACCCAAGGCGCAGATCAGCGCCTGGGTCGCGAGTTCGGCAGGAATCAACTTCGAGTCCAGCAACCCACCGCTGATTGTTTTTGCAACGGCTGTGCCGTAGAGCGCCCCGACCAGATTGGTCACCGCCGCCAGCATGATCGCAAGGCGCGGCGTCAGGACCTTGGTGGACACAACGGTGGCGATGGAATTCGCCGTATCATGAAATCCGTTGATGTACTCAAAGATCAACGCCACCACGATCACTGTCAGAAGTAGACTCATGACGGACCTCAGGAGTTCTTGAGGACAATGTGGAAGATCACGTTTCCTGCATCACGGCATCGATCAATGACCTTCTCCAGGAGGTCGTAGAGGTCCTTCAACGCGATGACACTGACGGCGTCCTTTTCGCCCGAGTACAACTCCCGCAGCAATTCCACCATCAACTTGTCGGCCTCTCCTTCGAGGTATTGCAACCGGTCATTCTGCTCCTTCACCTGTTCGAGATCCGGTGATTTGCGCAGCTGCTTGACCATGGCCAGGACCACATCCGCTGCACGCTCCAACAAACCCGCCTGACGCGAGAAACCCACCCGGCGTACCCGGTCCGGACACAGCAGGAGTCGTTCGCCGAACTTCTCGAGCGTCTTGGGAATCTTGTAGAGGGCGTTCGAAAGAGCCTCGATGTCCTCCCGCTCCAGAGGCGTCACAAAAGTCGTCGTGAGCCGCTCGCTGATTTCTTCGGTGATCCGCTTGTCCTTCTTTCGCAGCAAGGCGAAGTCATCCAAGGAATTGGCTGATGGGGCTGCCAGCAACCGAACGAGGAGTTGGACGCTTTCCCTGGCTTCTTCGGCGCTCTTCTCCAGCAGTTCAAAGAAGATCTCATCGCCACCGATCAGCTTCTGGATCGAAAACATGCCTTCAGTCCGCCCCTCAGCCGTGTCGGCTGCGTGTCCTAATTGTTACGATTACGTCACGGCATCCGAGAGACCTTGGATTTGGGAACGCGACGTCCTCAAAGCCGAATCGGAACGCTGTCGTGCGGTGAACCAGAGATCCCAGCCTTGATCTCAGCCCGCTTGGGGCCGCATCAGGACAGATGCCACGACGCACTTGCATGGCTTTTGGATTGTCTTTGGGCTTGGCAATCCGACCCCGGACTCTCTCAATCTTCTCATTCCCCGTCACTCGACGTCCGCTGTGTCCTCGTATCTTTCACCTGAGGCCGTGGTGGCTCCCGCCGGCTTTTCGCGCTGGCTGGTGCCACCTGCCGCCATGGCCGTGCATCTGTGCATCGGCGAGGTGTATGGATTCAGCGTCTTCAACGAACCCCTCACCCGCATCGTTGGAATCACAGCACCGGCACCGGAGATGGACTGGACGATCCCTCAGGTCGGTTGGATCTACTCGATCGCCCTGATGATGCTGGGTCTTTCGGCGGCGGTTCTTGGGAAGTGGGTGGAACGAAGGGGACCACGCTGCGCAATGTTGGGCAGTGCGGTTTGTTTCTGTGGCGGACTCCTGATTTCCGCGCTTGGAGTGCACTTCCATCAGTTGTGGCTGATTTACCTCGGCTACGGGTTCGTCGGAGGAATCGGGTTGGGTCTCGGGTACATTGCCCCCGTCTCCACGCTCATGAAGTGGTTCCCGGACCGTCCGGGATTGGCGACCGGACTGGCCATCATGGGATTTGGTGGGGGCGCACTGGTGGGCGCACCGCTCGGTCAGGAGTTGATGGGATACTTCCGGAGCGCGACCTCCACCGGGGTGGCTGAGACCTTCGGGCTGATGGCGGTGGCGTACTCCGTTTTCATGGGGTTCGGAGCGGCAACAGTTCGGGTTCCGGCAAAAGGTTGGCGACCCGATGGGTGGGAAGCCCGAGGACTGGCGGCCACGGAAGCGAAGTTCGCCGTGGGCGTTGACCGGGCCTGGACCACGCCCCAGTTCTGGCTGTTGTGGGCGGTGCTCGCCCTGAATGTCACCGCAGGAATCGGAATCCTGGGTCAGGCATCGCTCATGTGTCAGGACATGTTCGGGGTCAGCGCCACCGTGGGTGCCGGTTTCGCCGGACTGCTTTCGATCTTCAACATGGGTGGACGCTTCCTGTGGTCCTCCTTTTCGGACAAGACCGGACGGAAGGCGATCTACTGCGTCTACTTCCTGTTCGGGGCCGTTCTGTACGCATTGCTTCCGTGGACGCAACAGTCCGGCCAGCAGGCCCTCTTCGTTGCGGTGACTGCGGTCATCATCTCGATGTATGGAGGCGGGTTCGCGACGATTCCCGCTTACCTACGGGACGTCTTCGGCACACACCAGGTGGGGGCGATCCATGGTCGATTGATCACGGCATGGTCGCTGGCAGCGCTGATCGGTCCGCAATTGGTGAACTATCTTTCAACGGCACGAAAGGCCGCCGGGGTCCCGAAAGCAGAAGCCTACCACCCCACCCTGTACCTGATGGCCGGGCTGCTGATCGTGGGCTGCCTCTGCAACCTGCTGGTCCGCCCCGTTGACTCGCGGCACCACCTCAAGGAAGGAGGCGTCGCATGAGGACCATGAAACTCTGGTTTGCGTGGTTGCTCGTGGGCCTACCACTGGCGTGGGGCGTCACGCGCTCCGTCCAGAAAGCGCTTCCCCTTTTCAAGGCTCCTCAAAGTCACCGAGCCCCTTCCACAAACACAAACTCTCCGAACCCATGAAGAACTCCTGTTGGATCCTGCCCTGCCTTGCGGCCCTCTCTGTTTCGGCCGCGCCCACCCACAACACGGCCACCCCCGGTGGCAAGCTGCCGACGCCCCTCAAGGTGGCATTGGTCCAGGTTGCCACCGGCTTCGTGGATCCAGTGCGTGTCACGCCGGCTCCGGATGGATCGAACCGGTTGTTCGTGTGCGAGCGGACCGGCGTCGTCCGGTTGGTGAAGGATGGGAAGACGGCGGACAAGCCGTTCCTGGACATCCACGACACGGTCGTCAGTTCGTTCCTTGAGCAGGGCCTGTACGACCTCGAGTTCCATCCGAAGTTCCAGGAGAACGGCAAGTTTTACGTCCACTACTCCGACATGTGGTTCAACGGTGCCTCCTTCGTCGTCGAGTACAAGGTTTCGGCCAAGAACCCGGATCGCGCCGATCCAGAATCCGCACGTGTCGTCTGGCAGATGGCCCGGCCCTACGCCAACCACAACGGTGGCGAGATCGCGTTCGGCCCTGATGGATATCTCTACATCGGCAGCGGCGATGGTGGCTGGGAAGGCGACGTGCTGGGAGCCGGCCAGGATCTGTCCTCACTCCTCGGAAAACTCCTTCGCATCGATGTCGATCACCCGAGCAGCGATCGCGGCTATGCGATCCCGAAGGACAATCCATTCCTGACGCCGTTGATGCAGATGAAGCTCTTCGGCGTCACCGAAGAGGCCTTCAACAAGATCCATCCCAACGCGCGCCCGGAAATCTGGGCCTACGGTCTCCGCAATCCGTGGTCGTTCCAGTTCGACCCGAAGACGGGCGACCTCTACATCGCCGACATTGGGCAGAACCATTTCGAGGAAATTGATTTCCAACCTGCCGGCAAGGGCGGCTTGAACTACGGCTGGAAGTTCATGTGCGGCACCTACCCCTTCCCGCTGCCCGTCGACGAGTCGGGCAAACCCAAACTGGATGCGGTGAAGGACGCACCACGCGTCGGCGAGATGCCGATCGCCGAGTACTCGCACGTGGACCAGGGTAACTGCGTCATGGGATTCGGCGTGTATCGTGGCACCCAATATCCGGCGATGGACGGCGTGTACTTCACGGGCGACTGGGGCTCCGGAAAGCTGTGGGGCATTGCGCGGGATGGTGCTGGCAAGTGGCAGATGCAGGAACTCCTCGACACCAAGCTCATGTTCACGGGATCGGGGCAATCCAAAGACGGCACGATCTACATCACGGATGCCCACGCGAACTACGGCGGTCCAACCGACCCTGCGCAGAACAAGCGGGGCAGCCTCTGGAAGCTCGTGCCGGCCGACAAGGTGCCTGCGGGGGCCATCACGGCACCGCTCGAATAACGCGACTCGCGAGTGGCGGTTCCGCCCACTTCCGCTCACCCTGCATGCATTCTGATGAACGCGAAGTTCTTCCCCATGTTCCGCGTCCTGACGGTGGTCGGGAGTCTCTGGGCGTCCCCTTTCGGGGCCGCCCAAACCCCACCGCCGGCCGGACACGAAGGCCATGACGCCCATCCGGCACCGCCGGCCAACGACGCGCCACCGAAAGCGGAGGACTTCCTCTCCTTGTCCGCCGATGGCAAGAAGGTGCGCATCGTCCTCATCTCAGCCTTCAACGGGGTGAACTACGGAATGAACTTCAACGGCTTCGCCAAAGGGCAGGCAAAGTTCGTCCTACCGGTCGGCGCCGATGTCGAAGTGGCTTTCACGAACCGAAGCCCGGTGCCGCACTCCGTGGTGGTTGTCGAACGTCCCCAGGTCAAACGCCTGCAGATGGGGGAACCCGCCTTTACGGGCGCGACCACACCCAATGCGGTGCGCGGAACCACCGGAACCAAAGGGGACACCTTTTCGTTCAAGGCGACCGAAGCCGGCGATTTTGCCTTTGCCTGCGGCTTCCCCTCGCACGCCGCCAACGGCCACTGGATCGCTTTGGAAGTGTCGGACAAGGCCACCCTCCCTTCGCTCCAGCTTGGGACCGGGCCGGTCTTTACGCCGGCTGCGAAGTGATCCCACCCGCCATGTCCAAGCCTCCGCGCTCCGGTGCCCTTGGGAAACTCCGCCCGGTCAAGTCGCCACCGGGCACACTGCACCTCGCTGGAAGCTCCGGATACGTTCAGGTCTCCGCTATCCACCCCGGGATCCTGCGCCTTCGGATAACCAAAGGCCGCCGCGCGCCGCGGCCGACTTTCTCATGGGCTGTCGTGCCTCAACAACCCTCGGAAGACCTTCCGGAAGTACGCCTCCAACGAACATCGGCAACCCTGCGGACCACCGAAGCCGAGTTTCGGATCACGCTCAGCAATGGGGCCTGGAGCGTATGCTCCGGCGGTCTTGAATTGTTCCGGTGCCTGCCCGAAAGCCTCGGCTTCGCCGGGGACCAACCCCGGTTCAAGCTCGCGCTCCACGAACGCGAGGCGTTGTTCGGCCTCGGCGAGTCCACCGGAACGTTCAACAAACGTGGATTGATCCGCGAATTCTGGAACATCGACGTCCTCGGCCACGCTCCAACCATCCATCCCTCGCTCCGCAATCTCTACGTCTCCATCCCCATGGCGCTCTCGATCCGGGATGGGCGCGCCGCAGGACTGTTCTGGGACAATCCCTCGCACCAGACCTGGGACATGGGCCAGACCCAGTTGGAGACGTGGTCGCTGGGTGCCAAATCCGGCGAGATCGACCTCTACCTCTTCACCGGACCGACGGTCGCCGAGGTCGGTTCCGCCTATACGCGGATGACGGGCCGGATTCCAATGCCACCCCGTTGGGCGCTCGGATACCACCAGTGCCGATACAGCTACCAGAGCGCGGACGAGGTCCGCTCCATTGCCCGAGAATTCCGGAAACGCGAGATCCCGTGTGACGCCGTGTACCTCGACATCCACCACATGGATGCCTACCGGGTCTTCACTTTCGGAAAGACCTTCCCGAATCCGGCGCGCCTCGTCCGCGACCTGGCCTCGGAAGGCTTCAAGGTCGTCACGATCGTCGATCCCGGTGTCCAGGATCACCCGGACTTCGCCGTGCTGAAGCGCGGCATGGATGTCGACGCTTTCGTGAAGGAACCGGGCGGTAAGTCCGACCTTGTTGGCGAAGTCTGGCCGGGCAAGTCGCGATTCCCCGACTTCCTCAATGAATCCACGCGCCAATGGTGGGGACGCGAACAGGCAGCGCTCCAGAAGCTCGGCATCGCCGGTTTCTGGAACGACATGAATGAGCCGGCGAACTTCGCACGCCCCGACAAGACCCTCCCGCCGGATGCCGTCCACCGGACAGATCCCGGCCAAGCACTCCACGCCGAGGTCCACAACCTCTACGGAATGCAGATGGCCCGGGCATCGCGGGACGGTGCGCTGTCGGAACAACCCGACCGGCGACCGTTCATCATCACCCGAGCGACTTATGCCGGTGGCCAACGGCACGCGATTGTCTGGACCGGCGACAACGCCTCCAACTGGGACCATCTCCGCGACTCGGTGCAGATGCTGCTGAATCTGGGACTGAGTGGCGTCGCCCTCTGTGGCGCGGACGCCGGAGGGTTCCTCGACAATGCCACCCCGGAGTTGCTTGTCCGATGGCTTCAGCTCGCGGCCTTCACCCCCTTCTTCCGCAATCATTCGAACATCGGAACCGTACCCCAGGAACCCTGGGCCTTTGGTCCCCAGGTCGAAACCATCGCCCGCCGGGTCATCGAGCAACGGTACCAGTTCCTCCAACTTTTCTACTCCCTCGTCGCCGAGGCAGCCCAGACCGGAACCCCGGTCATGCGCCCGCTTCTCTGGCACTATCCAAACGATCCCATCGCTGTCGGACGTGGCGATCAGTTCATGGTCGGCCGGGACCTCATTGTCGCTCCGATCCTTGAGCAGGGCTCCGTGGCGCGCGCCGCGTATCTTCCCAACGAGACCTGGTACGACTTCTGGACCGACGAACGGCTCACCGGCGGACAGCATCACATCGCCGAGGCACCGCTCGAACACATCCCACTCTTCGTACGAGGCGGTGCCATCCTTCCCATCATCCCGCACGCTTCGGACACCGACGCCCAGGATCTCTCCATCGTCACCCTGAACGTCTGGCCAGGGCTCAATGAGGGATTCACTTGGTATGAAGACGACGGGGAAACACAGGCCCACGAACGCGGCCAGTGGCATCGCCGATGTTTCCGCCTCTCCCGCCAACTTCGCCGATTGATCCTCGAAGTCGGCCCCGCCACGGGTGACTACCCCTCCGAGGTGCGCACCTGGCGCATCGTGCTCCATGACGTCCACCGCAGCGCCCACGTGCGGATCGGCGGGGTCGAACAAGACGTCCTGCGCGTCCCCGACGCGCGGATGCTCGTACTCGAAGTGGCCTGCGCCAACGAGGGGCTGGAGATCGAGTTCACCGGGGGATGACGGGTCCGACCGTCCGCTCCAGATCTCAGACCAGGCCCGCGATCAGTTCCCGCGGATCTTTCCAGGCGAGTCCGTGGGCATCCGCCACCGGCTTGAAGGTGACATGCCCCCCCATGACGTTGATGCCACCAATCAGCGCCGGATGCCGACGGCACGCCTCGGCCAATCCATAATCCGCCAACTCCTGGAGGTAACGGAAGGTGGCATTGGTCAACGCCTGCGTCGCCGTCCGGGCAAAGGCCCCGGGCATGTTTGCCACGCAGTAGTGTGTGACGCCTTCCTCGACGAACACCGGATCCTGGTGCGTCGTGGGACGTGACGTTTCACAACAGCCGCCCTGATCGATGGCGATGTCGACAAGCACGCTTCCGGGCCGCATGCGCCGCAGCATCTCGCGTGTCACCAAGCGAGGTGCCTTGGCCCCGGGAACAAGAACCGCGCAGATCAGGAGATCCACTTCCGGCAACAACTCCACGAGGTGCGCCTCGTTCGAATAGAGCGTGTGCGCCGTGTGCAGGGTGATGTCGAGAAACCGCATGCGCTCGATGTCCACCTCGAGGATGGTCACATCCGCTCCCAGGCCCGTAGCCATCCGCGCGGCATTCACCCCGGAAACACCTCCGCCCAGAACCACCACCTTTCCCGGGAGCACGCCGGGCACCCCGCCCAACAGCACGCCCGAACCGCCATTGTGCTTCGCCAGGAAATAGCCGCCCACCAGCACACTCATCCTGCCCGCGATCTCGCTCATCGGCTCCAGCAACGGCAGCCGACGATTCACCTCCACCGTCTCGTAGGCAATGCAGGTGGCCCCCGAACGGCACAGGGCGTCCGTGAGCCCCGCGCTGGCCGCCAGATGAAGATAGGTGAAGATCATCTGGCCCGGTCGCAGTAGCGGATACTCCGCCGGCAGCGGTTCCTTGACCTTCACGATCAGGTCGGCCTCCGCGAATACGGCCGCGTGTTCGTCCACGAGGACGGCCCCGGCCGTGGTGTAATCCGTATCGGGAAACCCCGCGCCCACCCCGGCCCCGCGTTCAACCAACACCCGGTGCCCCCGCTTCACCATCTGGTACGCCGCTGAGGGAAGGAGTGCCACCCGGTGCTCCTGCTGTTTGATCTCTCTCGGAACGCCAATCGTCATGGAAGTCCTGTGCTGTTGTTTTCCGCGCCTTGAACCTGCCCGCCGCACTTCCCCGCCGCAACCACCCAGCCATCCCCCAATGGGCGCATCTGGACACTGCCCTCGCCTGGAAGGGGTGGCGACGTCCTCGTCGCCGTTCCAAAGCCGTTCTCAGGGCGATGAGGACATCGCCGCCCCGAAACCCTTCTAAAAGGGGGCAACGTCAAGACGCACCTTCCCCCAATCCAGTCACACCCTTGACGCCCCTCCTGCCGTCGTCGATTCCTCCAGCACCCCATGCCAGCCAACGACCGCATCCTCGACCTCCACGAGGCCGATCGCCCCCGCGAACGCCTCGCCAACCGTGGTCCCGACGCCCTCAGGAACGCCGAACTCCTCGCCATCCTGCTGCGCACCGGGATCCGCGGAGCGTCGGCCGTGACGGTGGCGGAGGACCTGCTTCAGCGTTTCGGAAGCCTTGAAGCCCTCGCGCGCTCCCCGTGGCAACAGCTTTGCGGGCGCGGCGTTGGCAAGGACAAGGCCATCGCCCTCAAGGCCGCGTTCACCCTGGCCCGCAGGCTTTCCGAGGAAGCACGCCAGGAATCACCCGTCCTCGACCATCCCGAAGCCGTCGCCGCCATCCTCCGGGACGACGCCATCGCGGCCCCTGTCGAACGTCTTCAGGTTCTCCTGCTCAACACACGCCGCCGACTACTCCGGGTGGACACCGTTGCCGAAGGACTCCTCGACCAGATCCTCGTCCATGCCCGCGAGGTCTTCCGCCCAGCGATTTCCGCAGGAGCCCACGCCATCATCCTCGCCCATAACCACCCCAGCGGCGACCCCTCGCCCTCCGAGGCCGATATCCGTGTCACCCGCGACCTGATCCGCGCCGGGCATCTCCTCAAGATCGAAGTCCTCGACCACCTGATCCTCGGTCGCCGCAGCCAGGACCGCCCCCGGGATTTCGTCTCCCTTCGCGAACTGGGCTACTTCCAGGTGTGAACCGGGCGCATCTTGAGACTGCCCCCGCATGGAACGGGGTGGCGACGTCCTCGTCGCCGTTCCAGAGCTTTTCGCAGGGCGATGAGGACATCGCCGCCCCGCATCCTTTCCAACAGGGGGCAGTGTCAAGATGCGCCCGTGTGAACCGGGCACCCATTTTGCGACTGGGAGCCGAGTCCGCTCCCAGCCAAACTGGCCCGGTGCAGCGCCTGGGAAGAAACACGGACGGGTATCACGGGGAGACCATCGACATCACGGGAGTGCTGGTGGAATTCCGCGAACTCGCGGCGCTCCGTGGATTCAGCCTCCGCGAACTTCCCGTCACCGATGGGTGCTGCCTTCTGACCGCGCACCGTCCCGCAACCGCAGGCACGGTGGAACCCCGCCGACTCTACCTCTCCGCCGGTATCCATGGCGACGAACCCGCGGGTCCCCTCGCCTGCATCCAACTGCTGCGGGAGAACGCCCTGCCTCCGGACGCTGACCTCTGGATCTGTCCCTGCCTGAACCCGCGTGGGTTTCCCATCAACAGCCGAACCACCCCGGAAGGCGTTGACCTGAACCGCGACTACAATCACGGACTCGCGCCGGAAGTCCGATGCCACACCCACTGGCTTCAGGAGCTTCCACGGTTCGACCTCACCCTGCTCCTTCACGAGGACTGGGAGTCCAACGGGTTTTACCTGTACGAGCTCAATCCGGATCGACAGGAGCCCACCACTCTCGCTGCGGAAATCATCCGCGAAGTTTCGGAGGTCTGCCCGATCGAGACCGCCTTGATGATCGATGGTCGTGCCTCCAACGGGGCCGGCGTCATCCATCCCCCAACCGATCCGGCGTCACGTCCCGATTGGCCGGAGGCATTCTGGCTCTTCCAGTACCGCAGTCGCCGGAACTTCACCGTCGAGGCCCCCTCCGACTTCCCGTTGGATGTGCGGGTCCAAGCCTTGGTCCGGGCGGTCCACACGGCTTTCCAAGGAGCACAGCGTGCTTCAACCCAAGCTCCACCCCCGGCGTGAATCCCACCGACGGACCCATCATCCTGTTCGACGGCGTCTGCCACCTGTGCAGCGCCACCGTCCGGTTCGTGATCCGGCGTGACCCGCAGGCACGCTGCCGCTTCCTCCCCATCCAGTCCGAGCGCGGACGTGAACTCTACCGGGCCAATGGCCTGGATCCGGAGCACCCGGACACCCTGCTTGTGCTCGCCCATGGAAAGGCGCTGAAGCGTGCCGACGCCGCCATCGCCATCGGGCGCGAATTGGGATTTCCGTGGTCGCTCGCGACTGTCGGCCTTGTCCTGCCGCGCAAACTCCGCGACGCGCTCTACGACTTCATCGCCCTCCGGCGGTACCGCTGGTTCGGGAAGGACGAATCCTGCCTGATGCCGACACCCGAGATTCGTTCCCGCTTTGTGGAATGAAGACGTGGCGTCGGCAACCCTCCGACGCCACACCGTCCGAACCTCCCGCCACCTCCCTCAGGCGCGCAGCTTGATGAGCAGGTCCTTGCTTTCGACCGTCTCGCCCAGGCCCACATGCACGGCATCCACGACGCCGTCCACCGGTGAGGTGACGGTGGTCTGCATCTTCATGGCTTCCATCATCAGCAACTTGTCCCCCTTGGAGATCTTCTGTCCGACAGTTACCGCAATCGCCGCCACCAACCCCGGAATGGGCGCACCCACCTGCGTGGGATCGGCGATGTCCGCCTTGGGCCGCGTCTTGGTCTGCGGCGCGACCTTGCGATCGTTGATGTTGGCTTCGCGGCTGATGCCGTTCAGCTCATAGGTGACCGTCCGCCGACCATCCTTGTCCGGTTCGCTGACGTTGATGAGTTTGATGATCAGCGTCTTTCCTTCCTGGATGTGAACGCTGATCTCCTCTCCCCGGCGCAGACCGTAGAAAAAGGCCGATGTCGGCAACGCCGAGACGTCCCCGTACTCCCGAAGGTGTTTCGAGAAGTCGGCGAACACCTGCGGGTACATCAGGTGCGAGAAAAGATCATCATCGGTGACCGGGCGCTTCAGCTTGCCCGAGATCTCCTCGCGCAACTTGGCAAAGTCCGCGGGCTCCGCCGCGGCACCCGGCACAACCCCCCGCTGGTAATTGAGACGAGCCTCCGCAAACCGCTTCTCGCCCAGCACGACGCGCGATACTCCCTCCGGCCAACCTCCCTCGGGCCATCCGAGTCCACCCGAAAGCATGTCCACAACCGATTCCGGAAACGGTGTGACTCCGGGCTCCAGGTTGAGGACATCCGCCGGCTTGATGCCGCGGCTGAAAAGGAAGAGGGCCATGTCGCCGACCACCTTCGAGGAAGGCGTGACCTTGACGATGTCGCCGAACAGTTGGTTCACCTCGGCATAGATCCGGGCGATCTCCGGCCAGCGACTGGAAACCCCCATGCTCGCCGCCTGTTCCTTGAGGTTCGTGTACTGTCCACCGGGCATCTCGTGGAGATAGACCTCGGCAGACCCCGTCTTCGGCGCGGTATCGAAGGGCGCGTAAATCTCGCGGACCTTCTCCCAGTAATCGGAAAACTCGTTGAGCGTCTCGACATCGAGCTTCGTGTCGCGCGGAGCGTTCTGCAGCGCGGCCGCCACCGAGTTCAGATTCGGCTGCGAGGTGCTTCCGGACATCGACGCCATCGCCAGATCCACGATGTCCACGCCAGCCTCCGACGCCTGCAGGATCGACGAGGCCTGGACCCCCGCGGTGTCGTGCGTGTGGAAGTGCACCGGAATCCCGATCTCGTCCTTCAACGCCTTCACCAGCTTGCGCGCGGCGAACGGCCGGCACAGGCCCGCCATGTCCTTGATCGCCAGGAAATGCGCCCCCATGCGCTCCAGTTCCTTCGCCAGCCGGACGTAATACTGCAGCGGATACTTGTCGCGCTTCGGATCGAGGATATCGCCGGTATAGCACACCGCGGCCTCGCAGATCGCGTGGGTACCCTGAACCGATTCCATGGCGACCCGGAGGTTCGGCAGATAGTTGAGGGAATCGAAAATCCGGAAGATGTCCATGCCGGCCGCCGCCGCGTGCTTCACGAATCCGGCAACGACGTTGTCCGGATAGTTCGAGTACCCGACCGCGTTGGATCCGCGGAAGAGCATCTGGAAGCAGATGTTCGGGATCTTCGCGCGCAGCAACCGCAACCGTTCCCAGGGATCCTCGCTCAGGAACCGCATGGCGGTGTCGAAGGTTGCGCCGCCCCACATCTCCAGGGAGAAAAGGCCCGTCCGGGCATCGCCCAACCGGCGTGCCAGTGAATCCGCGCAGGCCAGCATGTCATAGGTACGAACCCGCGTGGCCATCAACGACTGGTGTGCATCCCGGAACGTCGTGTCGGTGACCAGCAGCCGCTTCTGCTTGTCCACCCACGCAGCAAACCCACGCGGCCCCAACTCCAGCAAAAGGTCCCGCGTGCCCTTCGGCATCGGCGTCAAGAGATCCACCTTGGGCACCACTGGCGCATCAAACAGCTTCGTCGGCTTGTATCCCTTGGCGTGTGGATTGCCGTTCACGACGACATTGCCGAGGAAGTTGAGCAGCTTGGTGGCGCGATCCTTCTTCGGCTTGAACGTGAACAACTCCGGCGTGGTGTCGATCAGCGTCGTCGTGGCCTGGCCATCCCGGAACACACCGTTCCCGATCACATTCTCGAGGAACGGAATGTTCGTCTTCACACCCCGGATCCGGAACTCGGAAAGCGCCCGGTGCATCCGGTCGCAGGCGACATGATACGTCTGCCCGCTCGCAATCACCTTCACCAGCATCGAGTCGTAGAACGGCGTGATCACCGCACCCGAGTAACCCATCCCACCGTCCAACCGGATGCCGAACCCGCCCGGCGATCGATAGGCCAGCAGGCGCCCGTAATCCGGCATGAACTTGTTCTCCGGATCCTCGGTGGTGACCCGGCACTGGATGGCGTACCCGTTGCAGGGAACCTTGTCCTGCGTCGGCATCCCGACCTCAGGGGAATGCAGCGCGTGCCCCTGCGCTATCAGGATCTGCGCGCGCACCAGGTCGAGGCCCGTGACGACCTCGGTCACCGTATGCTCCACCTGGATGCGCGGGTTCATCTCGATGAAGAACCACTCGTGCCGATCCAGATCGTAGAGGAATTCGATCGTCCCGGCGTTGTCGTACCGGACCTCCCGGGCCATCCGCGCCGCCGCGTCGCACAGTTCCTGGATCACGCCCGGCGGCAATCCATAGCTCGGTGCCACCTCAACCACCTTCTGGTGGCGCCGTTGCACGGAACAGTCGCGCTCGTACAGGTGGATGACGTTCCCATGCTGGTCCCCCAGCACCTGCACCTCGATGTGCTTGGCGCGCGGAATGTATTTTTCGAGGAACACCGCCGGATTCCCGAAAGCCCGGCCCGCTTCCGCCTGTGCTTCGTCCAGCAACCCGGACAGATCCGACGCCTTCTGGACCACCCGCATCCCGCGCCCGCCACCGCCAAAGGCCGCCTTGATGATCAGCGGAAACCCGATGGCCTTGGCCACCTTCAAGGCCTCACCCCTGTCCTCGATGGGTTCCTCGGTTCCGGGAAGCACCGGAACGTTGATCCGCTTCGCCAGCGCCCGCGCCGCGGTCTTGTCGCCCATCATTTCGAGCAATTCCGGACGCGGACCGACGAACGCGATTCCAGCTGCCTGACACGCCCGCGCAAACGCCGCGTTCTCCGAGAGGAACCCGTACCCGGGATGGATCGCGTCCACTCCCCGCGCCTTGGCCAGCGCGACGATGCTCTCAATGTCGAGGTACGCCGCCACCGGCCCTTTCCCCTGTCCCACCAGATACGCCTCGTCCGCCTTGAAGCGGTGCATGCAGAAGCGGTCCTCCTGGGCGAACACCGCCACCGTAGGAATCCTCAACTCGTTGGCAGCTCGAAAGATGCGGATGGCGATCTCGGATCGGTTCGCGGCCATGAGCTTGCGGAACGCATGGCGGACAGGGCTGACGGATGGAACAGGACGTTGCGGCATAATCGGCGAGGGCCCGTTATACGCCCCCGACCGCCCGTCAGGCAAAGAAAGATCCCCCGGCAAGGAAGTTCCCTAATGACCCCGACATGACAGAATCCTTGCGGCGGGACGCGCGACGTTCCCCGCGGCAATTGTCTTCGCTTCGTCGGGCGCTGGGTCCAAAAAGCGGCGTGCTGACGAGCGTTTTTGAACTCCTTTGCCGGTTTCCCGTACTCAAGCGGCTGATCTGGCGGCGCTGGTATCAGTTCCTCGCCCGCCGCTTCGATGTTCCGGAATGGCAGACGATGAATTATGGCTACTGCGCCCTGCCGTTCCCCGAGAGCTTGGTGCTGGAGCCAAGCGAACAAAGTGAGCGCTACGGACTCCAGCTCTATCACGCGACAACCTCGGGGCACTCGCTTCAGGGCAAAGAGGTGCTGGAGGTGGGTTGCGGCCGCGGGGGTGGAGCCGCATTCCTGCATCGCATCGGAATGCCGCAATCGATGACAGGGGTGGACTTCTCCGCACAGGCCATCGCCCTGTGCCAGGCGCGCTACCAGCGGGCCGGGCTCCGCTTCGTGGTCGGCGACGCGGAAAAGCTCCCCTTCCCGGACACTTCGTTCGACTTCGTCGTCAACGTTGAATCCTCGCATTGCTACGGATCAATTCCCGCGTTTCTCAGCGAAGTCCGTCGAGTCCTCAAGCCTGGCGGTCGTTTCGCCTGCGCGGACTTCCGGGACGCCGACAAGATCGCCAACTGGCGCGTACAGATGGTCTCCAGCGGACTGCGGATCGTGGCCGAGCGCGAGATCACCGCCAACGTCCTCGCGGCACTGGATGCCCACAACGAGCGCAAACTCATGCTGATGCAGAAGCATCTCCCCAAGTCGCTCTACGGACTGTTCAGCGACTTCGCGGCGGTCAAGGGATCCCTGGTCTACGAGACCTTCCGCAAACGGGAGATGCAGTACTTCCTCTTTGAGTTGGAGAAGGACTGACCCAGCCGGCTCATGTCGTGATCTGAACCCATTGCCCCGTCCGCCGGCACCTGCCTGACCGGGACAGCTTCCTCACGCCCGCTTCGCTCAAGACGCAAAGACGCCAAGACCAGCGCCTACGTCGCAATCCGAAGGGATTCACCGCACAGGCTCCACAAAGGTTCAAGGAGGCGGACTTCCAAAACAGGATTGCCCGTTGAACACGGCCAGAGAATACGGCAGGTTCCACACGTCGTCTCGAACGTGCGCCCACCGACATGAGCACCCACCCATCCAGATCCTGCCATGATCCCACCTCTGGAGAAGCTCCTCACTTCGCAGCCTATGCAGCAAAACCACGCCACCGTTGACACTCCCAAACCACCAGGCAGCGATTGGGCAGTCTAAACAACGTTAGGCGACTTCACACGTCATGAGATACATCGTCATCATCTTGGTTGTAGCAGCGTTCACGCTGATGGGTTGCGCGACTCGCTACGACCGTCCGCCAAAGACCAAGATGATAAACATGGGTTTCTATACATGCCCGAAGTGCGGCAACTTGTCCGGCGGCATCTTCGGCAAAGGACCGACGCGCCACTATCGCTCGGACACGGCAGCCCGATGCATCCATGATTGGCAGAGCATCACCAAGGCAGAGTTTCAGAGACAGGCCACCGACCGATTCAGCGTTGATTGGAGTGGTGAGACATATTTTTGGTTCGTTGAGTCGGAGACACGATGAGACCGTCGCCTAACCAGAGCGCTGCAGCGAACCGCCGCCCCGCTGGGCAGTTGGACGGTCCAGGTAATTTGCTCGCGACTGTTGCAGACGACCGGGCATTTACGGCGGCGGTCGCTGAGCTTGGTCGTTCGGCCACATAGGACAACTAATTGAAGCCAATCATCAGAGGCCTTCGTAGCCCCTGCCCGTGTGGATCAGGGCGTACCTATGGCTCGTGCTGCCTTCGGTTGGAGTGCGCCTATTTTCTCATCGCTGCTGTGGCGGGCACAGTGCTTATGGTCTTTTCGCAGCAACTCCGACTGCTCGTGATTCCCGTACTGCTTGCCTCGGGCTTGGTTGGCTGGTTGGC
>JAIXZE010000268.1 GCA_027489875.1 Verrucomicrobiales bacterium
AGGTAGTCGGCGAGGGCGCGCTGTTCGGCCCCGTCGGTGTCGAAGACCTTCGTGATTCCGGCGGGCACCAGGTTGACGACGCCGCTGCCCTGGGAGAGGGCGAAGTACGAGTCACCGCCCGTGGCGAGGAAGTCGAGGGTGACCATGCGGAACGTGCGAGTGGGGTCACCGAGGAGGACGCCGTTTTCGACGACGAGGTCGAGGGAACCGTCGGCGCGGGTGGCGACGAGGGTGCGGAGGCGTTGGCCGGGGTTGTTGATGCCGGTGATGGCATTGTTGGTGCTGCGGAGGTAGGTCATGGCGGTGCGGGAGGCATCGAAGGCCATGGCCATGCCGGCGATCTGCGGGAACTGGCCGGGGGTGGCAGTGGCGGTGGTCGCGGCGACGGACCATTCCATGGCGTCGCGCAGTTGCTGCGCGGTCAGCGTGAGGAGGGCGAGGCCGTTGTTGAAACGGAGCGAGTTCTCGATGTCGAGCTGGCTGATTTCGCCGTCCTTCTTGCCGACGCGCGGGTTGGCCGGAGGCGGAACGAAGACGGGCTGGCTGTTGCCGCCGGAGGAGAGGATGCCGCCGATGGAGTCACGGATGCCGCCACCGTTCTTGAGGGAGAGCGAGGTGGTGGGATCGGTCATGCGGCCGCGCCAGAGGTTGGCGTCGGCGGTGAGGTTGCCGAGGTTGCTTTCCTCGGTGCGGACGCTGCCGCGGATGCCGTTGAGGTAAACGGTGGTGGAGCCGAAGCGGCGGCCGTCCTTGCCATCGATGATTCCGGCGAGGCCGTTGACGATGTTGGTGACGGCGGGCGTCACCGCGGCGGAGCCGGTGGCGACGACGCCTTCGGGATCCGTCGCGTAGAGGCCGCTGCGAGCATCGAGGGTGTTGACGCGGCCCTGTTCGTCGAAGGCGAGGACGAGGCGTCCGACGTACTCGTAGTTGGCACCGGCGTTGACGACGTGGACGGGTTCGCCGCTCGGGGAGGTGAAGGTCACCGGGTAATCCTCGGCGCGGGAGTCAGCCACGCGGAGGCGGTCGGTGGGCTTGGCGAACAGCGTGTGGGAACCACCGGCGATGATGACGTCGACATCGCGGAGCTGGGTGGCGAGGCGGAACTCGTTCGCGTACTGCTGGAGGTGGGCGAGGAGGATGACCTTGTTGCAACCGCGGGCGAGCAGGTCGTCGACGACGGGCTGGATGGCCCCCGGAAGATTGGTGTTCACGCCGATGGTTCCGGGGGAGCTGATCTGGCGGAGCTCAATGGTGGTCGCGCCGACGATGCCGATGAGCTGGCCGGCGACGGTGATGGTCGTGGAGCGCGCGAGGCGATTGGTTCCGCGACGCCAGTCCTGGCCGTCGGCGGTGATCAGGCCGCGCGTGTTGGAATCGGCGTTGAAGTCGAGGTTCGCGCTCAGGTAGGGGAAGGTCGTCCCCGCGTAGGCCGCGGCGGCATCCGCGCGCAGCATCGAGGCGAACTGCGGGGTGTTGTCGTCGAACTCGTGGTTGCCGCAGGCGCTGGCCTGGATGCCGAAGGCGTTCAGCAACGCGATGTCGGCGCGTCCCTTGACGCCGTTGTACGGAGCGGCGGGATCGGCGCTCGCGGTGAAGAACGGGCCGGGGATGTAATTGTCGCCGGAGCTGAGCGTCAGCGTATTGGTGGGGATTTCAGCGCGCAGCGCATTGAGCACGCGGGAGAATCCGATGGCGTCCTCCAGGGCGGGAATGCCGGCCTCGAAATCCGAGGCGTGCAGGATCTGGAGGTTGAGCGGAGCGGACACCGCGCGCGTGACGGTCACGACGACCGGGGCGGACGTGGTGGCGAGCCCGAGGTTGTCGAGGGCCACCGCGGCGAACGTGTGCTGGCCGAGGGGAGCGTTGGTCACCGTGAACGTGTAAGGCGCGTTGGTGAGCGTCACGAGGCGCGCCCCGTTGAGGTGGAGGTCCACTTGGCGGATGAATCCGTCCATATCCGCAGCCGAGGCGGCCACCGTGACCAGGGCGGGAGCGCTGAAGGACGAACCGGTCGCAGGAGACGTGAGTGCAACGGTCGGGGCGACGTTGTCCGCGGTGATGGTCACGGCGCGGTTGGCTTCATCGGTGAATCCGTCGTTGTCGGTCACCTTCGCGGTGTAGACGCGGGCGCCGGTGGGCGGATTGGTCACAACGAAGCGGAAGGGGAATCCCGAAACGGTTCCGAGGAGCAAGCCGTCCTGGAAGAACTCGGCGCGCACCACGCGACCGTCGTTGTCGGCGACCGACACTTCGAGGGTGAGGGGAGCAGCGGCGTAGGTGGTGGTGGCGGGCAATTGCCAGGCGACGGACGGCGGGGTCGCGGTGGGCGACGAAGTGCCGTAGCCCGGGAGTGTCACCCGGTAGGCGAGCAGCATGTTGTCGACCGGCACGTCGTTGGTGCCGACAGGCACGCCGTTGTGGATGACGACGTTGGCCTTGAAATCGTTGTCGTTGCCGACGAGCAGCAGGAAGTCATCGGGATTGGCCGCGTCCTTCAGCGGGATGAGGCCGAGCGCCTCCCACTTCTCGCTGATGGTGTTGGGGTCCTGGTTGGTGCTGACGTTCAGGTTGAAGCGGCCGAGTTGGGCCGGGTCGAGCAGGTCGACGAGGTCCTGACGCGGCATCGGAGCGACGCCGGCAGGGGACGTGGCCAGCGGCAGGTTGAGCTGGCCGGGCGTTCCCGGCGCGAGGTCCCAGGGGCCACCGGCGATGTTGGTGGCTCCGGCGGTGGTCGCGAGGACGATGCGCTTGAACGAGGGTTGCGTGTTGGTGCCGACGCCAAGGCCGAGGCTGTCGCGTTCGAGGACGAGGAAGGTGTTCTGGTTGACGGCCAGGACTTCGCTGACGGGCGTGTGGCGATTGGTCTGGGCCGTGCCGTTGAGCGTCAGGGTGTAGAGGTGCTCCATCACGACCTGTCCGCGGGTGGCGGAGCCGGGTTCGATGTCGAATTGGAGGAGCCGCGTGTTGCGACTGCCGTTGGCCGCGCCCCCGTCCTGGATGGTCGGGGACTGGAGCATGGCGATGAGGCGCTTGCCATCGGGAGAGATCGTGAGGCCTTCGAGGCCGCGGTTGTTGCGTCGGCCGGAAGCCGGGGCTGAGATGGCGGTGAAGTTCTGCGCCCCAGCAGCGGTGCGAGGCAAGAGGGCAGGTGGCGGGAGCAGGGTTTCCTGCAGTTCACCCGCGGCGTTGAAGCGATAGATGGCCGGGCCGTATTCGTCACTGACCCAGAACCCGCCGTCGGGAAGGAGCACGATGCCCTCGCCGTCGAGCGACAGACGGCCGCCACCGATGGAGGTGGCCGATGATTGTGGGAGCGCGGGGCTGTTGGTGTTGCCGCCGTCGAAGCCGGTGAAGTTGGTGCCGCCGTAGGTGAACTGGAGGGTCGAGAGGTTGGTGAGGACGATCTGGTCCTGGGCGGTGGTCGAACCGGGACCGGAGAACGGCGTGATGCTGAACCCGAGCCTCTGGGTGCGCGGACGGTAGTCGGTGGCCCCGTCACCGAAGCCGCGATCCGGAAGTCCCCAGAGGACGCCGGAGATCGTCCCGTTGGTGTATTGGAGGGAAGTGGGATCGACGGCGAGGGCGGAAAAGATGCCGCCGAGGGTGTCCTGGGTGGGGCCGGCCTTGTCGAAGGACCCGGCCGGGATCCGGCCGACGCCGACAAGTCCGTGGTTCACGAATCCGGCGAACTGGGCATGGACTGCCGTCGCCGTCAGGAGACTGAGGATTCCTATCGATTTTCGCATTGAGGGTTCAAACTACCCATAAACAGGGGATGCCGGTGCGACGGCCCGGCAACCAGTGCGAAAAGAACAGGCGGCGGCGGGAGTGCGTTCTGGAGGCGGATTGGTGGCGGACGGGGGGAGTTGCCAGTTTCCAGGAGCCAGTTGCCAGCTCTCTGCGCAATCGATGACGCTTTTGCAATCTCGCGTCCCATATGCGACACGAGTTTGCAAATGACGGCCTGTTCCATCGTCGTTTCAGCGGTTTTTGCATCCGGACGTCGCATATGCGACGTCCGGATGCAAATTCTGAAATCCTCCGCGTGGGGGCACGCGGCCTGCATCGGGATTCTGGGAACTGGCGACTGGCGACTGGGAACTTCCCGCCCCCCTACTTCGTGAGTGCCTTGTCGAGGTTGAGCAGGGTGCTGGCGACGAGGGTGAGTCCGGCGGCGTCGGGGGAGCCTCCGGCCTTGGCGGCGAGTTCGGGGTTGGCGGCGTACTCGACGAGGGCGGAGGTGTAGAGGCGGGTGAGCCGGGAAACCTCCTCGGGAGCGGGTTCGTGGGAGGTGACGGCGCGCCAGGCCCAGGCGATGTGGTCTTCGAGGGAGTTGCCGGCGGACTTCATGCGCTGGCCGAGGGCCTGCGCGGCCTCGAAGTAGACCGGGTCATTCAGGGTGACAAGGGCCTGCAACGGGGTGCTGGTCACGACACGTCGAGCGGTGCAGACCTCGCGGCTGGAGGCGTCGAAGGTCATGAACGAAGGGTACGGGCTGGTGCGACGCCAGTAGGTGTAGAGACCGCGGCGGTAGCGGTCCTCGCCCTTGGGCGTGACCCATTGGGAACCGTTGTAGACCACCTGCCACACGCCGTCGGGTTGCGGCGGCATCACCGGGGGACCGCCCACCTTCGGGCTGAGCACACCGGCAGCGGCGAGGGCCTGGTCGCGGACCATCTCGGCGGACAGACGTGTCCGCGGGCCGCGGGCGAGCAACCGGTTGCGCGGGTCGCGGGTGAGGAGATCGGGGGTGGCGCGGTGATCCTGCGAGTAGGTGGCCCCGAGGGTGATCTCGCGGAGGAAGGCCTTGAGGCTCCAACGGAGTTCGCCCTGCATCCGGAGCGCGAGGAAATCGAGAAGCTCCGGGTGCGACGGGGCCATTCCGGTCGAGCCAAAGTCCTCGACGGTCTCCACGATTCCGGTGCCGAAGAGTTCGCTCCAGAGTCGGTTGACCAGCACGCGGGCCGTAAGCGGATTCTCCGGGCTGACGAGCCAGCGCGCGGCGGCGAGGCGATCGGCATTCCCGGGCGGCAGCGGGGGCAGGGGTGCGGGCGTGCCGGGTTCGACCACCGTATCCTTCGAAAGGAAATTCCCGCGCAGGAAGACGCGGGTCTCGCGTCGGGCCTCGGCCGGGCGCTCGCGCATCACGAGGGAACTGACGGACGGGATGGCCTCGCGACGGGCGCGCGCGTCGTCGAGTTGCTTGCGGAGGGCGGCGCGCTCGGAGGATTGGGCGAGCGCGGGCCACTGGTCGCCGGAAGCGGTGGAAAGCTTGAAGTGATGCAGGATGGAACCCTTGGTCTCGGCGTCGAAGATCTCGTGCTTGAGGACGAGCTTGAGATCCGTGCCGGCGGGAACCTCGACGGGTGTGGCAGGCACGAACACGAGCCAGCGTGGACCGAACAGTTTCGGAAAGGCCCCGCCGCCGGCCCAGCCGGGCTTGAGGCTTTCCTCGGGATCATACGGGCCGGAGAGGGTGTCGGCGTAAGCGGCGACAAACTCGACCCGTTCGATGCCGGTGGGGATGGGCTTGAGCGGGCGTTTCTTCGGGGCTTCCTTGCCAGCCTTCTTCGCCTCTTCAGCGGCGCGGGCATCCTCGGCCGCGATGGCCTTGTTTTCGGCCTCGATCTGGACGGCCTCGGCCTTCGCGGCGGCAATGCGTCCGGGTTCATGCTTCTCGAGCCAGAGGTGGCCGATCACGGCCCCGTGTTCGGGCATCAACTTGGGGTCGGACTTGCGCGGGAGGATGTCGACGCGGAGGGCTCCGATGCGCGTCGCGGCAGGAAGCTGGATCGTGTAGGCGGCGCCGTTGGGAACGGTGCCGTCGACACGCACCGTGTTGCCATCGATGGCGAAAACCGCCTCCTTCGGACCCGAGATCTGGAATCCGGTCAGGGGCGTCCAGGGCTGTTGGGCGAGCAACGGCTTGGCAGCGTCGTTGAGTTGGGTGCGGAGTTTCTGGATGTCGCGATCGAGGGCGGCCGCCTCGGCATGGCGGGCCGGATCGGTGGGCACGCGAAGGCGGGGAAAGTCATCGCCCATGTCCGCGTCCTCGGTGGAATTCCAGAGGGCGAGGAACCGGTAGTAATCCTCGTGCCGGAAGGGATCGTACGGATGGGAATGGCACTGGACGCAGCCGAAGGTCGTGCCCTGCCAGACGGTCCAGGTCGTGTTGACGCGGTCGATGACGGCGTTGAGGCGGAACTCTTCGTCGTCGGTGCCGCCTTCGGTGTTGGTCTGGGTGTTGCGGTGGAATCCGGTGGCGACGAGATCGTCGAGGGTGGCGTCGGGAAGCAGGTCGCCGGCGAGGGTCTTGACCGTGAACTGGTCGAACGGCATGTCCGCGTTCAGGGCCCGGATGAGCCAGTCGCGCCACGGCCAGACATCGCGGCCGTTGTCCTTCTCGTAACCCTGGGTGTCGGCGTAGCGGGCGAGGTCGAGCCAGAGCGAGGCCCAGCGTTCACCGAAGTGGACCGAGCCGAGAAGCCGGTCGACGGCCTGTTCGCGGGTTTCCTCGCCGCGGACGAAACGGGCGAGATCGTCGGGTGTGGGCGGAAGGCCGGTCAGGTCGAAGGTGACGCGGCGGAGCCACTGGGCCGGAGTGGCAGGGGCGGTGGGCTGGAGCCCCTCCTGGTCGAGTCGGGCGAGGATGAAGCGGTCAGCGTCGTTCCGAGCCCAGCGGGTGTCCTTCACCGAGGGGACTTTCGGCGGGAGCGGTTTGACGAAGGACCAGTGTTCGCCCCACTGGGCGCCTTCGCTGATCCACTGGCGAAGCGTGGCCACTTCGTCGGCGTTGAGCGATCGACCCCTGCCGTGGCCCTTCAGCGGCATGTGGTCGTCGTCGCTCTCGGGGAGCGTGACGCGATGGAGGAGTTCGGATGCGGCGGGATCGCCGGGGACGAGGGTGCGCTTGCCGGACTTGCCGGTGGCGAGGGCCTTGTCGCGATGGGTGAAAGAGATGTTGCCGGCCTGTTTGACGCCACCGTGGCAACTGGTGCAGTGCTGGTTGAGGATGGGTCGGATGTCGCGGTTGAAATCGACGGCGGCAGTGGCGGCCGGCGCGAGCAAGGCAGCGGCGACGAGGGCGAGCGGAAGGATCGGGCGGAGCATGGCCAGGTGGGGAAAAGGGTGGCGGTTCAGGCGAGGATTCCCTTCACGATCTCGGAGGGCTTGGTGACGTTGGTGACGCGTTGGTCGAGGCCTTGGGACGGATAGGTGAGGCGGTGGTGATCGAAGCCGAGGAGGTGGAGCATGGTGGCCTTGAGGTCGTGGACGCTGACCTTGTCGACGACGGCCTCGTAACCGAGGTCATCGCTTTCGCCGAAGGATCCGGGCTTCACGCCACCGCCGGCCATCCAGACCGTGAAGGCCCCGGGGTTGTGGTCGCGGCCCACCCATTGCATGACGTTGCCGCCGCGGTTCTCGCGCATCGGGGTGCGGCCGAACTCGCCGCCCCAGACGATGAGGGTGTCGTCGAGCATGCCGCGCTGCTTGAGGTCGGTGATGAGCGCGGTCATGGGTTGGTCGACGTCGTTGCACTGGGACTTGAAGCCAACTTCTAGGGCCTCGCGTTCGTTCGCGCCGTGGGAATCCCATCCCCAGTGGAAGAGCTGGATGTAGCGGACGCCGCGTTCGGCAAGGCGTCGGGCGAGCAGGCAATTGTTGGCGAAGGCTTCCTCGCCGGGCCGGACGCCGTAAGCGGCGCGGACATCGGCAGGTTCGCGCGAGATGTCGAAGGCTTCGGCGGCGCTGACCTGCATCTTGAAGGCGGTCTCGTATTGCGCGATGCGACTGAGGGTTTCGGGATCGCCGGCTTCGGTGTGGGCGCGGCGGTTGAGGTCGTCGAGGGCGTCCAGGGATTGGCGGCGCAGGTCGCGGGTCACGCCGTCGGGATTGGCGAGGTACAGCACGGGCTCGCCCTTGGACCGGCATTGCACGCCTTGGTAGACGCTGGGCAGGAATCCGGAACCCCAGCAGGACTTGCCGGAATCGGGGGTCTTGCCGCCGCTGAGGAGGACGATGAAGCCGGGGAGGTTCTCGTTGGAGGAGCCGAGACCGTAGGTGACCCATGAGCCCATGGACGGGTAGCCCAGGGTGGAATACCCGGTGTGCATCGCGAGCTGGGCGGGGGCGTGGTTGAACTGGTCGGTGTGGAGGCTCTTGATGAAGCAGACCTCGTCGACGACGCGGGAGAAGTGGGGGAGCCGGTCGGTGACCCAGGCTCCGGTCTGGCCGTGCTGGGCGAAGGGGAAGCGCGGGCCGAGCAGCTTGGGGATGCCCTGGATGAAGGCGAAGCGTTTGCCTTCGAGGAAGGCAGCGGGGCAGGTCTGCCCGTCGAACTTCGCGAGCTCGGGTTTGTAGTCGAAGAGCTCGAGGTGACTGGGCGCGCCCGCCATGTGCAGGAAGATGACCCGCTTGGCCTTGCCCGGAAAATGCGGGGTCATCGGCGCCAGCGGACGCGCGAAATCACGGGCGACGGACGGAGCCCCCGCGAGGGATTGCCCTTGGGTGGCCAGCCACAGCGCACCGAGCCCGGTGGTGCAGTCGCGCAGGAAATGGCGACGGGTGACGTGGCGGTGCGCTTCGAGGTGTGCTTCCTGCGGCAGATCCATGCCGCAAGGTAGCGCCAAAGCCGCCCAGCCGGCAACCGGGCGAATGGGTGGGGATCGGACGGATCGGAAGGATCAGTCTGATCCGTCCGATCCTCCGTTTACTCCCGGATCTCGAAGAGGGCGTTGGCGAAATCCTTCGCGACGAACGGTTGGAGGTCGTCGGGTTGTTCGCCGACGCCGATGAACTTCACGGGGATGCCGAGTTCGCGCTGGATGGCGACGACGACACCGCCCTTCGAGGTGCCGTCGAGCTTGGTGATGACGAGGCCGGTGAGCTTGCAGATCTTGTTGAACTCGCGGGCCTGGTTGATGGCGTTCTGGCCGGAGGAACCGTCGAGGACGAGGAGCACCTCGTGCGGGGTACCGGGAAGGCGCTTGTCCATGACGCGATGCACCTTGGCGAGCTCCTGCATGAGGTTGTGCTTGGTGTGGAGGCGGCCGGCCGTGTCGACGAACAGGTAGGTGGCGTCGCGGGCGATGGCGGCGGTGACGGCGTCGTGAGCGACGGCGGCGGGATCGGCCTGGTAGGCACCGGCGATGACGGGGATGTCGAGCCGGGCACCCCAGAGCTTGAGCTGTTCGATGGCGGCGGCGCGGAAGGTGTCGCAGGCAGCGAGGACGGCGGTACCGCCCTGGCCCTTGATGAGGTGGGCGAGCTTGGCGGAGGTGGTGGTCTTTCCGGTGCCGTTGACGCCGACGAGCGAGACGACCGTGGGGCCGGAAGGCTGACGCAGGAGGGCGGAACTGGCGGAGGACAGGGACTTCTCGACCTCTCTCGCGGCGATCTCGAAGACGTCGAGGCCGGAACGCCCCTGGGTTTCGTACGCGTTCTTGACCGCGGCGATGATCTGCTGGGTCATCGGCAGCCCCAGATCGGCCCCGAGGAGTGCGGCTTCGAGTTCGTCGAGGCTGGTGCCGGTGAGGCGTGGCGAGCGCGTGACGATGCGCTTGATCTCGTGGGCGAGGACGGAGGTCGTCTTGGTGATCGCGGACTTGAGCTTGTCGAAGAATCCCATGGCGGAGGCAGAGTTCAGGAAAGGGTGGGAGCGGCGGGTGCGGCGGGTGTGGCGGGTGCAGTCAAGGGACGGGACGGGCGTCGTGCAGCGAGGGCCTCGACGTGCGTGTAGGGCAGGCGGACGGCACCGATCAGGGGCGTGCCCTTGGCCATGCCGTGGCAATCGGAGCCGCCGGTGGCCACGAGGTTGAACTCGGCGGCGAAGCGCACGTAGTTGTTGGTGGCGGATTCCGAATGGCGGGTGTGCCAGCACTCGATGCCGTCGATGCCGGCTTCAACGATCTTGGGGAGGAGGCCGTCGTTCCGATACAGGGCGGGATGGGCGAGGACGGCGGCACCCCCCGCGCCGTGGATGAGCACGACGGCTTCGGCGGCGGTCATGCGGGCCTTGGGCACGAACCCGGCGCGCCCCTTCTTGAGGAAACGCTCGAAGGCTTGGTCGTAGTCGTTGGCAAAGCCGCCTTCGACCAGCGCACGGGCAATGTGGGGACGCCCGGGCGATGCGCAGTTGGCGATGCTGAGGACGTTCTCGAGGCGGATCTGGACGCCCACGGCATTGAGGCGGACGACCATTTCCTCGATGCGCTTCCGTCGGACTTCCTGGAAGCGCCGTAACTCGCCGATGAGGCGGTCGCATCCGGCATCGAGCCAGTATCCCAGGATGTGAACTTCCTTGCCGTCGACGTCGGCGGTGAGTTCGGCGGCGGGGATGAACTCGATGCCGACGGCAGCGCAGGCAACCGCCATGCGTGGACAGCCGTCGAGCGTGTCGTGGTCGGTCAGCGCTATGGCGTCGAGGCCGAGGGCGTGGGCGCGGGTGGTGAGTTCCTCGGGGCTGAACGTCCCGTCCGAGAAGTGGGTGTGGAGATGGAGATCCGCCGTCTTCACAGGATCGGCGTGTCCTTGGCCGTGCGCGCGGGGCGGAGGATGTCGTCCTTCACCTTGTCGAGGATGCCGTTGACGAACTTGCCGCTCTCGGGCGTGGAGAACTTCTTCGCGATGTCCACGGCCTCATTGATGCTCACGACGGGAGGGATGTCGTGGCGGGTGAGCATTTCGTGGATGGCGAGGCGCATGACGTTGCGGTCGACGACGGCCATGCGGTGGAGGTCCCAGTTCTTGGCGTGCTTGCGGATGACGTTGTCGAGGGCATCGAGCTGGCCCAACACACCGCGGATGAGGGTGTCGGCAAAGGCGCGGGTGGCTGTGTCCTCGGCGGTGGGGGCGGGGAGTTCGACCTTCTCGCCCCACGTGGGACCGCGGGCGTCCAACGCGGCATTGAGCCGGGTGTTGTCCCAGAAGGTGTTCAGGGCGGACTCAAGGTCTTCCGCCGGATTCATGTCGAACTGAAATAGAAACTGCACGGCTCGTTCACGAGCCTCCCGCCGCTTACGCATGGTGGGGACTCTGACGGCGGGGGTCCGGGGGTGGGAAGGCAATTTCTTGGCGGTTCCGTGGGGCGGGTGTGGCCGTGTTGCCCATCCCCGACGGGGTGGCGACGTCCTCGTCGCCTTTGGGATGAGCTTTGGGAGAGGGCGACGAGGACGTCGCTACCCCGTTTTGAAAAAGCTTTGGAAAGGCGACGTGGACGTCGCCGCCCCGTCCGGGAGTTGGGCTCAGGAGGGCGGGGAAGGCAGGGGATGCAGCGCTTCCTCCCGACCCTTGGGGAGCTTTCCGAGGTGGAAGATCAGGAATCCGTGGAGGAACTGGCGCACGGCGCGGGCGTCGGCGGGTGCGGCCACGAGGTCGGGGAGGTCCATCCAGTCGGTGTCGAGGAGTTCCTGCGCCAGATGGGCGGCGGAGGAGGGAAGGCGGGTTTCGGCGGGATCGGGTTCGAGCCCGAGGCAGGCGAGGAGCTTGAGTTCGAACGCGAGGACAGCCCGGGCGGTGGGGGGATGTGTTCCGAGGTAGTTCAGGAGGTCGGCAAACAATTCGTGGACCTCCGGAATGGGCGTGTCGGTTTCGGTGGCCAGTTCGACGCAGCCCACGGCGTAGGCCGCAATGCGGAGCGCCTGGAGTTGGGTGACGAGAGGCGTGCGGCGGTCGGTGACGACGACTTCGCGCAGGACGTGAAGATCCGACTTTCGACTTCGCTGGAAGCTGAACTCCGCGGAAAGCAGGAGATCGAGCTTCCCCAGGAAAGTCGACTTCGGGCGGCGTGCGCCCTTGGCGACCGTGGCAAGCCGGCCGGCCTCGGGGGTGAGCCAATGGACAATGAGGCTGGATTCCGTCAACGGACGGACGCGCAGGATGATGCCGTGGGCGCGTTCATCCATGGTCGGGAGCGTCGTCGCCGGAGGATTCGTCCTCCGACGGGGCGAGATCGACGGGATCGATCTCGGAGGCGACCTGGCGCAGGAGTTGGTTCTCGCGCTTTTTCATGCGCTTGCGGGCGACCGGATCGAGGTCGTCCTCGCCGTGGAGGTGGAGCAGGCCGTGGATGATGTATCGGCCGAGTTCCTCCTGCCAGGTGGTGTTGAATTGGTCGGCCTGGAGGATGGCGTCGGCGACCGAGATGTAGAGTTCACCGTGGAGGTGCTCGGGGTTGGAGCCGTGGTCGAAGGTGATGACATCGGTGGAACCCTGGTGCTGCAGGAACTTCCAGTTCACCTCGGCCATCTCGGTGGCTCCGACGAGGTGGATGCCGACCTCGGCGGTGCAGCCCATGGAATCGAGGGTGGCCTCGGTCCAGAGGCGGAGCTTCGCGGTGAAGACGCGGTGATCGCGCTGGCGGTTCATCACCGCGATGAGGGTGGGTGTGGGCATGAGGACGGAGGTGGGGAACACCGGGGAGGCGTTCAGCCGGGCGGTTGCGTGCCGCGGTGACGCTCGTAGGCGTGGACGATGCGTTGGACGAGGGGATGGCGGACGACATCGCGCTTGTCGAACTGGACGATGGCGATGCCCTCGACGCCCTGCAGGGCCTGGCCGGCCTCGATGAGTCCGGAGCGCTTCGTGCGCGGAAGATCGATCTGGCTGGGGTCGCCGGTGATCACGGCCTTGGATCCGAAACCCAGGCGGGTCAGGAACATGAGCATCTGCTCGGCGGTCGTGTTCTGGGCTTCGTCGAGGATGATGAAGGACTGGTTGAGGGTGCGGCCGCGCATGTAGGCGAGCGGGGCGATCTCGATGATGCCCTTCTCCATGTTCCGTTCGATTTCGTCGGCGACCATCATGTCGTGGAGCGCGTCGTGGAGCGGGCGGAGGTAGGGATCGAGCTTCTGGTAAAGGTCGCCGGGCAGGAAGCCCAGGGCCTCGCCGGCCTCGACGGCGGGACGGGTGAGGATGATGCGGTTGACCTTGCCCTCCTTCAGGGCGTTCACGGCAAGCGCCATGGCGAGGTACGTCTTTCCGGTGCCGGCGGGACCGATGCCGAAGGTCGCGTCGTGGTCGCGGATGGCCTCGACGTATTTCCGTTGTCCGACGGTCTTGGGATAGACGGGGGCCTTCTTGGTGGAGGTGGCCAGCTTCTGGTCGAAGAGGTTCTGGAGGGCTTCGTTGCCGTCGTTCTTGGCGACGTGCAGGGCGTGGGCGAAGTCGCGGGCGCGAGGCGTGTTGCCGGCCTTGATGTGTTCCCCGAGGACGTTGAACAGGTTCTTGGCGCTGGCGACGGCGTCCGCTTCGCCGTCGAGTCGGATCATGCCATCGCGGACGGTGGCCTTGACGCCGAGTTCCTGCTCGAGGGAGCGGAGATTGCGTTCATCGCCACCGAAGACCTGCTGTGCGGCCCGTGCGCTCTCGAAGTGGAGCGTTTCTGTCGTCATGTGGGACGCATGAAACAGCCGGGCAGGCGGGATTCAAGGTCCAAGAATGAAAGGTTTTC
>JAIXZE010000368.1 GCA_027489875.1 Verrucomicrobiales bacterium
ATCTTCCTCCAGCCCAATCCGCCGGTGGGGGCTGTGCGGGTGACCCTCAGCGACCTGCCGACCGGGCGGTATACCTTGCTGGCCTACGGCCACGGTGGGCCTGCGGATTCGCACAACACCGTGTTCAACCTGCAGTCCGCCGGACTCAGCCTTGGCGATCGAGCCACGGCCACGGATTCCCGATGGCGAAGCCTGACTTGGGCGGAAGGTGCCCAGTACGTCGCGTACTCGAACTTCTTCGTCGGCTCCAGTCGTTCCATTGTCCTCACGGCGAGTCGAGGATCGGGGCCGACCCCGGCGATCAACGGCCTGCAACTGCTGTTTGAGGAAGCTTCCACTCTCTTCTTCGCCAGCTCCCAGCGTCTGTTCACCAACCTGACGGAGGTCGTGCTGTTGAAGGGGATCGCCGATGCGGAAATCCGCTTTACCACGAACGGCAGCCAACCCGGGGCGGCTTCGCCTCTTTACACAGCACCCATCCGGATCACGACCGCAACGGAGATCAAGGCGCGCCTGTTCTCTGCCGGCCAACCGGTTTCCGAGACCATCACGGGTCTCTTCCAACGGGTGTACGCGTTGAACGATGGAATCGCGGCCTCCTGGCGCGAGCAGTTCTTTGGTCCCGGCTACCTCACTGATCCTCGCGTGGCCGCGGATGCAGACCCCGACAACGACGGGGCGAACAACGCGCAGGAGTTCGCCAACCAGTCCAACCCGTTGGATCCCCTGAGCGGATTCGCGGTCCAGGTTCGAATGGTTCCTTCGATCCAATGGACGGCGGTTCCCGGAGCCCGGTATCGGGTGCTCCGCAAGGATGTCGTTGATTCGCCGACATGGACGGAGATCCAGCAGATCACGCCGGAAGGCAATCTTGGGAAGTTCACGGATGAGTCCGTGACGGACCTGCCGCGTTTCTACCTGATCGAGGCCGTGCGCCAGTGAGGATTTGGATTGGCGACGAGGACGTCTCCACCCCGTTCCATGCGGGGCAGTATCCAGATGCTACCAGCGGCGGGGCGCATCTTGGCACTGCCCCCTTTTGGAAAGGATCCGGGGTGGCGATGTCCTCATCGCCTTGGGAATGGTTTTGGAACGGCGACGAGGACGTCGCCACCCCGTTCCGTGCGGGGACTGTGTCGCGATGAGCGCTGGAGCGGATCCGGGATCGACTCCGGAGACGGGCTGGGTAGGGTTGGTGGCGATGATTCCCCGCAAGTTTTCACGGCGCGCCTTTCTGGGCTCGGTTGCGGTCGTGCCGATGACCGGACTGTGTGTTGAACCGTTCACGCGGAAAGGGCCGCCTCGGCTGCGTCTGTCGCTCGCCGCCTACTCGTTCCGCGACCAGTTCGTGAAGGGGAAGGATGGGGCACCGGCGAAGATGGACATGTTCCGCTTCCTTGATTACTGCGCGGAGCACGGATGCGACGGGGCGGAGTTGACGAGTTATTACTTCGAGGATCCGGCGACCGATGCCTATCTGCGGCAGGTTCAGCGGCACGCCTTCCTGCGCGGGGTCAGCGTCAGCGGAACCGCGATAGGCAACACCTTCACGCTGCCGGCGGGGAAGGATCGGGAGAAGGAACTGGAACTGACGCGGACGTGGATCGCCCGCGCGGCGGTGATCGGCGCGCCCCACATCCGGGTGTTCGCGGGTGAAGCCAAGGGTTCGCCCAAGGCCGACGCCAAGCGGCGGACAATCGAAGCCCTGGAAGAAATGGGCGACCTCGCTGGCCGTCACGGGATCTTCCTCGGGGTCGAAAACCATGGCGGCATCGTGGCCGAAGCGGACGATCTCCTCGAGATTGTGCGGACCGTCCGGAGCCCATGGGTAGGCATCAACCTCGACATCGGAAACTTCAACACGACCGACCCGTACGCGGACCTTGCCCGTTGCGCTCCGTACGCGGTGAACGTCCAGTACAAGGGACTGATGCGCCCGCGGGGATCCCGCCAGTCCGTGCCGACGGACCTGCCGCGGGTCGTGAAGATGCTGCGGGATGCGGGCTATCAGGGATGGTTCGTCCTGGAGTATGAGATGCCGGAGGATCCGTATGTGCGCGTCCCGACAATGCTGGACGAGATGCGGGCCGCGTTGCGTTGAACCACCTTTGTCTGGGTCGCATGTCCCACCCGTCACCGCGGTCATCAAAGCGCATCGGGGTCTTCGGAAAGTGTTCGGGTTTGCTCCTTTTCGTTGCCCTGCTGGTGGTTGGTTATTTGGTTTGGGCCGCCCGGGGCACCAGCGGTGTGGCTGCCCAACGCCGGGAGTTGCGGGATCGTGGATTGCCGGGATCCATGGAGGAGTTGGAAGGCCGCCGCCTTGCGGGCCAAGGCAATCCCTCGCGCCTGGACCGTCTTCTCCTGCTGGCCCGGGCGGGAATCGGTGCCAGCCCCGGATTGGAAGGACAGTTGGGCAAGGATCCGCCAGCGATGTCCGTGCCTGCCTCGCGTCGTCGGGAGATCCGCGAGGGCTTGCGAGGGCTGACGCGCCTGCCGGCAGGACTCTGGAGCATCGCGGAGTCGAACCAGATTCCGATGATGCGGGATTCCATGCTCCTGACTCGCGAGGTCTCGTGGATGGCGGATGAAGCCGTCGGACGCGGCGAGAGGAGCGAGGCCGCCGAGTGCGCGTTGGATCTGCTCGCGATTGCCGAAGCCTTCGAAGCCGAGCCCGGCATGGTTGCACTCATCCTGAGGAACCGGGCGCTGGAATCGGCGGTGCTGGGAGTCCTTCCAAAGCTGGCGGGTGTTTCCGTCGAGTCGGTGCCATGGGCAGTCATCCAGGATCGACTGGCGCGTACAGAGGATGTTCCGGCGCTGGAGATGGCCGACCTTCCCGAACTCCTCGGCACGCTGGATGTGGTCGAGGCCGTTTCGAATGGGTTCTGGAAACCGCCCACCGCGGAGTGGAACGTCCTGGGAAAGGGATGGAAACATTTTGGTCCCCTGCTGCGGACACCGGCCATTGCCCGGCGCTTGCTGGAGCATCAGGTGGCGCTTTTCCAGTCGGCCCGATTGCCGTATCCGGAGTGTATCCAGGATCGGGATGCGCTCTGGAATCGACGCCTCCGCCAGATTCCGAACAGCGACGAGAAGGCTTTGGGAATCGGGGTGATCATGAGCCGCGCGGAGATGGTATCCGCGATCGGCGTCCTTGCAGCCCGGATGGGTTCGGCACTCTGTGCGGCCGAGCGTTACCGGATCCGGGAAGCCGGCAGGATTCCAGCGCGGATGGAAGATCTGGCGGTGCCGGGCGCGGGTTTCCTTCAGCAGATTCCTCGGGATCCTTTCAGCGGACAACCGCTGATCCTGGAGTTGATCGAGAGCGGCTACCGGATCCGCCGACCGCCAGGCGAGGCACCGGGCGTCAGCCGCGAGTTTGTCGAGGGGTCGCTGGTGAGCTGGGAACTGCGGGTCCTGCGGTGATCCGCCTCCGGGCTTGAGCGATACGGCGAAGGCGGCGACGTTGCGGGAAATGAGCCGGGTGATTGCGAACGGGGAATCAATGGAGGCCGAGCTGCCGTGCAGCCTTGAGGCGTTCCTGGTGAAGTGCGGGCTGCCGCCGCGCTCGGTCGTCGTTGAACACAATGGCGAGGCGGTCGCGCCATCGGAGTTCCCGACGCGTTCGTTGGCCGAGGGTGACCGGCTCTGGATCGCCCGGATTTCGTCCGGAGGCTAAGCGGGCGCCTCATTCCACGGCCTGCATGACGGCCGTCCGGAATCGCGTGAACAGGGAATGCTGGTCGAAAGGAAGATGCTGGCAGAAGACGAGCGCCACGATCTCCTCCTTGGGATCCACGAAGAAGTGTGTTGTGGCGGCCCCGCTCCAGAAAAAGGTGCCTTCGCTGGCGGGTTCCCCAGCGCGCGCCGGATCGAGACGGATGGCGCTGAAAAGTCCCCATCCATCCGAGGCTGAAAAGGCGTTTATTCCTGGCGGGAGGGAATTCATGCGGGCGAGTTCGACCGTCTTCCGACCGAGGATGCGCGTGCCGTCCAGTTCGCCGCCGTTGAGGAGGCATTGCGCAAAGCGGGCGTAGTCGCCGATCGTCGAGAAGAGCCCTGCCCCACCACAGGGAATGCCACGCCCCGCTTCTGCATGGGCTCCCAGGATTTCGGGTGTCGTGCGGAGCCGTCCATCGCGTATTTCATGCAGGCGCGATACGCGATGCATCTTCGACGGCGGGACATCGAAGGCGGTGTCGGTCATGTGCAGGGGGAGGGTGATGTGCTTCGCGACGTAGTCCTCGAACCTGATCCCGGAAACGCGTTGCACCAGCACGCCGAGGATGTCGTCGGAAATGCTGTAATTGTAGGCTGTGCCCGGCTGTGCCATCAGGGGCAACCGGCCGACCTTGGTCATGAACTCGTCGAGTGTGGCCGATTCCCACAGGTTCGCCCGCTTGTAGAGTTCATGGACCGGCGAACCCGCAAAGAAGTCATAGGTGAATCCCGCCGTGTGGTTGAGGAGCATCCGGACGGTGATGGGGGTTGCGGCCGGGGCGAGGGTCGGTTGGTCTGCTGTTCCACCCGTCAGCACCTTGGGTTCACGAAGTTCCGGCAACCATTCAGCAATCGGGGAATCCAGGTTGAAACGGTTCTGCTCGAACAGCTGCAGGACCGCCACCGCGGTCACCACCTTGGTCATCGAATAGATCCGGACGATGGTGTCCCTTTCCACGGGCTTTCCGGAGTCGAGATCACGCACTCCAAACTGGCGCCAACCTACGATCCGTCCGCGTCGCGCGACGAGGACCGATGCACCGGCATGCTTTCCGTCTTTCACCGTCGTTCCCACCAGATCGAACACCCGTTCAAGGCGCTCCGGATCCATGCCTACGGATCTCGAGCGGGCGGTGGGGAGTGGTTCTCCCGCCAGCGAGGCCAGACAGAGCAGGGTGCTTAGAAGGAAGGAGGGGATTCGCATGGGAACGGTCGTGAATTGAGGTTGGTGAAGTGCTTTCCGAAGCCTTAATCGACCGCTTTCCAGACATACTGGATGAGGCCTGTTTTTGGATTCCATGTCATGGTGGTCGACTCGAATGCGGCAACGGCATTGGCCGCACGCTGGGTGAAATCACTGGAGTGGTGGTAGGCTTCCGCTTCGGCTGGGTTCGAGGGAGTCCACCACTCCGGAGTGACGTTAGGTGTCGGGATCTCGGTGTCCTTCCTGGAGAGGTGTTTCGGCAGGAGCAACCTGAAGGTCGCTTCATCCGTCGTAAATTGCAGGACGCGTGAAGCGGAATCAGGCCCGTAAAAGGCGATGCCCTGAAGATTTGTTATCGACGCAGGGGGAGCGGCGTTGAAGGCGTGTTCATAAACGGAAGTCGCGTCCGTTGTGGGACCCCAGAGCAGTTGGTTGCACCCCGCCACCAGACCAAGGGCGAGTAGCGAGACACAAAGCCCAAGTCCGCCCAGGGTCAGGGCGAACTTGCGAACGAGTTTCTTCGTCAGGCAGCCGAACAGGAGGACTCCGACGCTGCCGAGGACACCGGCGAAGCAGATCAGGAGGAGCAGGCCGCCGAAGAGATAGAAGATGTTCATGGCAAGGACGGAGATCTGGGTTCGTGGTGGGGATCCGTTCTCATCGCACGGTCGTCGGCGCGGATTCGATGCGTTGGGTGGCGAGGGTGCGGAGATACAGGTTGAGGGTGATGCCGGCCTTGGTTGCGGCCACGAAGGAGACCACGAGTTGGACGAGAGTGAAGGTCACGAACAGGACCGACATCTCGCCATCGTTGATGCCGTTGGTCCCGCAGATGAACAGCGCCAGGGCGCTGCACCACGGTGGGAGGATCACGGGGAGGAGCGTCCGGGTCAGGACGGATCCGAGCTTCCGTTGGCGCAACGAATGCAGGAAGGCTCCGTGGATCAGGGTGGGAAGGTCCACCCACAGCGAAAGGATCCCTCCGAGGAAAAGGGAGAGGAATATGGTTCGGATGGTGGCGTCGTTGATGTCGAGGTTCTGGTCGATGAGGTTGAGGCACAGGACGAGGTTGACGATGGTCAGGGTCCATCGCTGCCGGGAGACATGGTTTCGGACGGCTTGCCCGTGGCCTTCGCGCAGGGAGTAGAGGTTCAGGGGAGTACTGAGGAGGAGTTCGAGGCCGCCCTGCTGGATTTCCTCAAACCAGGGTGCGCCCGCGGCGAGGGCGGTGCGGATCTTGAAGACGACGTGGAGGCCATACGCCACGAGCATCGCGGTGATGAACATCGGAATGGCCGTTCGGTCGGGCAGGGTGAACGCCGCCAATTGGAATCCCGCGAAGGCCAGGAGGCCGAGGGTTTGGATCCATTCAAGCGCCCGCGTGCGCGAGATGCGTTGCGCGTACTGGCGGGCGAAGGGGTTGGTCAGGACATTCTTCGCACTGGGCTGGTGCGCCCGGGCATGGGTGGCTCCTGCATTCGAGTTCGGCTTTGCTTCCGATTGGCGGGGCCGGTCCCTGCGACCGTTGCGTTGGAGTTGCCGGGCGGCGAGAAGGGTGAGCAGCGTGGCCAAACTCAGGGAGATGGCGGCCGAGAACAGGGCGCGGTTCCGTCCGGTGGTGGCCACCGAGTCTGCCATCCATCCGTACGCGAGGCTTCCGATGGGGCTGAGCAATTCGACATGGAGCACGAAGTCGGGGGGAAACAGCGCGGATTCCCGCATCATCCAGCCGAGAAAGGGCGGCAGGGCGCAGAAGGCCAGCAGCAGGAGCAGCGCGAGGGAATAGGCCGCTGGGGCGGAGTCGGAACGTGCCGAGGCCCAGAGACCGATGGCGCTGGAACAGGCGAAGGTGGCCAGCAAGCCCAGGCTCGTGGTCCAGAAGGCGGTGCCGCTGATGCCGCCCATCATCAGGGGCACGGCGAGGATGGGGAGAATGCCGAGCAGGGCGCACAGGCCCCGGATGCCACACGCGACCAGCTTGCCGGTGCTGACATCGAACCCGCCGAGCGGTGTGAGGAACAGGAGGCCAAGGGTGCCATTCCGGCGTTCCGCCACGATCGAGTCGGCACTGAGGAACATGCCGCCCAGGAGGCACGCGGCGAACACGGTGGAGGAGACGATCTTGAAGGTTCCCTGCGGGATGCTGCCGCCACCGGAGAACCCCAGAAGGACCGCGCTGAGGGCCGTCAACAGGACCGCCGCGAGGACCCGGGTGTGATAGGTCCAGCTCTGTCGGCCAGCCACGATCAGTTCGCGATGGGCGATGGGCAGGGAGCGCATGGCAATGGGGCAGGGTCAGGGTTGCAGTCGATGGCTGGCAAGAAGTGGCAGGGGGTGTCCGCGCTGTTTCGGTGTGGAAAGGGGTGATCGCGTTGTTGCGTGAGCAGGCTTGGTTTCCCTAACGTCCGCCGCCGTTCGGGGAACCGGTCGACGATGGACGCCGACTGGGACTGCCAACGTGATTTGCCATGGCCTATTTGAACGAGAATTACCTGAAGCTGAAGGCGGGATACCTTTTTCCGGAGATCGGGCGCCGTGTGAAGGCGTTCTGTGAGGGGAATCCGGAGGCGGCGAAACGGTTGATCCGCTGTGGCATCGGGGACGTGACCGAGCCGTTGCCGGCAGCGGTTGTGGCGGCGATGCACCGGGCCGTGGATGAGATGGCAGTGCGGGATACCTTCAAGGGCTACGGTCCGGAGCAGGGCTACGAGTGGTTGCGGGGTGCCATTGCGCAGAACGATTACCGGGCCCACGGCCTGGAGGTGGCAGACGACGAGATCTTTGTCAGCGACGGGTCCAAGTGCGACTGCGGTGCGATCCTGGACATCCTGGGCGACCGGAATCGGCTGGCGATCACGGATCCGGTGTACCCCGTTTACGTGGACACCAACGTGATGGTGGGGCACACGGGCGAAGCAGACGCCAACGGTGCCTATGCCGGGATCCATTACCTGCCGTGTACGCAGGCGAATGGGTTCATTCCCGAGCCGCCCCAGGAGGCGGTCGATGTGGTTTACTTGTGCTCGCCGAACAATCCGACGGGTGCGGCGGCAACCCGGGAGCAGCTCGAAGCGTGGGTGACGTATGCGCGGAAACATGGGGCGATCCTGCTCTTTGACGCGGCCTACGAGGCATACATCACGCAGCCGGGGATTCCGCATTCGATCTATGAGATTCCCGGAGCCCGGGAATGCGCGATCGAGTTCCGGAGTTTCTCGAAGAACGGCGGGTTCACCGGGGTGCGCTGCGCGTTCACGGTGGTTCCGAAGACGTTGAAGGCGAAGACGGTTGCGGGCGAGAGCCTGCCGTTGCATCCGCTGTGGTCGCGTCGGATGACGACGAAGTTCAACGGGGTTTCGTACATGGTCCAACGGGCGGCTGAGGCGTTGTACTCCGCGGAAGGCAAGGCGCAGGTCCGGGCGTTGATCGAACATTACATGGGTAACGCCCGGATCCTGGTCGCGGGTGCCAAGGCGGCCGGGCTGACGGTCCTGGGCGGCGTGAACGCGCCCTACATCTGGGTGGGGGCACCGGCCGGCTACACGAGTTGGCAGGCCTTCGACAAGATCCTGGGCGAGGCGAACGTCGTGATCACGCCCGGTTCCGGGTTTGGCCGGAACGGGGAGGGATGGTTCCGGGTAAGCGCCTTCAACAGCCGTGCAAATGCCGAGGAGGTCTCGCGTCGGTTGCAGGCGCTCCGCTGGTAGAACCTTGGGGTGGGCACCCGGACCTGGCACTCCTGCCCGGTCCCGCTGAAGGTTGCACTGCCCCGTTTTCGGAACGGGGTGGCGACGTCCTCGTCGCCGTTCCAAAGCTTTTCTCAGGGCGATGAGGACATCGCCGCCCAGCACCCATTCCCAACCTGGGGGCGGGGTGCGGGGTGCGGCATGCACCCCGCCCGATCGGATTCCAAACTTCCAACTCCAAACTTGCCCGGGGCGTGTGGTAGGAGTGGTGCGTGAACTTTCCGTCGACGCATTGGAGCATCCTGGGACACGCGACCAAGAGCGGCGGGGATCGGCAGGCGGCGGCGCTTGAAGAGATGTGCAAGCGCTACTGGGTACCGGTCTTCTACGCCCTTCGGCAGCGGGGATACGTGGAGGCGGAGGCCCAGGATCTCACGCAGGAGTTCCTGATGCAGCTGACCGACCACTCGGCGTGGCGCCGGGCGGATCCGCATCGGGGGCGTTTCCGCTCCTTCCTGCTGGGGTCGCTCAGCCGTTTCCTCCGCGAGGTGGAAGTCCGGCGCCGGGCTCAGAAGCGGGGCGGCGACGTGCAACACCTGAGCGCAAGCGAGGACGGAATGGCGGAGACGCTCGCGGACGCGACGGTGACCGAGGATGTGGTGCGGTCGTTTGACCGGAATTGGGCTCTGGAATTGATGGGGCGGGCGTTCGAGCGGACCCGGAAGGAGTATGCGGCCAACGGGAAGGCGCATCTGTTCACGCACCTGAAGGCGTTCCTTCCGGTGGGAAAGGAACCTCCAACCTATGAAGTGACCGCTGCGACGCTGGGGATTTCCCTGGCGGCCCTCAAGACCGAGATCTTCCGGCTGAGGAACGCCTTTCGCGTCAACGTCCGTTCCGAAGTGGCACAGACGGTCTCCGCCCCGCACGAAATTGACGCTGAACTGGCTTGGTTGCAGCGGGTACTCATGGACCGGGGCAGCGACCTGCCGCCAAACGGGGTGGGCAATGCGTCGGGTGAGCCGCCGCCAGCAGCAGCCGACAACCCATGAGCGATCGTCGGTGCCCGGAATGTCAGGCTCCGCTGGAGTCCGGAGCCTTGGACGGCATCTGTCCGAGGTGCCTTGCCGGACTGTTGTTTGATCCGGGCCCGATTCCAGAGGCGACGCTGGTCACGGAGGAGAACCGGGCCACCACGCCGCCGATGACGACGCGGAGCGTCCTTCTGGAGTTGCCCGGGTATGAGGTGACCCGGGAGTTGGCCCGGGGCGGGATGGGGATCGTCTATCAGGCTACCCAACTCGAACCGCGACGGGAGGTGGCGCTGAAGATGTTGCTTCCGCATCAGTTGGAGGCGGAGGCCTTCCAGGAACGCTTCCTCCTCGAGGCACGGGCGATCGCCCGCCTGGAGCATCCCCACATTCTTCCGGTCTATCAGGTCGGCGAGCACGACGGCGTGCCCTTCTTCACCATGAAGTTGGCTGCGGGAGGCAGCCTGGCCGAGCGCCGGACGCGGTATCGTCGGAGTTGGCGTGAGATCGCCGAGTTGGTCGCCACCCTCGCGGACGCCGTCCAGTACGCCCACGAACGCGGCGTGCTGCACCGGGACCTCAAGCCGGGGAATGTATTGTTCGACGACACCGGGCGTCCGTACGTCAGCGATTTCGGACTCGCCAAGCTGGCGGATGACACGATGCCGGAGGAAGAACCCGGTCAGGTCATCGGTACCCCACGTTACGTGGCTCCCGAGGTGGCAGGGCAGGGCTCGCAGCTCGCGACGGTTGCCAGCGACATCTACGGACTGGGGATCATCCTTTACGAGATGCTGGCCCAGAAGTCGCCGTTCGCCGCCTTGAGCCAGCAGGCGCTCCTTCGGATGGTGGCCGATGCCCCACCGCCGCCACCCAGCGTCGAGTTGCGCGGTGTCCCGCATGAACTGGACATCATCTGCATGCGATGTCTGGAGAAGGATCCCCACCGGCGCTTCCAGACTGCGGGGGCGTTGACGCAGGAGTTGAAGCGGTGGTTGGCGGGGGAACCCATCGAATCCCTGCCGGCTACCCGTCAGGAGCAATTTTGGCGCTGGTTGCGCCAACAGCAGGCAATCGTCGGCTTGACCGCAGCCATTGCGGTCCTCGGGTTGGTGCTGGTGGTGGGGTCGGTGTGGGTAGCCTTTTCGCTGATGGCCTCCCGTCGTGCGGTTGTCAGCGAACGCGATCGCGCACGTGGGGATCTGGTCAAGGCGCGCCTCGGCGAGGCGCGCGGGTTGCGTTTGTCCGGGCACATCCAGAATCGTTCGAGGGCACTTGAACTTCTGTCCGGTGCCGCACAGGCGGAAGATCCAGTGGAACTCCGGAACGAGGCCGCCGCCATGCTGGGCCGATGGGATGTCGGACCGGAGGAGGATCGGCATCGCCACGCAGGCGCTGGGTTGCCCGTGGCCCTTTCCGCGAGTCTGGACCTGGTTGCCGATGCGCGCGCGGATGGCGAGGTACGCGTCTGGAAGCGCGCGACAGGTTCACAATTGTGGAAATTGCCCGGTGCCGGTGCCCTCGTACCGAGCCAGCTGGAATTCAGTCCAGGGGCCCGATGGGTCGTGGTGGCTTTCGGGGATAAATTCCGGGTGGTGGAGGTGTCGACCGGGGCTCTTGCCGTCGATCAGTCGGGCCGCTGGTTGGGTTTTTCCGGCGATGGACAGTTGGCAATCTATCGGACTCCCGACCGTTACATCGAATTCCGGGACATCGCCTCGAAGCGTGTCCGGCGACGGATGCCACTTCCTGCCGATGCATTGGAGGCGATCGCGGTGTCCGATGCCACTCCGTTGCCGGACGTGCTGGTCCAATGGCGTGATCATCTCGAGGTGCTCGCCCCTGAGACGGGAAATTCGCTGCAATGGCTGCCGTTTCATCGTGGGGAAGTGCGGGCGGTGACGTGGAAGGACGGCTACATCCTCGTCGGAGACAATACCGGAGGTCTTCGCCTTTGGAACATGCGCAGTGGGCGCCTGCGGGATCTCGCGGGGCATCGCGGGCCGGTTCGCCGCCTTGTGGTTTCGCCCGATGGCAGTCTGGCATGGTCTGTTTCCGACGATGGGCAGACGCGTCTCTGGCACGTCCGGACAGGCCAGTTGCTGGGTGTCGCCGAGTTGTGGGCTCCATTGCAGTTCAGTCAGGATGGCTCGCGCCTGGTCTATGTGGATGGGCCCTCGTTTGGCATCGCACCGATGATGGCTCCTGTGGCCGTCCAGATGGTGCCGCTTCGGTTCGGAGGCAGTGTTCGACACCTCGAGTTCAGCCCCGATGGCCGTTGGTTGGTTGGGGTTGGCCAACGGGGGGTTGCCGTCCTCGAGCCGTTCGGTGGCCAGTTGGTCTACTCGGTTGAAATACCGGGCGCTGTGTCGGCTCACTTCCAGCCGGAGGGACATCGATTGGCGGTGGTGCATCGCACGGGCATCCGGTGGTTTGAGTTTCGCGAGGAATCCAAGCGCGTGCGCCTGGTGCCAGAGGCGGAGGTTCGCCCGCCCCAGCCCCAGTGGATGGGGCGCGCCCTCGGGGACGGGGATGGAAAGACCCTGCTGATCCCTACTGCTGGAGGCACCCTGCTGGGGTTTGACCTCGTGGATGGCCGATGGATCCCTGTTCCTCGCGAAGTGGGGCCTGCCGGTGATGCGATGATTGATCCCGAAGGCCGATGGATTGCCTTGAAGGCGGGCGGGACCCAGATGTCCGTGTTCCCCGCTGCGGGCGGCAAGGTGCTTCGGTTGCTGGAGCCCGGTTACGGAAGTCCTTTCTTCAGTCCGGATGGGCGTCACCTGCTGGTTGCCGGCGGGGAAATGCACCAAGTCTACACCACGGAGGATTGGCGGGTGACGACCATCGAACCGACCGGGGGCGGGAGCACCACTCCCGGAATGGGACGATGGTCCAAATACGGCAGGGTCTTTGCCGTGGCTGGACCCCGGTCCGGGGTCAGCATCGTCTCAACCGAAACATGGAAAACGGTGGTCCGTCTGGAAGCACAGCTCCCCGTCTCGTGTCTGGCAATTGGTCCCCATGGGCGCCACGTGGCCGCTGGGACGGATGACGATCATGTGGCGATCTGGGGTTTGCCTGAACTGCGCATGGCGATGAATCCGTTGGGATTGAACTGGACCGAGCGCATTTCTCCCGACGGTGTCATCCCGCCTTCGTCCGGAGCGGGTACCGCCGGCGAAAGTTGGCCGGTTGTCGCCACCGAGGTGCGTATCCCCAGGCGGTCGACCGGGGTTAGGAAGGAGTGCATCGATTTTGGAAACGCCCTGAACGAGCCTCTGGATTCCGTGGAAGGTGTCTACACAAGTCCACGGGACCGGCCTTTTGGGCTGGGGTCCGGTCCAAACCAGATCGGAGGCGAGGAATTCGACATCCGAGGTTTTCTCAGGATTTCCGACGGTCCAGACGCAGAAAGGGAGGGTGCTTGGCCGCGGCAATCGATTCCGGTTGGGATCGGTCGCCCCATCTCGGGGATATCGACGTTGCTGGCGGCAATCCCGCCACGGGGCAGTGCCCGTGGGTTGGAATGCGGGCGAATGCGTGTTCGGTGGGCGGATGGGGAAGAAGCTGATGTCCCCATGCGCCTAGGGGTGGAAGTTGGCCCCTGGCACGGAAGCGTTGGCGATGCGCTGGTGGGGAACGCGAAGGTTGTATGGGAAGGCTTGAGCGAGGTCTCCGAGGGGAGTCAGTGTTTGATTCGTCTCTACCGTTATTCATGGGTGAATACCCGGCCTAAAGTTGCGGTAGACCGCATTGGGTGGCAGGCCTCCACGGGTGGTGGTTCGTTGCGCGTGCTTGGCATGGTAGCCCGCGATTGATCCCGGATTGATCCCGGAGCCGACCTTCGGTCAAGGCACAGTCCACGAGCGCGACCGATGTGTCTGTCGCCAAGACGAATGTTGGATGGGCAAAAAAAACGCCGCCCGGCCGTAAGGCCGGGCGGTGAACCAACACACCTCAACGAAGACCGGACGTCGAGGCACACGATCGGCGCTTTCCTCGTGACTGACCTGTGCAAGTCCAACTGGGGAAGTTGGAGGTTCGTCACTCAGTAACGCCATCATGTACTCTGGCAATGCGAACGCAGAAGTTGCTGAAAGTTTATGGTGAAGGCTTGGGTGTCTTCTTGATTTTGTTCTAAGTATCTTTCGCTGTTTTGTTTGTGAAGTAAACTTTCTTTCGCGCATTCATGTCCTGATCTGGTCGATGCCTATCCGCACCTCGGAAACTCAGGGTATGGGGCTCTCGGTCCGGGGGAGAGAATCGCGAATTCCTGTTCGTCCTCTGTCATTTGTTCTCGGTTGACGGGGGCGGAAGCGATCGCCACCCCGTTCCCGGCGGCGGCAGTGTGGAGGTACGCTCCATGCTGGTCAGGAATCGGGTTCCGGCTTTCCATTCGCTGTTGGCTTCCCTAGGTTTTCGGATCTTTCAGCGAATGCCGACAGTTTACATCAAGACGTACGGATGCCAGATGAACGAACGCGACAGCGAGGCTGTCGCCGCGCAGTTGGTTGGGCGGGGCTATACTCTCGTTCTCGATGAGAAGTCCGCGGATGTGGTCTTGCTGAACACGTGTAGCGTTCGGGATCTTGCTGAGCAGAAAGCCATTGGAAAGATGCAGGCGATGGTTGGGCATTCCCGCAAGCATCGTGAAAAGCAGGTCTTCGGGTACCTCGGTTGCATGGCCCAGAGCCGGGGCAGTGATCTGGTCCAGGATGGCAGTGGAGTCCAATTGGTCGTCGGAACCCAGAAGTTCCACCGGGTGGCGGACCATGTGGACGCTCTGGTGGCAGGACGCGCCGAATCCCTCGTGGACGTGGACTCGGAAGAGGGGAGTCAGTCCCGGTTGTCCGAGCACCTTGCTTTGAATGAAGGCGCGACCCGGCGACAGGTTTCGGCGTTCGTGAGCATCATGCAGGGGTGCAATCAGCACTGTACCTTCTGCATTGTCCCCTACACCCGCGGTCGCGAGCGGAGTCGGACCATTCAGGAGATTGTCGAGGAGTGTCGGGGCCTGGTGGACAAAGGGGTGCGGGAGATCACTTTGCTCGGTCAGATCGTGACGAGTTTTGGACGCCGTGAAATGGCTTCAGTGGACGGCAGGAGTCCGTTCGTCCAACTGCTGGAGGCCGTTCATGGCATCGATGGATTGGAGCGTATCCGATTCACCTCTCCCCATCCCAAGGGCTATGGACAAGACCTGATCGAGGCCTACGGACGCCTCCCGAAGTTGGTGGAAAGCGCCCACATTCCGCTGCAATCGGGATCAGACAGGGTGTTGAAGGCAATGCACCGCGGATACACCGCGGAGCGGTTTGAAGGCATCGTGGCTGGATTGCGTGCTGTCCGTCCCGAGATGGGGTTGACGACGGACATCATCGTCGGTTTTCCGGGTGAGACCGAGGCTGAGTTTGAGGAAACCATCGGTCTGTGCCAACGGGTGCAGTTCGATAATGCATTTGTCTTCAAGTATTCGCCACGAAAGGACACGCCAGCCGCGTCCATGGAGGGAGCCCTCCCGGAGGAAGTGATCGAGGAGCGTCATCGTCGCTTGTTGGACGTCATCAACACCGTTGGAGCCAGCAAGTACGATGCGCTCGTCGGGCGTCGCATGTCGATCCTGGTCGAGGGCGTCAGTCGTCGGAACCCTGCGCGGTACGAAGGAAGGACCCGGTGCAACAAGATCGTCGTCTTTTCGGGTGGGCCACGACACGTCGGGCAAACCATCGACGTCCGAATTGAGCGGGTGGGAACATTCACGCTTTATGGAGATCCCGCCGTTCTCGGTTTGGGGTTGGAGGAGGATTTGGCCAACGGTGAACGTGGTGGCCGAGGCGTGCAGGTGGAGTCCGTTGTGTTGGAAGAGGCAAATCGATGACATTGACACAGATCTTTCTGCTGCTGGGGTCGACCCATGCGCTGGCGGGACTTTGGCTTGGATTGGCTCCGGACAAGGCGGGAAGCTGGTTGAAGCGCTTCCCTCGTCAGGTGGCCCCCGGCGTCCTGCTGATGCTGCTGGGAACCGGATGGTTTGTTGCGAATCTCTATCGGTCGGATGTGACTGACTTCAAGGAGTGGCAGCACCTGCTGTTGGCGGGGTTCACGTTGCTGGGTGTGGGATGCTGCTTTTTTGTTCAGGATTATCTTTCGATCCGGGGCGGCGGAGTGGTGGCGCTTCTGGTGTGCGACTACTTTCTGGATGTGCGTCGTCCCAGTGACAACCCGTGGAGCATCGTGTTGTCCGTTTGGTGCTATGTCGTGATCGTGTGTTCGGTGTGGTGGGTGGGTTCGCCCTGGCGTGTGCGGGATCTGATTGGTTGGATGACGGCAGAGAGCGGACGTCTGGCTCGCGTCGGCTATGCCCTGGTGGGTTTTGGTGCAGTCCTGGCAGGGATGGGCGTCACGCTGATCCGGTAAAGACGCGATGGCTGAGGACGTCCGGATTTTGGGGAGGCTTCGATGGATGAATTGAAAGCAAATCAGGGCTTGCGTGACCTCACGGCGGGGGTCTAAGGTCCGCGCTCCTTTACGGGTCTGGATCGGATACTGATCCGGACCGCACGATTTATTTGGATTATGTCAGTCAAGATTCGCCTGAAGCGCACTGGAGCCAAGAACAGCCCCGTGTATCGGATTGTGGTTGCCGACAACCGGAGCCCGCGTGACGGCAAGTTCATCGAGGAACTTGGCGTTTATCAACCCCGGCAGAAGGGCACAAATTATTCCCTGAACCTGGAGCGAGCCAAGTACTGGATCAGCGTGGGTGCCTTGCCGTCCGATACGGTTGCATCCTTCATCAAGAAGGCTGATCGCGCTGCTGCCGCAACCGCGGCCGCTTGATCGACCGCTGATGCTTCTGGCTCCGTCGAGTCAGACGACCCTCGTGACAACCACGTAACCCTCAACCACTCCCTGCATGGACGAGTTTGTCGAATTTGTAGCGCGAGGCCTGGTGGATGACCCTGAATCCGTCAGTGTGACCACCGTTGAACGTGGGGGAATGTCCGTGATCGAACTGCGTGTGGCTCCGGCCGACGTTGGAAAGGTCATTGGTCGACGTGGGACCACCATTCAGGCTGTTCGATCCTTGGTTCAAGTGGGTGGTGCAAAGGCAGGTCGCCGTTGTACCGTCGATTTGGTCGAGGACTGATTTCCTACCCGCCCACAGGATGCGGGTTGATGTATTGACGTTGTTTCCTGCGATGTTCGCAGGACCGCTGGACGAGAGCATTGTCCGGCGGGCAAGGGTTGCAGGCTTGTTGGATCTCAAAATCCATAACCTGCGCGACTGGGCGAAGGATCGACACAAGACCGTGGACGATCGTCCGTTTGGCGGAGGGCCAGGAATGGTTCTTAAACCCGAGCCGCTCTTTGAAGCTGTTGAGTCGTTGCGGGGAGAAGGAACCCGGGTGGTTCTGACCTCTCCGAGTGGAGCTGTTTTCAATCAGGCAATGGCGCGCCGTTGGTCTCGGGAGCCGCATTTGATCTTCATTTGCGGAAGCTACGAGGGTTACGACGAGCGTGTCCGGCGCTACTTGGCCGATGAGGATGTGTCCATTGGTGACTTTGTGCTGACCAACGGAGCCTTGCCGGCCATGGTAATGATTGATTCAGTGACGCGGCTGATTCCGGGTGCATTGGGAGACGATGAAAGTGCTGTGGACGAGTCCTTCAGCGCTGGTCTTCTGGAATACCCGCATTACACGCGTCCCGCGGAGTTTCGGGGGTGGGCGGTGCCTGAGGTGCTGCTCTCCGGAAACCATGCGGACATCGCCCGATGGAGGCGTTTGCAGGCGATGAGAAGAACGGCTGAACGGCGACCGGATTTGTGGGAAGGGTGGCGATGGGAAAAACCTTCGCGCCGACCCAAGCAAGCTTAACGACAGAGTAAGAGGATCTAGGCATGAACAAGGCTGCACTGTTTGACAAGATTGAGGGCGAGCAATTCCGCAAGGATTCGCCGAAGTTCGAGGTGGGTGATTCAGTTCGCGTCCACACCAAGGTCGTGGAAGGTGACAAGGAGCGTATCCAGGCCTTTGCGGGCGTTGTGATCGGCATCCGTGGCCGTGGCTTGAACCAGACATTCACGGTCCGCCGAATCAGCTACGGCGAGGGCGTCGAGCGTATCTTCCCGACTCATTCCCCGCGTGTGGATCGCATCGAGGTCGAGCGAGAAGGTTCCGTGCGCCGGGCCAAGCTGACGTACCTTCGTGGTCGTATCGGCAAGGGTGCCATGGCGGTCAAGGAGCGCGAGCAGACCACGTCTGTTGAGGCTCCCGCGTCCAAGAAGTAATCACTCGATTGCCATTTCCCGGGCCTCTGGAGGATCCTCCAGAGGCCCGTTTCGTTTGTCTCGGCAAGCTGTGGACAACGCCCGACAAGACAACTGACAACAGATTCAGGATGGGATAAGTTTTTCAGGTGCGCTGCCTCGTCACCGCGGGTGCTACGTTGGAATCGTTGGACCAAGTCCGGCGATTGACGAATTTTTCCACAGGCCAACTTGGGACTGGGCTTGCTGGGGATCTCGCGATGCGTGGGCATGAGGTTACCCTCCTGCGCAGCGAATCGGCGACTGCCCACTTGCCGCCTCCCCAGGTTCGGGTCGCTTCATTTCGGAGCACCTTCGATCTGGCTTCGCGTTTCCTGGAGTATTCGAGTGATGAACCCATTGCCATCTTCCACGCGGCGGCTGTCAGTGATTTTACAGTTGGGTTGGTCTATCAGCGGGAGGAAGGAAATCGTCTGAGGGCGGTATGCAGCTCCAAGTTCTCGACCCGGAGCGGCAACCTCCTTGTGGAACTTCGGCCCACGCCAAAATTGCTGCCTGGTTTGAGGGAATGGTTCCCGTCGGCCCTGATCTACGGGTGGAAATTTGAAGTGGAAGGAGACCGCGAAGCAGCCATTGATGCTGGTTTACGGCAAATCCAAGAGGGTCGCCTTGACGGATGCGTCGTAAACGGGCCGGCCCACGGTGATGGATTCACCTTGGTTGAAGCGATTGGTCGGCGGGAGTCCATCTCCAGCCCGGGCGAACTATACTCCCTGCTCGGGAGACGACTTGTTGCTCACTGAGGCTTCCGGAGGCTCCAGGATTACCTGCTGGAGCGATTGAGGGCGATCAGTTCGCCAAGTCTCTTGTTATCATTGCGGATCCGGGCGGTCAGCGTGCGCCCAAGCGCGAGCAGGAAGGGGGTGGCGAGGTCTGCCTGCTCGCGGCACATCCGATCAAAGCGGTCGCCTGGTATCCGGAGCAGGGTGCTGTCGACGTTGGCAAGGACATCCGCGGATCGTGGTCCATCGTCGAAGAGGCAGATTTCCCCGAATACATCGCCTGCCTGGAACGTTGCGAGAGTTGTTTCACGTCCACCAACGAGAATTCGGGCGCGGACTTCCCCATCCAGCACACAGTACATGGCGTCACCCGGGCCGCCCTGGTGGCAAATTTCCCGGAAGGCTGGGATCTTCTCGATCTCCATCAGTTGGACGAAACGTCCAAGCTGCTGATCCGTCATCGTTGCGAAGATCTTCACCCGGCGAAGCATTCCCGCCTTGATCCCTGGAATCAGCGGTTCCGCGGTGGCTGGTCCATTGGACGTGGAAGGTGATCGATCGAACAGGCCGCGGAGTTCATCGAGATCCTGGGCGCGAATCCAGTTCTGTGAATCCAGCTTGAAGAGCCAGGTTTCGCCGAGAACGCGCTCTTCGCTGATCCACTCGACGAGGTGTGGCAGATCCACTGGACCGTAGACCACATCGTCAACACCCCAGATCTTGTACCCCGATGCAGCGCTGTCGTTTCCCATGTCGTCGAATCAAAGCGAGCCGGGAGCCCGCTGAAAAGAGGCGAATCGTGTTGAACCCCATCTTCATTGATTGATCACACGAGCGGCTGAATGTGGTCGTCCCTGACAACCACCGTTCCGGCAAGGCGGTCATGCCAGGTTTGGCGGCGTTCGTCCCAGCTCGCCCAGAACCAACCGATACCGATGCAAAGTCCACTCAGGATGGCGGCGACGGCGCGCACCAGAGCAACCGTTCGATCTATTGGCCGACCGTCGATCCGAACCACTCGAAGTCCCAGAACCATCCCGCCCAACGTTGTTCCACGCCAAGCGATGAAGGAGGTGAAGTACGCGACGCCGAGTGTGATGCGGAGAAATCCACCCATTCCCTCAATATTGATGAACAGGAAGCGATCCGGGAGCATGCCAATCAGGAAGAAGATTGGCATCCAATCAATCAGCAGGGCTCCGAGACGGCGACCCGTGGTGGGACGTGGTGACAGAAGAGGATCGATAGGGGACGGGGTTGAGCGATCCTCGGTCCACCCCAGGCTGGGACTGCCGGCTCCCGCGGAAGCATCCGCGGCCGCTGGAATGGCGGCCGAGGCCACTGTAATCGGCGCGCCCACGTTCGGGGTTGCAGCGGGTTCGGCGTCGTTGGACTGCGTGGCGGATTCCTTCGGTTGAAAGCGTTCGCCGAGTGGATTCGGCATTCCTTCCGTCCCGTAAGTGGCTCCTGCACGGCCTTCGCTCGTGGTCCGCACCTTGTCCCGCCTGAAAAGGGCCATCAAGATGCCGCCCAGAGCCCAGAGCAGGAAGAGCATCCATACAAGCAGGCCGACGAAAGGGATGAGAAACAGGCCGACGGCGATGACGGCACCCGTTGCAAACTCGGCGGCTGGATGGGGTTCCCGAAGATCAAACAGGCGAAGGATCCTTGAACCGATGATGCGGAGGATGGCTATCCGGCCGATAAAGAGGCCAATGAAGAGAGCCGCGATCAGGAACGGAACGGCAAGGCTCGCGATAAGGGTCAGGGTCAGGATCAAGGACGCCAGAAGGATCAACGGAAGACCCAGAATGCCGAGAAGCGCTGTCCCGCCCGGCCGTTCGCGCATCGCCCTCATCGTTGCCTGGGTTGCCTCGGGAAAAAGGAGGCCGATGAGCGACTGCAAAGCCAACATTGCGCCCAACAGGAGCCAGACGAAAGGAACCCGGAGCGAGAGGGGGCGCGCAAGCATGACGCACTCCTCAAAAAACAGCAGCGCTTGCGTCCGCACTGATTCCGGCAGCGCTGCCAGCCCGAGATTCGTTACTTCACCCTGAACCACGCCATCCGGTTCCCTGAAGACCCCAAATCCGATAGCCAGAACGTCGCCACCGATGAACCCTCCATTCTCGACGCGGATCCCGCGCCCGATGTTGAATGCGTCACCGGCGACCTTTCCGTGGAGGGTTGCCTTTCCCATGATGACGACGAGGTCGCCTGTGACTTCACCCTCAACAACAATATCTCCCCCGGTCACGGAGACGTCGTGGACGATCTCGCCGGGGCGGATATGAACATCCGAACCCGTGACAACGATGTCTCGGCCGACACGATCCAGTGTTGTAACGACATCGTCGTCCGTATCGGCAGTCTCTGCCGGAGCATTTGGGGTGGCGGCAGATTCCGGCGTGGGCGGTGGCGGAGGAGGGGATTGCGCGAGAAGCCGTGGGGTCCAGGTCGTCGCGAGGGAGAATGCGAGCAGGACGGAATGCAGGAATCGGGAATCGAAGGGCTTCATGGGATCATCGGTCTTGGGATGCGACGCGCCAGCAGGCAGCGCCCAGACCCAGGGTGGAAAGCCAGGCGGCGACGAGGGATCCAACGGCGAGCAGCAGGTGGGTGGGGGAAAGTTGGCCTGCGAGTTGCCTGAAATAGGGGGTGATCTTGAATGCAGCTGATTGAATCGCCCCAATCGAGTCGATGGCTGCCGATGCCTTGACAGCGGCGGGGGACTGGGCGGCGGTCGACTGGAGCAGGGGAAGTCCGATTCCGAAGATTCCTACCACAAGGGCGGCAACCATGAGGGCGGACAGCCATTGTTGGAGGCTCGGCCACTGGGTCCAAGGTCGCTCGTACCAAGGAAGATTGGCGCGCCTCCGGATTTCGGAAAGGACCCGGAGGGCAAAGCCGTCGGGTGCCTTCCGGGCAGGTAGCTGGCGCAGTGCGGAGTCCGTCCAGCGGTTCAGAGGGTCCGATGTTTCATCCAGTGGATTCATGGTGCTGACTTTCTAAACACCCAGTTCCTCGCGTCTTGGTTGCAATCTTTTGAAGAGGGCCAGACGGGCCCGGTGAATGTCGGTCTTCACCTTGCCGAGGCTCACGTGGAGACGCTCGGCAATCTCGGTGTAATCCAGGTCCTCGTAGTGATAGAGAACCAAAGCGATACGCTGATCCTCGGGAAGTCGTTCGAGGGCTTCTTCGAGAACGCTTCTCTGGTCTGCTGTGAGCAGTTCGGTGTCCAACGTTTCCGGGGCGGCGAATGTGGCCTCCAAACCGGGTTCATCATCCTGAGCATCCGCCGACTTGAGGTCCGTGAAGAATTTCCACCGCGCTCGATAGCGTTGTAAGTGGTTGATGCAGAGGTTTCTTGTGACGGTCTTGAGCCATCCTCCGACGGTTGGGCTTTGTGAGAGCTGCTCCCAGTGCTCCCAGGCGCGAAGGAAAACCTCCTGACTTACATCCCGGGCCTCCGCCTCCTGGCCAAGGAGGCGGTATGCCGTGGAGTACACCATGTCCTGATAATTGATCAGGAACTGTTCAAACTGGGCCGGATCACTCATCCCAATTTCCGCGACTGCGGAACGACCGAAGGCGCTGAGCACACAGGCAACCCGGTAAAGGTTTCATTCCTTTGCCGTCCGGGAAGGATTGGTCTGCGGCCTTTCCATGGGAACAAAAAAGGCCGCCCACCGGATTCCGGGGGGCGGCCGAGTTGGAAGCGGTCCTGCTCTCAGTAGGCAGGCTGGATCGCGGTCACCTTGATGACCGCGGACTTCGGCCAGCGGGCATCCACGTATTCCTCACCGGTGATCAGAACTCGACGCCAGCGCCATGACGACAGCTTGATCTCTGGGTCATCCGTGTAGAGGAAGGCGATCATCCCCTCGCGTTTGCGGAAGTTGTCGAGTTGGTAATTGCCTGGAGCCTGAGGGGTGAGGGCAACTGCAACCACGCCTTCACGGATGACCTGCCGCGGGCGTTCAACGTGGACGATCGTTGGTTGCGAGGGGATGGAGGAAGCTGGGAGTGTTGGAGCAGGAATCACCGCCGGAGGGACCGTGGGTGCCGTGGTTTCGGATGGCGGGGGAGTCGACGGAGGGGGCTGGAGCACGGGTTCCGCCGTGACGACCTCCGGAATCGGCTGAGCGACCCGGGGCGGTGCGGGCTGGATTCGCGTGGCAGGGATACTGTTGAGGGGGCGCGATTCGACTGTGGGATCGGCAGGAATGGCCCGAGCTGCCAGCGTTGGCTCCCGATTCACGGATTCGGGAAGGGGTATGGGGCGACGGGTTGGAGGTGCCGTGCGCGTGGTGACGGCAGGAGGCTCGATGGGCTTTCCTTCCGGCTTCGCTGCGACGCCTTCGGGAGCGCTCCGGACCAGCGATTTAGCAATGTAACCGACGACTGCTCCCTCAGGGGCGGCGATCTGGAGCCAACCATCGGCTGCGCGCAACTCCTGAACGACAGCACCTTCGACCAGGTAACCGACTTCTGCGTAGTTCCGACCGGGACCAGCGCGGAGATTGGCCTTCTTGGCGCGGACTGTTTTGGTGTTGGAATCCACAAGGGCGGCGAAGATCCAGACCTTTGTTCCGGCTGGAGCCGCGACCTCAACCCATTCCCTCGGCTCGTCGGCGGGAGCCTTGGGATCCTCTGCGGTACCGACCTGCAGGAGTTCCTGGCCCTTTTTCAGGGAAACCAGGATCTCGGCGGACATCGACGGCTTTGAGCGCAGGTTGGCGCTGCCGGTGGTAACGATGGGCCCCGGGGGCTTTGGCGAGAGGCCCCAAGTGCTCAGTGCGGGCAGGAATGCCGCAAGAAGGAAGGCAAGGAGGACAAGTAGACGACGGTTCATCGTGAGGGCGGCACCCGTGGCACCGGTAGGCTTCAAAATCAGGGCTCAGGTCTCGCTGGGCAAGAGCGATTTGATTTCCGTGGGGTTCAGGATGCGCCATTTGCCCACGGGAAGTTCACCAAGCCGGATCGGACCGATCTGGGTGCGACGGAGTTGGACGACTTCGTGGCCGAGAGCAGCAAAAAGGCGGCGGACCTCACGGTTGCGTCCTTGGGCCAGTTCGAGTTCGACGCTGCTGTGGCTGTTGTTGGACGCAAGCAGGATGGCACGTTCGGCCTTGAGCAGTTCGCCGGCGTCTTCCACGCCCTGGGTAAAGCGGCGCAACTGGCTTTCGTCGATACGGCCTTCAACGACGGCGAGGTATTTTTTCCTGACTCCGTATCGAGGGTGGGTGAGGCGGAGACTGAAGGAGCCATCGTTGGTCAGGAAGAGGAGGCCTTCGCTGTCCTGATCAAGCCTGCCCACAGGGAAGAGGTTGTTCCATTCCCGTGGGAGGAGATCCAGAACCGTCCGGCGCTCTTCGGGATCACTGCGGGTGCAAAGGAAACCGCGAGGCTTGTGCAATGCGACATAGACCTTGCGGCGGGTTCGAACCACCTTGCCATCTACAGCAACCTCTACCTGCGCCGGTTCGATCTTGGTGCCGAGAGTCCGGACGGCCTGACCGTCCACCGTGATGTGGCCATCCGTGATGAGCTTCTCGGCCGCCCTACGTGAGGCGACGCCGGCTTCGGCGAGGAATTTCTGGAGACGGACGAGAGCCATGCGATGGAAAAATGGAAAAAGCCGACTGCGGCATCAGGCCGACAATCGGCATTCGTAAAGGGTGGTGATCCTGAAGGAGTGAGAGCTGGAAGCTGCTCGGTTCACTCAGGCGGCAGGGTCTTGCGGAGGCCGACGACGCGGTCGCCGTCTTTCCATTGGCCACGAGCCTTGAGCAGGGCGACGCGTTCGAAACGCTTGAGGACATTGCGCTTTGCGCCGGTGGTGCCAGCGGCGGCGCGGAGACTGTTGTGCTGCGACATAAAACTGGTTTTCTTGCGTGTGTCTTCGGCCGGGCCGAAGAGGAGCGGTGTGTGTAGCAGAGAGTTGTAAGGTGGCAAACAGGATTTTTCGGGTGATCACCGCCGACACGCTTGGCAGGACAGGCAGTTTGGCTAACCTTGGCGCGGCTTCGTCGCCGCACATTCCACTTTGAAGACCACTGCATCTGAACCGACCTCGGCCGTCCTCAACGGCACCGGCAACGCCAATACGGCCCTGCGAACCCGCCCGGCACCCCAACTGACGCGTCATGCCGCCTCCATCGAGGAGCTGATGGATCTCGTCCTGTCCGGGAAGGCTCCCGAAGAGGCGAAGGTGATCGTCTCCGACCTGATCGGCGGGCTTCGTGGCCGCGGTCACCCGATTCCGGACGTCACCAGCACTCCTTACTTCAACACCATCCCCGTTTCCGAAGAACCGGAGTATCCCGGGGACCTTGAGATGGAGCGATTGATCCGTGCGCACGTGCGCTGGAACGCGATGGCCATGGTGGTCCGTGCGAATGCCGGGAGCCTTGGCGTGGGTGGTCACATCGCGACCTTTGCGTCGCTGGCGACCCTTTACGAGGTGGGGTTCAACCATTTCTTCCGCGGTGGTGATGAGGGGCGGATCGGCGACATGATTTATTTCCAGGGTCATGCCTCCCCGGGGAATTACTCCCGTTCCTACCTCGAATACCGCCTGGACGAGCAGCACCTCATCAATTTCCGTCAGGAGCTGCAGGCGCATCCCGGTCTCTCCAGCTATCCGCATCCTTACCTGATGCCGGACTACTGGCAGTTCCCGACGGTGTCGATGGGGCTGGGCCCGATCCACTCGATCTACCAGGCCCGGTTCAGCCGCTACCTCCAGCACCGGGGTCTCGTTCAGGTTCCCCGTGAAGAGGAACCGCGGATCTGGTGCTTCATCGGTGACGGAGAGAGCGATGAGCCCGAGACATTGGGTCAGATCAACGTGGCAGGACGCGAGGGGCTCGACAATCTTGTCTGGGTCATCAACTGCAACCTGCAGCGCCTGGATGGGCCGGTTCGTGGCAACGGAAAGATCATCCAGGAATTGGAAGGCGTATTCCGGGGCGCGAACTGGAATGTCATCAAGGTCATCTGGGGCGGAAACTGGGACGAACTCCTGACCCGGGACGTTACCGGCCTGCTGGCGAAGCGGATGGAAGAGGTGATCGATGGCGAGTACCAGAAGTACATCGTCGAACCGGGCAGTTACATCCGGAAGAACTTCTTCGGCAAGTATCCCGAGCTGCTGCGCCTGGTCGACCACCTGACCGACGATCAGTTGAAGCACCTCATGAGGGGTGGTCACGATCCCCGGAAGGTCTACGCGGCTTACAACCGTGCGGTGAACCAGCGTAACGGGCGTCCCACGGTGATTCTCGCCAAGACGGTGAAGGGATACGGTCTGGGTGAAGCGGGCGAGGGACGCAATCCTTCGCACCAGCAGAAGACGCTAGCGGAGCGGGACCTCCGGCACTTTGCCTCCCGTTTCAGTGTGCCCGTCGGTGACGAGGAGATTGCAGAGATGCCGTTCTTCCGCCCGCCGTTGGACAGCGCCGAGACGCAATACCTGCTCGCCCGTCGCAAGGCCCTGGGTGGATTCCTTCCGAAGCGGGAGGTGCGTGCGCCAGCCCTCAAGACGCCGCGTTACTCGGATTTTCCCGGGCTCATCAATGCATCCGTGCTGAAGGGGGCATCCACCACGAAGGCCTACACGGTCATGCTCAGTGCCATGCTTCGTGACCCGAACATCGGGAAGTTCATTGTTCCTATTGTTCCGGACGAAGCCCGGACCTTCGGCATGGAAGGCTTGTTCAAGCAGGTGGGCATCTACTCCTCGAAGGGACAGTTGTACAACCCAGTGGACAAGGCAGAACTGGCTCCGTACGTCGAACTGAGAAACGGCCAGTTGCTCGAAGAGGGAATCAACGAAGCGGGCTCCATGGGCAGCTTTGTTGCGGCCGGCACTGCTGTGACGAACTACGGTGTTCCGACCATCCCGCTTTACATTTACTACTCGATGTTCGGGTTCCAGCGGGTTGGCGACCAGATCTGGCTCGCTGGCGACAGCCGGGCGCGGGGGTTCCTGATTGGAGCAACCTCGGGCCGTACCACGTTGAACGGCGAGGGGCTCCAGCACCAGGATGCGCACAGTCATCTGGTCGCCAGTTCGGTGCCGAACCTTTACGCCTATGAGCCTGCCTTTGGCTATGAGTTGGCGGTTATCCTCTGCGATGGCATCCGTCGCATGCATGAGGACGGAGAGGATGTCTTCTATTACGTCTCGGTCCACAACGAGAACTATGATCATGCTCCGATGCCAGAGGGCGCGGAGGTTGCCGATCAGATCCTGAAGGGCATGTACAAGTTCCGCCCCGGAAAGGAGGGATTACCGCACAAGGCCCAGTTGCTCGGTTCCGGAGCCATCCTGCAGCAGGCGCTGCGGGCACAAGGGTTGCTCGAGAAGTATGGGGTCTCCGTGGATGTGTGGAGCGTGACGAGTTACAAGCGTCTCCGTTCCGAGGCGCAAGCGGCGCGGCGGTGGAACATGCTGCATCCCACCGAGAGTCCTCGGCGTTCCTATCTCGAGGATGTCGTAGCAGGGCAGGCGGGGCCATGGATTGCGGTCAGCGACAACCTCAAGTTGGTCGCCGATCAGGTGGCCCCGTGGATCCCAGGCGGGCTCATGACGCTCGGCTGTGATGGTTTCGGACGCTCGGAAGCCCGGCCTGTTCTACGGCGCTTCTTTGAAATTGATGCTGAGTGCACGGCGATCGCGACCCTCTATGCCCTTTCGCAACGCGGTGCAGTACCCGCCGCCTTGGTTGCCCAGGCCATCAAGGACCTTGGCGTGGATCCTGAGAAGGCCTTCGGCGTGTGCGTCTGAGACCACTTCCGGAGTTGAATGACAACGTCCCCTGCGGAAAGACAATCCCCCAGCCCAATGGGCCGGGGGATCCTCGTAGTCTTCGAAGGGATTGACGGGGCGGGTAAAAGCACCCAGGTGCGCCTGTTGACCCAGTCGCTGCGGGCACTGGGGGTTCCTCTGCGGGTGGATCGAGAGCCCACGGACGGCCCTCATGGACGTCGTCTCAGGGCTTCCGCTACGCTTGGTCGGCTCAGTGCTGAAGAAGAGCTGGAGCTGTTCATTCTCGACCGGAAGGAGCACGTCGCGGGTTTCATCGAGCCGGGCCTTGCGGCAGGGGAGGTCGTGATCCTGGATCGGTACTATTTTTCCAACGCTGCGTATCAGGGGAGCCGCGGTCTGGATTGGAAGGAGATCTTGCGTCGGAACGAGGGCTTTGCTCCCGCCCCTGACGTCCTGCTCCTGCTGGACCTATCCATTGATGCGTCATCCGAGCGAATCCACTCGCGGGGCGAAGGCGGAACCGAGTTTGAAAAGCGTGGAGTCCTGGAGCGATGCAGCGAGATCTATGCACAGATCCGACATCCTGCGTTGCGTCGCGTGGATGCGCGGCAGTCTGTTGATCTGGTTGCCCAGGCTTGTCTTGCCGAGGTTCAGTTGGCTTTGGTGCAGCGGTTGGTTTCCGAGCAGCACCTGACGGCCCTTGAGTTGATGAGGTGGGTACGCCGGTGGATGGCTCTGCCCTGTTGAGGAGAGCGAACGGGGGCAAACAATTCCGGAAAATGAAGTTGCGGCTCCCGGATCATACGTGTACGTATCCCCGTGTCAGAGGTCTGACTACCCCCGAAGGTTTCAATCCCGGGTGGGTGGCTTCCCCAATTTCTAAGTTCCGCGGCACATTCTTTCTTTCCCGCCGCTCTTGGGTTCAGACCGTTCCGACATATACCAGTCCGTATTTGACATGAGTAACGACAATGTGAGGTCGGAATCTTCCCGCTCAGCCGGGTATTCCGACTCCCCGAGTGGTCAGGGTTCCCAAAGCCGCGGGGGTGGTTATCGATCCCGGGATCCGCAAGAACGATCCAGTGATCGCCCGACAGACCGCCCCGTTGAGCGGGTCTCGGAACGGACTTCCCAGCGGCCTGCTCCCCGTTCTTCAGATCGGGGTGGCGAACGGTCGTCTGATCGGCCTGCGGAGCGGATCGCGGATCGCGGAACCGATCGCATTGCAGACCGTGGCACAGACCGTGGCACAGACCGTGGCACAGACCGTGGCACAGACCGTACCGAAGAGCGCTATGTGGACCGTACCGACGATCGCGATCGAGGTGCGGATCGTGGACCGGATCGGGCTCCTGAGCGTCGTTCCGATGTTGGGGATCGGGGCGTCAGTGATCGTTCCGATCGTTATGTGGATCGAGCCCCGGATCGTTCGACCGATCGAGGCGGAGATCGGGTTGCTGATCGTTCTGACGTTCGTGTGGATGATCGGGATCGCGGCTATGATCGCCCGGCCGAGCGACCGGCCGAAGGCCGTGACAATCGGGATTCCAGGGATTATCGGGACAGCCGTGAATCTGGACGGGTAGACCGTGGACCGGAGCGCGTGGCCGATCGGCCCGCGGATCGGCCCGTTGAGCGTCCTGTGGACAACCGCGACCGGCAGGGTGGTGGCGGCGGCGGTGGTGGTGGTGGTGGTGGTGGACAGCGCCACTCTGGAGGTGGTCACCGTGGCGGGGGACGCGATTTCCGGGACAACCGGGATTTCCGATCACAAGGTGGTGGTGGCGGCGGCGGACATCGCCAGCAGCAGGGCGGCGGACATAATCCGCAGCGTCATCAGAATCATGGAGGGGGCGGTGGTGGTCAAAATGGCCCGCGCCAACAGTCGCAGGCCCCGGCCCAGCCGGTGGTGCAGGCGGAACCTGTGATCCATGATGGGTATCTGGAGATTTCGGAGAAGGGGTTTGGATTTCTTCGCTCAGCCAAGTCCCACTTTGCTCCCAAGCCCAGTGACGTCTTCCTGACACCTGATTCGATCAAGCGGTTGGCGCTGCGCGAGGGGTGTCACATCAAGTGCACGGTGAATCCACCGCACCGAGGGAACAGTCCGCAATTGCGAGAGGTTCTCGAGGTCAACACGCGTCCCTACCAGGACTACCTGCATGCCCTGCGGTTTGAGAACCTGACCACGATTGATCCCGTGGAGAAGTTCCAGTTGGAGACGGCTCCCGATCAGATCGAGACGCGGATCATTGATCTGGTGACCCCGATTGGAAAGGGGACGCGCGGTTTGATTGTCGCGCCGCCGCGCACGGGCAAGACGACCGTGTTGAAGCAGATCTGCAATGCCATCACCACAAACCATCCTGAGGTGCACTGTCTGGTGCTCCTGATCGATGAGCGTCCGGAGGAAGTCACCGATTTCCAGCGGTCCGTGAAGGCCGAGGTCGTCGCTTCAAGCAATGATCAGGACTTGGAGACGCACGTGCGCCTGAGCCGGTTCATGATCGAGCGCTCGAAGCGCATGGTCGAGGCTGGCAAGGACGTGTTCGTCCTTCTGGACTCACTGACGCGTGTGGCTCGCGCGTATAACTCCGTGCACGGCGGTTCTGGGCGGACAATGACAGGCGGTGTCGACGCACGCGCCCTGGAGATTCCGCGCAAGATGTTCGCCGCGGCTAGAAAGGTCGAGGAGGGTGGATCACTGACGATTCTTGCCACCGCGCTCATTGATACTGGATCGCGGATGGATGAGCTGATTTTCCAGGAGTTCAAGGGTACGGGCAACATGGAGCTGATCCTGGATCGCAAGCTCGCGGAGCGGCGCCTGTTTCCGGCGATCGACATTCCCAAGTCGGGAACCCGGAAGGAAGAAAAGCTCTTTTTGCCACGTCACCTCGAAGCCATCCGCAAGTTGCGCCGGATGATGACCGACCTTCAGCCGGTTGAGGCCATGGAGACGCTTCAGGGCGCGCTCCGGAAGTACAAGACCAACGAAGAGTTGCTCGCCAAGCTCGGCTGACCCTCAGGAGGCCTCGCTTGTCGACGCAGAAAGGCCCGCGGCAGATGCCGCGGGCCTTTTTTCTCAGCGGGGTGGGTTCCCGTGTTTGGGCTATTTATCTGCAGGCAGGAACTCGGCGACGAGCGGTCGATGGTCGCTGGCGACTCCCCAGTCGGGGAGGCTGAGGATGTAGGTTCCCTCCTTCCGCCATTCCCGCGCCATGCCTCGGCTGACGAGGATGTAATCGAGTCGGCTGTAGCTGTCCTCTTTCCCGTAATAGTGCGTCCAGGTCACGCGACGTGGGTCCCAGTTGGGGTTTTCGCTGGGAGCAGTGTCGCCATTCCTTTCTGCGGGGCGGGTGTCCATCAGGCTCTTGTTGCCCCGTCCCATGACCGCCCGGATGGCTGGCGTATCGCGGGTGTCATTGAAGTCTCCACAGACGACAAAGTTGGCATCGGACTTTTGCTGGAGGAGGGCGTCGAGTTTTTCGCGCAGGATCATGGCCTCTTGAGTGCGCATTTCGGCTTCGTCGCCGTCGGCCACGGCCCGCTTGGACTTGAGGTGGGTGGTGAGGAGGGAGAAGCGGTAACCGGGGCGCGGTTCGATCTCCACCTCGGCAATGGCACGACTTGTCCGGAAGCGCCGACCGTTGAGCAGGTAGCTCTCATTGGTATGGGGATGCCTCGAAACGATCGGAAACCGCGAAAGGACGGCAACGAAGATGTTGGTGTCGTAACCCCGGACGTGTTCTGCGTGTGGCAGGTCGAGTCCAGCGGCCTTCAGGCGACCCTGGAGTTCGGTGAGGGAATCCACGTCCCCGATTTCCTGAAGCGCGAGGACATCAGGTTTGAGGGCGACCAGGCCCTTGACGACCATGGCCCGGCTGGGTTCGGGCTTGATCTTCCGGGTTTCCGTGGGACGCACCAGATAGTTCTCCACGTTGTACGTGACCACGCGGAAAGGATCCTGAGCCAGGGCGGAAGACAGGAATGCAGCCACGATGGGCAGCAGTGGGAAGGCCCTTCGCAGGATCCTTCCACCTGGGTTTGGTTTCAACATGGGCCGAGGCTAGCGCATGAACCCGCGGCGGTGAAGGGGAGGGGCAGAACGGATAAAGTGTTTTTTTGCCGTGGCGGAACTCCGTGGTAGCCTTGCCCATGTCTAACCTGACTTCGCTTGCCGAACGGCCTGCTCAGGCCGGCCCGGTACTGGCGGACGCCCGATTGAGTCTGAATTCATCACCCGTGAAGCCGCTGACTGATAAGCAAAATGAACCGGACATCCGAGGATTGCGCATCGACAAGGTCGGTGTGCGCGGCCTGAGGATCCCGCTCCAGGTCCGAGACAAATCGCATCAGCTCCAGAACACGGTCGCGCGCGTTGGAATGTTTGTGGATCTCCCGAAGGAGTTCAAGGGGACCCACATGAGCCGCTTCGTGGAGGTTCTGAACTCGCATGGATCAGTCGTCCACGTGGAGAACATCCCGGACATGTTGCGGGCGATGCAGGCCAAACTCCAGGCGCAGACTGCGCACCTCGAAATGGAGTTTCCTTACTTTCTCGTGAAGAAGGCACCTGTCTCGGGGAAGGAAGGGGTGCTGGATTACAATGTCCGCTTCGATGCGTCGATGAACGGCAACGACCTCGACTTCCTTCTGACGGTGCGTGTCACCGTGACGACGCTTTGCCCCTGCTCGAAGGCGATCTCCAAGTACGGGGCGCACAACCAGCGGGGTGAGGTCACCGTGCAAGTCCGGTCCGACCGCATCGTATGGATCGAGGAGATCATCTCCTTGGTGGAATCCTCAGGCAGCAGCGAGATGTACTCGCTGCTGAAGCGAGAGGACGAAAAGGCTGTGACGGAGCGTGCCTACGAGAATCCGGTTTTCGTGGAAGACCTCGTGCGCAACGTGGCGCTGCGGCTCAACGCGCATCCCGATGTGGCGTGGTACAAGGTGGAGGCGGAGAACTACGAAAGCATCCACAACCACAATGCCTACGCCTGCATCGAAAAGGGCTGAGCTACTCCGCGGTCATTTCCAGGACCATTGCTCGTTGAAGAAGCCACCTGCGGCGACCTTGCCCGGATAGCGCGAGTTCGGCGGGGTGGAGAGATCGATGACGGCCCAATCCGGGAGTTTGGGCGTCTGGCGGGCGTTGTTGAGGTAGTCGTACTCGCGGAAGGTGAAGCTGCTGTTGACCACCACGTACCGCTCCGGGTTCAGTGGGTTGGGGAAGACCAGGATCGGGACGTGGTTGGTTGACGTGTAGGTCGTGCCATTCATCGTGAGGGATTCAGTGCTCCACTGGATCGGCAGTTTCGGGAGGATGCGGGCCAGCACCCGATTGCTCGTGGGGTCGCCCCAGAGGATGAGGTTGGCACTGGCGATCTGGTCGTCGGTTAGGGCGGTGTCCTCCACGACCGGTGCATCCCCGCGGTAATGACGACGCCAGTGTTCCCGGGCTCGGGTGACTTCAGAATTCACCCATTTCCCTGTGCCCTCGTTCATGGGTTGTCCGGTGGGGAGGACGAAGACGAAGCGGTTCATGAATGCGTCGTCGATGGGACCCTGAAGGCCGTGTTTCTTGCGGAGGGTTCCGTGCGGGAATCGGCCCGGGGCCCATTCGGTGCCGGTCCAGTGGAACGAGGCGTCGATCGAGCCATCGGAACCGCGGACGCCGAGGTTGATGGGCTTGGGCCCCTGTCCGGGTAGGTTGCCGGAGATGACGAAGGCAACACGCTCCATCTCGGGGAATGGGTTGTCACCGGGTTCGACGTGGATGGTGAAGGCGGTGACGTTGGTGGTGTTGAGGAAGCGGCCGGAGTCACCGGTGGGTGGCAGGGAACGGACGGAGGCGGGTTCCCAGTGTTCACCCATGCCGTCGATGGTGAACCAGCCCATGGTCGGATAGCGCAAGGAATGAGTGACGAAGGAGAGATCCCTGGGTGAGCGGATGCGGCCGCGGTTGGCGAGCAGGTCAATGCGGCGATTGAGTTCAGCCTTGGTGGAAGGTTCGTACTTGTGGCCGGTCTTGGGGCCGATGAGGTGGGTGAGCCTCAGCCCCAGCTCATCCATGGCCTTTTCAACGGCGCGTGCGGCCTGGATCTGGGAGTCATCGGCACCGCTGTACGCGACGACCGGGACCATGCGGAGGTTGGCGGCGTTCGCGGTGGCGTCATGGAGTCGCCAGAGCTTCTGTTCCCAGGGGAACGGCTGGAGCTTCTCCTTCTGGAATACGTTGAGGAACTCGGCGGTCTCGGAGAATCCAGCCCCGGGCGCGGAGGCGGCCCAGCGCGAGGCGTGATGGACGGTGAAGTGCCAGGCCGAGGCCCCTCCGAGACTGAACCCCCGGATCACCATCCGGTCCTCGTCGATCGGATACAGCTTCCGGACGTCGTCGAGGGCTTCCCAGAAGTCTGTTTCGCCCGCGAATCTCGAGCCATTGCAATAGCGCCCGTACAGGTGGAGGACGAAGGTGTCCTGGGCGGCAAACTCACCCAGATTGCGGGATCGATCCTGAATGAAGGCCAGTTCACTCAAGGTTTCCCCGCGACCGTGGAACCAGAAGTCGAGTCGCCACCGACGGCCACTGTTGGGTGTCCACGAGGTGGGAACGACAAGTCCGTAGGGTTGGACCGATCCATCGATGCGGGACTCGTAGCCTCGCACGGTCGGGCCAGTTTCGTTGGCCCACGGGATGGTCCCGGACTTGAGCGCGTCGAGACGAGCGCGGCCTGCCTTCAACTGCTCGCTGGCCGCCGCAATCTCGTTTGTCTTGAAGATCTCATTGTACCGGACCGCCCAGTCCACGGCTTTCTGGAAGATGGCGGCGTCTGCCCAGCGGCTCCGCAAGGTAGGGCGCTTTCCCAGCTCTTCCCGGAGGGTGTTCAGGTCGGCACCGAGTCTGGCGGATTCGGTGCTGAGTTCAGCCCGGACTTCCTCCGCGATCTGGATTCCCTGGGGGGGCACCGGGCGAACCTTGTCGGGAATGTTGTCTGCGGGACCGTCCGCCCGTGCGCTGAGGTGAAGCAGCATCAGGCCAATGAAGCACCTCCGGAGGATTGGATTCATGGAATGCAGCGAGCAGAAGCGAACTCTTCTCCGTCTGCAACACGGAGTTGGGATGGACTCCATCCAAAGGAGGACTAGTCTCACTGCCGCATGTCTGCGCGATCAACCCGTTCCGTGCGGCCGACCCTGACCGCCATTCTTTCTTCCTGTGCTCTGGCTGGCTCCGTCGAAGCAGCAGATTCCTACCAGTTTCGAGAACCCATGCCAGTGCGGTACGTTCTCGAACAGCCGGAGCGAGGGGCAGCGCCATCGTCCGCACCATCCGATTGGGTCCCTGTGCGGCGTGCGGATGGGCGGGGAGGAAAGCTCGATATGGGGCGCCGGGTGGTTGTGGCGGCGGCGGATGGGGTAAAGGTGGCGGACCTTGTGTCGGGGCGGCCGCTGCAGTTTGTCAGGGAATTCGCCCCTGGCGTCGAAATCTGGGAGGCCGCGGACGTCCTGACGGCCGCCGAGCAGGCATCTGGACTGGCGGATCAGGAGGGCGTCCGGGCGGCCTATCCCGTGATGCGGCGCGACTGGGTCCTGCACACCCCTTACGCCGCCAAGCCGAGGGACACCCTTTATTCCCGGCTTTGGCATCTCGAGAACCGCTCGGCGAACCAACGCCAGCGTGGGGTCGATCTCGGGGTGAGGGCGGCTTGGCCGGTAAGCCGTGGCGAGGGCGTTGTGATTGCTGTCGTCGACAACGGTGTAGACATCGGGCACCTGGACCTGTCGGGCAGAGTAAACGGCCAACCCCACTTCGACTTCGCTGCTTCCATCGGCCGTGCCTTGGGAACAGCAGAGGGGGATCATGGAACCTGCGTTGCGGGGTTGATCGGGGCAACGGCGGACAACACGCGGGGGGTTGCGGGAGTCGCGCCGATGGCCTCCCTGGCTTCGTGGGTGATCTTCCAGCTGACGGATACCGGGAGTGAGCGGATCATTTCCGACGATGCGCTGGCGGACATGTTCCGGTTTGCGCCCGACAGGGTCCATGTGCAGAACCACAGCTGGGGCAATGGCAGCGGGTTCCAGTTCTCGATTGATTCCCTTTCGGACTCCGCCATCGAAACGGCGATTTCAACCGGCCGCGAAGGCAAGGGGGTGATCTTTGTCCGCTCCGCCGGGAACGGTCGGGAGGGTTTTGTGAATGCCGGGGATGACGGTTATGCCTCGGATCCTCGTGCGATCGCGGTCGCGGCAGTACGCCCTGACGGGCGTGTGACCTCCTATAGCAGCCCTGGAGCCTGCATCTTGGTGGCCGGACCCAGCGGGGACCCCCGAGCCGACGGGTCCGAGGATCCCGCCGCTGCGAACCTGACAACCACCGACCGTCGTGGAGCGAGGGGATACAACACCACGTCGGGTGAGGCGGGCGATTACGCGCAGGGTACGTTGGGTTTCAACGGGACTTCCGCAGCAGCACCCCTCATCTCAGGCGTGGTCGGCTTGATCCTCGGTGCACAACCCGAACTCGGCTATCGGGATGTCCAACAGATCCTTGCGTTGTCTGCGCGACATTGGGATCTGACCGACCCGCACATGGTGACCAATGGCGTTGGATTGGTGGTCAGCCCCAACCTTGGCTTTGGGGTGCCGGATGCAGGCCTTGCCGTGGCACTTGCGAAGCATTGGAAGAATCGACCTGCACAACGACGGGTGCGGGTCGTGCGCAATTCGTCTGTAGCCATCCCTGACGACGCTTTCCGTGTGCTGACCACGGGTACTGGAATTCCCACAAACCTTCGTAATTTCCGGGTCCTTCCCTCCTTGGGTGCCTATCCGAACGGCGGGACGATCACCATGCCGCTCATTTACGTAGGACGTGGGCAGACAAACCTTCCGGCTTCTGTTGCCGGCCGCGCCGTGCTGATTGCGGGTGGCGTCAATACCTACGCCGACAAGATCCAGCGCGCCGCAAGGGCAGGTGCCCTCCTGGCGATCATCCATGGGAATGCGAACGGGACCGATCTGGAGATCATGGAGGGCACACTGTATGCCTCCATTCCGGCCGTGTACGCCAGCCAGACGGACGGCGAAACCCTGGCGCGATTGATCGGGGCAAGGACCAACGTCACTGCGCGGATTTCGGCCAGCGTAGCCTCGGTCAGCTTCACGGTGTCTGACGTCGTGGCCTGCGAACATGTGGGCGTCCGGTTGCGCACGACCCATTCCAGCCGGGGTGATCTTCGAATCAGCCTGGTATCGCCGAAGGGCACGCGGACGGTCCTGCAGAGCCTCAACGAAGATTTCTTTCAAGGCCCCGTGGATTGGACCTATTGGAGCACACAGTTCCTGATGGAACCTTCCAAGGGTGTCTGGCGTCTCGAAGTCGCCGACCTGCGGGCGGAGGATTCCGGGTCCATCATCGGAGCGGAATTGCTGATTGATGGTGCCAACATCAGCGATGAGGACGGCGACGGGTTGGATGACGAGTGGGAGCGTCGTTGGTTCAGCGGATTGGATCGCGGCCCTGGGGACGATGTGGATGGGGACGGGTTGGATCTGGTCCGGGAGCAGCACCTTGACCTCTCGCCGGTTGATGGGAATCCCTTGTTCCCGGCGCAGGTGGCGATCGTCGACAACGTGGCCGTGCGTGCCACCTTTCCGACGCCTCTTCGGAAGCAGCACATCCTCGAATACTGGAATACGCTGGGTGGAACTCCGTTGGTTTATACCAACGGTCCAGGTCGATTGGGGTGGTCCGAGATCATGTTGCCGTTGGAGGCGAGGAACGAACGATGGTTTGGGATCCGTCCTGTGGAGTGAGGGAATGTTCGCCGCGATGACCATGGTTGTTGAAACCCTGCTGCAGCCGCTCTGTTGGGCATTTCTGGGCCTCTTTGGGATTGGGATCTCGAACCTCTGGAATGGTCAGCGGCGGACGGGGCTTGCTGCCCTTGGGATTGGGCTGGCGGTCTGGGGAGTCGGCGCGACCCCGCTTGCACGGTGGCTGATCTCCGGGATGGAAGCACCCTACGTGCATGGCAGTCGTCAGGTGCCTACCGCGGATGCGGTGGTGATGCTGGGAGGAACCCACGACTATTCCACGTTGACGGTATTGCCGTTCAACATTGGTGAGGCGGCCGACCGCCCCTTGATTGCTCTTGAGCTCATGAGGCTGGGAAAGGCACCCACGCTGGTGCTTGGAGGTGTCGGGGTCTCGATTGGAGGAGGCCCCGTCTTCGCCGATGGCGAGATGCTGGCGGTATGGATGCGGGGTTGGGGAATTCCCCGGGGACGATTGGTGGTGCTCGGGCCGAGCAGGAACACACGGGACGAGGCGGTGCAGGTGGCGGCGATGGCCAGGTCCAACGGTTGGCGCAGGATCATTCTGGTCACAAGTGGCTATCACTTGAAGCGAGGAGAGGCCGCGATGCGGAAGGCAGGGGTGCCGGAAATCCACCCGGTGGGCGCGGAGTTTTCCGGGTATGGATCCACGGGAGGGGCGGGACAGTGGCTGATCCTGCCCGAGGGCGAACGACTACGCTTGTTCGCCCGGTGGACCCACGAGCAATTGGGTTGGTGGTATTACCGATGGAAGGGGTGGGCCTGACTCCGGATTTGACACAAGGACCCCATCCTCCGCCCAATCGCCGTCCTATGAGTCAGCTTGCGCAGCAGATTGCAGTCGTCACCGGAGCAGGGCGTGGAATCGGTCGGGCCATTGCGCTCCGGTTTGCCGAAGCGGGCGCGGATGTGGTCTGCGTGTCCCGGACGGTCGAGAACTCCGAGAAGGTGGCGGGTGAGGTGAGGGCTTTGGGCCGGCGCGCGTGGGCCTTCGCCGTCGATGTCTCGGATGCCGGTCAGGTGACGGCCGCCGCAGAGCGCATCCTTTCGGAAACGGGGCGCGTGGACATCCTGGTCAACAACGCGGGTGTGACTCGCGATGGGCTCCTGATGCGGATGAGCGAGGCAGATTGGGACGCAGTGCTGGGGACAAACCTCCGCGGAGCCTTCGTGTTCACCAAGGCGTTTACGCGTTCCCTGCTCAAGCAACGATCGGGTCGGATCATCAATATTGCTTCGGTGATCGGCTTGATGGGCAACGCCGGGCAGTGCAATTACGCAGCGAGCAAGGCGGGGTTGATCGGCTTCACGAAATCCGTTGCACGGGAGTTGGGATCACGGGGGATCACGTGCAATGCGATCGCTCCGGGATTCATCGAAACGGACATGACCTCAGCCCTCAACGAAGAGCAACGAACCGGGTTGTTGAAGCAGATTCCGCTGGGCGGATTTGGTCGTGGAGAGGACATCGCGGAGGCTGCCTTGTACCTCGCGGGACCCGGCGGACGCTACGTCACGGGGCAGGTTCTGGTGGTCGATGGGGGAATGGTCATGTGATGGAAGCAAAATTTTGCATTGGAAGAGGGCTTGACGCTACCCACCCCCACGCCTAGACAGGCCACGTAAATAACAACTGGAAGCACCATGGCTGAAAAATCCATTGAGCAACGCATCAAGGACATCATCGTCGAACAGCTCGGCGTGAATGCGGACCAGGTCACTCCCGAAGCCAAGTTCATCGAGGACCTCGGTGCCGATTCGCTCGACACCGTGGAACTAGTGATGGCGTTGGAAGAGGAGTTTGGCCATGAGATCCCCGACGAAGAGGCCGAGAAATTGGCCAGCGTCGGAGATGTCATCCGCTACATCGAAGAAGTGCAGAGCAAGTAAGCTGCAAACCGCGCAGAGGGGCAGCCCGGCTTCGGGCTGCCCTTTTGCTTTTCCATGATCGCAGTCGGTTCCGCCGGGTTGAATTGCCGGGACGGCCAATTCCGGTGGTGAAGATCGTGGATTTTGTTTTCGCCGTCGCTCCGGCATAACAGGCATCCTGCATTCGATATGGGCAGCAATTGGTCTGACCGCCGTGTGGTCGTCACCGGCTTGGGTTGTGTTTCCTCCTTGGGCACCGACGCGGACACCGTCTGGCGTAATGTCATCGCCGGGAAATGCGGCATTGATCGTGTCACGCGGTTCGACATCACCGGATACGACTGTCAGATCGCTGCCGAGGTTCGGGACTTCGATCCCACCCCTGGCTTTCCCGACCGCAAGGAAGTGCGCCGTACGGATCGCTTTACCCACTTCGGCGTCTACGCCGGTTGGGGGGCGTTGAAGGATTCTGGGCTGGATTTGGAAAAGGAGAACCTGGACGAGATCGGGGTTTTCCTCGGGTCCGGCATCGGTGGCCTGGAAACCACTGAGGAAGAACACAAGACCCTGCTCGCAAAGGGGCCGAGCCGCGTGTCTCCGTTCATGATCCCGATGCTGATCCTGAACATGGCTTCAGGTCTCTTCGCGCTCTACCACAAGTTCCGCGGTCCGAACTTCGCGACCTGCTCCGCCTGTGCGACGAGCAATCATGCCATCGGGGAGGCGTGGGCAACGATCAAGCGAGGTGATGCCGCCGTCATGTTCGCCGGTGGTACCGAAGCCACGATCGTTCCCCTCGGAATGAGCGGCTTTGCCAAGATGCGGGCCATGAGTACCCGCAACGACGATCCCAAACGTTCCAGTCGGCCCTTCGACCGGGACCGGGACGGGTTCGTCATGGGAGAGGGTGGTGCTGTTCTGGTTCTGGAGGAATTGGAGCACGCGAAGAAGCGCGGTGCCCGGATCTATTGCGAGTTGCTGGGCTACGGCAACACCTGCGACGCCAATCACATGACTTCACCGGATCCCGAAGGGTCCGGAGCGGCCCGGGCGATCCAGATGGGCCTGCGCCACGCGGGGCTCAATCCGGACCAGGTGGACTACGTCAACGCCCACGCGACCTCCACGCCCGCGGGGGATATGTGCGAGGTGCGGGCGATCGAGCGGGTGTTTGGCGACCACGCGAAGAAGTTGGCGGTCAGTTCCACCAAGGGTGCCACCGGGCACATGCTCGGGGCCGCGGGCGGCATCGAAAGCGTGATCTGCTGCAAGGCCATCGAAGCCCAGGTCGCACCGCCGACCCTCAACCTCGACAACCCGGATCCCAACTGCACCTTGAATTGCGTGCCGCACACGCCGCAGGAACGCCGCATCGACGTCTTCCTCAACAACTCCTTCGGCTTCGGTGGTCACAATTCCATCCTGATCGGCCGCCGGTTTCAGGGCTGAGGTCCTGCCCCCCGTCTGGAATCAGGTTTCGACGCCCCGGTCGCGGTTCTGGTCGCCGCCTCAGGCCCAGCCTGAGGGGCGGGCCGTTTAGAGCTTCTGTGGGCCTTTACGAGCGCTTGGCCTTGCTCGGTTTTGCGTTTGCGGGCTTGGCGCTGGGTTTTCCTGATTTGGAGGCCTTCGATGTGCTCGAGGCTTTGGCCGGAGTTGCCTTCTTTGTTGGTTGCCTGGCCTTGGCTTCGGCGGATGCCTTGCTCGAAGTGGATCGGATATTGGCCTCGTAATGCTCCACGTAGGCCTTTGCGGTGACGCGACGAAGCAAGCCGGCGACCACGTCCAGAGGCACATCCTCGATCCGGCGGAAGCGAACACAGCACCGACCCATGTCCAATTTGTGTCCGGATTTGGCCCATTCTGCCGAAAACCACTTCAGGTCCGCTGACTCGGAGTAGAGACACATCAGGTAGATCGAGAGATGGTTCTTCTGTGAGGCCAGCCCAGCGAAAGACAGAGGCTGCCTCGGGTCGCAATGGTAGCCGGCTGGATAGACGCGATGGGGCAGGAAATAGCCGATCATCCCGTACTGCATGCCTTCCTCAAAAAGCGGATCCATGTTTGCCGCAAAAACCTTGCGGAGGCTCTCGAGGGCGTTGCGGCGATCGTCTGGGAGTGAAGCGAGGTATTCAGGAACCGCGGAGGCCTTGCTTTGCATGGTCGGTTTCGAATACCCGGATCGATGCCGCCTCGCAATGGGGCAGGCGGGGGGCTACCGGGGATTGGAGGGTGGTTTGGACTTCAGATGGACATCGAACCACGCCGCCAGGTGGCGGACATCCAAAGGCATCGTCAGCCATCCGTGCTTCCCACCCGGGTGATAGACGATCTCGACGGTGCGCCCGAGCGCCTGCGAGGCCTTCTGGAAACGCTCGGACTGCTCCGGTGGGGTCAGCGTGTCCGCTGTCCCGTGGTAGATCAGCACTGGGGGTTGGGATGTGTGGACGTGGTACAGCGGTGACAGAGCCCGTCCGATGTTCGTCCATGCGACGAGGTTGGTGACTGTGGGGCCGAAGGCCTTGGTGAACGACTTCGGCGGGCCGCCGTTGTGGAGGTTTTCCGTCGAGGTGCCGAGATCGATCAGGTCCGTGACCGGGTAGAAGATTGCTACTGCTTGGACGGCGCTGCTGGCCCGGTCGATCGGGTCGGGGGCGTTTACGGGACCGGGACCTCCGCGGGTTGCGAGCATCAGGCTGAGGTGGCCGCCTGCGGAGCCGCCGATCACGCCGAGGCGATCCGGGTCGATCCCGTAGGTCGAAGCGTTGTGGCGGACGAACCGGATCCCGCGTTCGACATCCTCGAAGATCTCCTGGACGGAAGACTTGGGTTGGGAAACGTGGCAGATCGCAAAGACCGTGTAGCCGCGTCGCAGCACCGGCGCATACATCCAGGCGGGGGTTTCACCCGGGCCCTTGGATTTCCATCCACCCGAGACCATGAAGGCGACGCCCAGTCCATTGGGGTTCTTGGGGCGGAGGACATCGAGGGTGAGTGGCGTACCATTCCGGGTGCCGTATTGGATGCCATCCTGACGGGTGTGATCCGGCGTGAAGTAAATCCAGAGGGCGAGGACCAAAAGGGCCAGCAGGCCGACAACAACTGCCAGACCGGCAAGGATGCGTCGCGCAAGGCGCGGGAGTTTCATGACCCGGGCACTGTGCCCACCGCTTGGGTGAAAGGGCAAGGCGGTGGACCTGGCTGGGCTGGCATCGGGCCTTTCCAAGGGTCTCCGTTTGCAACCGGACGTCGCATATGCGACGTCCGGTTGCAAATCGGGGGGGTGTCTCGTGCCTCGCGGGCGGCCGTGCCCGTCTCCAAAATCCGGAAACTGATCACTGAAAACGTCTGGGACCGGTGCTACGCTGCACCTGCGTGAGCGAAAGTGATCAGGAAGAACTGCCGTCGTCGGTGAAGCACGTGTTCGTGTTGTTCGTGGCGACGTTATTTGGGTACGTGACCATCTATGGCGGATGCCAGATGCTGCGACGCAAGGGGGGGCCATGGAATCTGACCTATGCCTTGGGCAGCAACGGAGTGCCGGAGCTTCGGATCGAGCATCCGAAGGTCCTCGGCCCGCTTCCGGTTGTCGTTTCGTTTCCGGGTGAGAAGCCCGCGCGCACGGACCTACCGATCACCGCGGTCTTCAGTGTACCGATCACCAACGCGATGCCGTTCGGGCCGGTGATCTTTGTCGACAACACCCTGCTGCCGGGCACGGTGTGCGTGAACTGCTTTGGCCACGTCGTGGAGTTGGTTCCGAGGACCCTCTTCGTTGATATGCAGGACGTGGGTTGGGTTCCGGGCACGAACATCGTCCTGAGCACAACCAACAAGCCGGATCCCTCGCGGATCCAGGTGAAAGGACAGCAGTGGAAGGCCAAATGAGTCCGGCGGGCCGCGCCGCCTTGCCTGAGTTGCTGGCCCCGGCAGGCGACTGGGAGTGCGCGCGTGCGGCCGTGGAAAACGGTGCGGATGCCATTTACTTCGGTCTGGATCGGTTCAACGCCCGGATGCGGGCGCACAACTTCACGGAGGCGGACCTACCCGCCCTGATGGAGTTCCTCCACCGCCGCGGAGTGCGTGGGTACGTGACGTTCAACACGTTGGTCTTCACCGACGAATTGCCGGCTGCTGCGGAATACCTCCGATCCATCATCGCTGCCGGGGTGGACGCGGCCATTGTGCAGGATGTGGGTATCTGTCGATTGATCCGGCGGCTTTCACCGGACTTTCCAATCCACGGTTCGACGCAGATGACGATCACGAGTCCGGCAGGCGTGGACTTCGCCCGTGATCTCGGATGCGAGTTGGTGGTGTTGGCTCGCGAGAACTCCCTGAAGGAGATCGCAGCCATCCAGGCCGCGCAGGCCGCTCGTGCGAATCTGGAACCGGAGCGTTCACCCCTGCCATTGGAGGTCTTCGTCCATGGTGCCCTGTGCGTGGCGTATTCCGGGCAATGCCTGACGAGCGAATCGTTGGGAGGGCGCAGCGCCAACCGTGGTGAATGTGCCCAGGCCTGCCGGATGCCGTATGACCTGATTTCGGATGGAAAGAAGGTGGAACTCGGCGACCGCAGATACCTGTTATCACCGCAGGATCTGGCGGGGTTGGATGTGCTTCCGGACCTCGTTCGGGTCGGGGTTTCGTCGTTGAAGATCGAGGGGCGCCTGAAGACGCCCGAGTACGTCGCCGCGGTGACCCGAGTCTACCGGAAGGCTCTGGACCAGATCGCCATCGCAGGTGGGAACGAGGCTGGGTCTGCCGTTGATCCGGCGGGTTTCGATGCGCGGCGGGCGCGCTACGAACTGGAGATGGGGTTCTCACGTGGCCTCTACACGGGATGGTTCCGTGGGGTGAACAACCAAGAGCTCGCGCATGCACGCTTTGGCAAGAAGCGCGGGGTTTATCTGGGGGAAATCGTTCGCCTCGAGCGCACGGGACTCCTGCTTCAACCGGCCGGACCCATCCAACCGGGCGATGGGGTGGTCTTCGACGGCGGACGCCCGGATCTGGATGAAGAAGGCGGTCGTGTCTTCGCGGTGCATCCGCGACCGGATGGTCGGGTGGTCCTCGAGTTTGGGCACGGAGACATCGATTGGAGCCGGGTCCAGGCCGGGCATTTCCTTTGGAAGACCAACGACCCGGCGCTCGACCGCGACCTTCGTCGGACCTTTGAAGGCGAGCAGATCCGACACACCCGGCCGATTGTCGTCGAGGTTCACGGACACGCGGGTGTCCCGATGACGTTGATCCTGCGTAGCCAGGATGGGCATGTCGTCCAGGTTGCTTCGGCGCTGCCATTGGCGGTCGCCGAGAAGGTGCCGATGTCGACCGAACGGCTCCGGGATCAGCTGGGGCGTCTCGGCGGAACACCGTTTCATCTCGGGGAGCTTCGGAATCACCTCGAGGGGGCCGTGATCCTCCCGATGAGCGAATTGAACCGCCTGCGCCGTGAGGCGGTGGCAGCCCTCGAAACCGCGCTGGCCCGTGGGCGTCGATGGACGCTCAACCCGGTGTCAGATCCCCTCGTCTGCGAAGTGCCCGCGCAGGGTGCATCGATCGACGATCCGGCCGGCATTGGAGCAGGGGTTGGCGCTACGGACGGGTTGATCGCGCTCGTCCGGAACATGGCGCAGTTGGAGGCGGCGCTTCGATGCGGGGTTCAGACGCTGTATTGCGACTTTGAGGACCCGAAGAAGTTCCGGGAAGCGGTCCAGCGGGTTCGGCAATCCTGCGGATGCCGGGTCCCGGGTGTCTCGGTGTGGGTGGCTCCGCCGCGGGTGTACAAGCCTGGGGAGGAATGGATCCTGAGGATCGTGGAATCCGCCGATCCGGACGGCTATCTCGTGCGGAACGCGGAGCATCTGCGGGCCTTCGCTGGGAAACCAATGCGCGGGGACTTTTCCCTGAACGTGGCGAACCCGCTCACGGCATCGCATTACATCTGCAATGCAGGACTGCAACGCATCACCCCCTCCTACGACCTCAATGTCGAGCAGTTGGAAGGGTTGTTGCGGGGCGCTCCGGCTTCGTGGTTTGAAGTGACCATCCACCAGCACATGCCGATGTTTCACATGGAGCATTGCGTGTTCTGCGCCTTCCTCTCGAAGGGAACCGACTACACCAACTGCGGTCGGCCGTGCGACAAGCATGAGGTCCGGTTGAAGGACCGGGTGGGAATGGAGCATCCGTTGAAGGCGGACGCCGGTTGCCGGAACACCGTGTTCAATGCGCGGGCGCAGACTGGGGCGGAGGCAGTGGCGCGATTCCAGGCGCTGGGAGTCAGGCACTTCCGTGTGGAATTCGTGGATGAGACACCGGCGGAGGTGGAGCGGACGCTGGGCCGTTACCGGGCGCTCCTGCGCGGTGAGATCACCGGGGAGACCCTGTGGCGGGAGTTGAAATTGCAGAACCAGATCGGCGTCACGCGGGGGCAGATGGATCAGGTCGAAGTTCGACGCGTGTTCCCGAAGGCCCGGTGACGGCTGGGCGAGGTGTGATCAATAATGGCCACCGTGCCGGATAATGCCCGGGTGCGGTGGTCGGACTGGCCCACAAATGCCGGGGCTCAGTGGAGGGCGGCGGGGGAAACAAGGTTGGCATCCCTGATGCTTTCCACTGATCCGTGGAATCCCCCGAGACAGATTGGCAACAAGCTGACTTGGGTCCCTCCGCGCCGCCGCTCTGGCATGGCGCACAGGTCCTACCTGAATCCTCGACCGCGGCTGGCGAACAGGCCTGACGCGTTGCTTCCTGAAAACTGGCCTGGCGGACTTCCACAGTCCGCCAGGTTTCTTCTTTTCAGGGAGGTGTGCCCGACCGGTTCTCGATCAAGTCAGGCGATGAACCGGCTTCAGGCTTTGGCCTTGGCCTTGGCAGCCTTGGTGGCCTTCGGTTGCTTCACCTTGACCCACTTGCGGGAGCTGGCAGAGGAGAGCACGGCATCGACGACGTAATCCGTGGCGAGTCCGTCGGCGAAGTCGGGCTTTGCGGATGTCCCCGTTTCGAGACCCTTGAGGAAGTCTGCGACCTGATGCACGAAGGAGTGTTCATAGCCGATCTGGAGACCCGGGACCCACCAGTTCTTGATATACGGATGGTCCCCGTCCGAGACGTGGATCGAGCGCCAACCGCGGAGGTTGCTCTGGTCCTTGTGGTCGAACCACTGGAGGCGGTGGAGGTCATGCAGGTCCCATTTGAGGGAGCCGTGCTCGCCGTTGACCTCGAAGGTGTAGAGCGCCTTGTGGCCGCGGGCGTAGCGCGTGGATTCGAAGAGCCCGAGGGAGCCGTTGGTGAAATGGCAGAGGAAGGCGCAGGCGTCGTCGATCTTCACCTTCTCGACCTTGCCGCTCAGGGTGTGCTTTCGCTCCTTGATGAACGTCTCGGTCATGGCGTTGACGTCGGCGATGCCGCCGTTGAGCCAGAGGGCGGTGTCGATGCAATGGGCGAGCAGGTCACCGGTGACGCCGGAGCCGGCGGCCTTGGCGTCGAGGCGCCAGAGGCCTGCGCCGCCCTGGGGCAGTTCGGGCGAGATGGTCCAGTCCTGGAGGAAGTTGGCGCGGTAGTGGAACACGCGGCCCAGGCGTCCCTCGTCGATGAGCTGCTTGGCGAGCATGACGGCCGGACAACGGCGGTAGTTGTACCAGACCATGTTCGGGACGCCGGCCTTGGCGATGGCGGCCACCATCTTCTCGGCTTCCTTGGGATTCATGGCGAGCGGCTTCTCGCACAGGATCATCTTGCCGGCCTTGGCGGCGGCGATCGCCATCTCAGCGTGGAGGTTGTTCGGAACGGCGATGTCGATCAGGTCGATGTCATCGCGTTCGATGAGTTTCTTCCAATCGGTTTCGGTGGATTGGTAACCCCAGCGCGCCGCGAAGGCCTTGACCTTCTCCTCGTCGCGGGCGCAGACGGCCTGACGGACGAGTTCGTATTCGGAGTCGAAGAAGTTGCCGACCTTGGCGTAGGCGTTGGAGTGGGCGCGGCCCATGAAGCCGTAGCCGATGAGCCCGATGCGGATCTGTTTCTTGGCCATAACTGGTGTTGCTCGTTGAATGACACGGCCGGCGCAGGACGGGTCAGCCGCCTTGCCGCCGGGGAACGGACGAAAGGCTATGGACGCCGCGCGCGGCGGGGAAGGGGGAATTGCGCTGTTCAGGGCTTCGCTGCATCGGGATGCGGGCGGCGGCGGAACAGGACGGCGCAATGTCCGATGGTCCAGACCAGGTGGCTGCGGGTGGATGCGGCCAGTTGGGGGGAGAGCTCGTGCTTCTGCTCCTTGAGGCCGGTGAACTTGACCTTCACCAGTTCGTGGAGCTCGAGGGCCTGGTCGAGACTCTTGATGAGTTCCGGGGTCAGGCCGGCATGGCCCACCTTGATGACGGGGTCCAATGTCTGGGCGCGGCTCTTGAGCTGGCGCACCATCGCGTTGGGTAACTTTTCCAGGGCATCGCCTGGCGTGGACGGATTCTCGTTCGACATGAAATTCAGAGTTTCTGGATCTTGGAAAGGAGCCCGGTCGTGCTGCGTCCGGGAAGGAAGGGAATGAACACGATCCGGCCGCCGTGGGACTCGACCGCGCGGCGTTCGTCCTGGTTGATCGTGTCGATCGTGTAGTCGCCGCCCTTCACGTAGACGTCCGGCTGGGCGACCTCCAGGAAGCGGATGGCACGCACTTCGGGGAAGATGCACACGGCGTCCACGCACCCCAGCGCGGCGAGCACGCGGGCGCGGTCGGCTTCCGGAACCACCGGACGGGAGGGACCCTTGAGCTGTCGCACGGAGTCGTCGCCATTGAGGCCGAGCAACAGGAGATCGCCTTCGGCGCGTGCGGATTCGAGATAACTCACGTGCCCGGCATGCAGCAGGTCGAAGCAGCCGTTGGTGACGACGACACGCCGGCCGGAGGCGCGCTGCTGTGCGCGCCACGAAGGCAGCGTGGCAGCATCCAGAATCTTGTCTGCGGACGACATGGTCCAGACAGCCTAACGCAGGTCCCGCATCCGGCGCGCCCAATTTTTTCGGGAAGGCCTGGGTTACCCCGAGGCTTCCCATGGGCATCGGATTTGCTAAGTCACGGGCACCAACCGTCTGCAGATGCCGACCGTCCATTTCACCGCCAACCTTTCCCGACTGACCTCCGCACCCGTGGCATCCGTGGATGGCGCGACCGTGGGTTTGGTTCTGGAGTGTGTGTTCAGCCGGCATCCGCAGTTGCGTGGCTATGTGCTGGATGACCAAGGAGCGGTGCGGCGTCACGTGGTCGTGTTTGTGGACGGAGCCGCAGTTCAGGATCGGGTGGGACTTTCCGATGCCGTGCGGCCGGATTCGGAAATCTACGTGATGCAGGCGCTCTCGGGAGGATGAACCATGGCGAATGAAGTGCTGATTGGAACCCGGAAGGGTTTGTTCGTGATCCAACGGAAATTGGGCCTCTGGCGCATCGAGCGGACCTCCTTCTCGGGAGCTCCCGTCTCCATGGTTTTGTCGGATCCGAGGGACGGACGTTGGTACGCGGCCGTGGAACACGGCCACTACGGCACGAAGCTCCATGTTTCGGAAGATTGCGGGGCGACGTGGTCGGAAGTGGCCTGCCCGGCTTACCCTCCAAAGCCTGAAGGCACTCCGGACGTGTTGTGCCCGATGCGGCGGAAGCCGGTACCCTGGTCTTTGGAGAAGATCTGGTCCCTCGAAGCGGGCGGATCCAGCGAGCCGGGAACACTGTGGTGTGGTACCATTCCGGGAGGTTTGTTCCGGTCGGCTGACAGCGGAAGGACGTGGGAACTCAACCGGCCCTTGTGGGACATGCCGGAACGCGGAAAGTGGTTCGGCGGTGGGTATGACTGGCCGGGCATCCACTCGATCCTGGTGGATCCGTTGGATTCGCAGCACCTACTCATCTCGGTTTCCTGCGGGGGCGTTTGGGAAACCCTCGATGGCGGGGGTGCTTGGCGCCTGGTGGGCCAGGGACTGGTTGCCGACTACATGCCTCCCGAGCTGGCTGGGGATCCCGCGGTGCAGGACCCCCATCGCGTTGTGCATTGCCGGGCCGTTCCCTCGCGGGCATGGCTGCAGCACCACAGTGGGATCTTCCGTTCAGATGATGGTGGGGTGACGTGGCACCGGATGACGTCGGTGAAACCGGATTTTGGATTCGTGGTGGTGGCCCATCCGACGGATCCGGAAACGGCCTGGTTCGTTCCTGGAATCAAGGATGACGAGCGGATTCCGAAGGATGGGGCGATGAGTGTCTGGCGGACGCGGGATGGTGGGGCGACCTTCGAAAGCCTCCGGTTTGGCCTGCCTCAGGAACACGCCTATCACCTGGTGTACCGGCACGCGATGGATGTGTCCCCGGACGGCAACACGCTGGTGATGGGATCTACAACGGGTTCCTTGTGGGTGAGCGACGATGGCGGCGACTCGTGGGAGCGGATCAGTGCGGAACTGCCGCCCGTGTATTGTGTCCGGATGGCGTGAGCCTCGTGTGAAGGACGGGTGACAATTGACTTGGGGTTGGAGTGAACCCAAGCCGGACCTTGACCTTTTCGTGCGGGACGTGATGCTGCGCGGCTCCCCACCGGGGGGAATCGCGCATATGCAGCACATCCGTAACATTGCAATCATTGCCCACGTCGATCATGGCAAAACGACGTTGGTCGACTGCCTTCTGAAGCAGTCTGGAACTTTCCGCGCCAACCAGGCAGAGACGCAGGTGGAGCGTCTGATGGACTCGATGGACCTTGAAAAGGAGAAGGGCATCACGATCCGCGCCAAGAACGCCGCCTTCAAGTACAAGAACTACCACATCAACATCGTCGACACTCCGGGCCACGCCGACTTCGGCGGCGAGGTGGAGCGTATCATGAACATGATCGACGGTGTGTTGCTGGTGGTGGACTCGGCGGAAGGCCCGCAGGCCCAGACCCGATTCGTGCTCCGCAAGGCATTGGAAGCCGGTGCCAAGCCGATCGTCGTCATCAACAAGATCGACCGCGAGAACGCCAACCCCAAGAAGGTTCTCGACCAGGTGTTCGAGCTCTTCATTTCGCTGAACGCGACCGACGAGCAGTTGGACTTCCCGTTCATCTACTGCTCGGCCAAGCAGGGTTACGCCAAGCTCGAACTCGACCATGTCACCGGCACGATGGAGCCGTTGTTCGATGCCGTGGTGAAGCACATCCCCGCACCGCGCGCCCACGCTGGCGAGGGCTTCCAGTTGCTGGTCGCCAACCTGGATTACAGCGATTACATGGGGCGTATCGCCTTTGGAAAAATCTACTCGGGCAAGGTGACCGTCGGTGATCCTGCCATCTGCCGCCATGGTGGTGGTCGCATCTCCAAGGGAAAGATCACCATGGTCTATCACTTCGAGGGCATGAAGCGGATCGAGGTCAAGGAAGCCCACGCCGGCGACATCGTCGGTCTGGCTGGCTTCGAGGACGTCTTCATCGGTGAGACCATCTGCGACTCCGACGTCCGCCCCGGTCTTCCGTACATCCCGGTGGATCCGCCGACCATTCAGATGGAATTCGCCGTCAATGACGGACCCCTGGGTGGCACGGACGGCAAATTGGTGACGGCGCGCCACCTGTGGGAGCGCCTCACCCGCGAGATCCGGACCAACGTCGCCCTCCGCATCGCCCAGACCTCCGACCCGAAGATCTTCGCGGTGTCCGGTCGCGGTGAGATGCAGATTGCGATCCTCGTCGAACAGATGCGCCGCGAAGGGTACGAGGTGCTCGTCTCCCGTCCCGAGGTGCTCTGGAAGAAGGGCGAGGATGGCAACCCCATGGAGCCGATCGAGAAGCTGTTCGTCGAAATCCCCTCCGAGAACCTCGGTGCCGTGATGGAAAACCTCTCCTTCCGGAAGGCCCAGATCACGAATATGAATCACGTCGGATCCCAGGTCTCCGTCGAGGCCCACATCCCCATGCGTGGTCTGATCGGGTTCGAAACCGACCTGGTCAACATGACCCGCGGCATGGGTGTGATGAGCCACTTGTTTCTCGAGTACGGCGAGGACCGTGGCGAGATCGCGGCGCGCAAGAATGGTTCCCTGGTCGCGATGGAGGCCGGTGAGGCCACGTCGTACGCCCTGAACATGGTTCAGGAGCGCGGCCGCCTGATGGTGGAGCCGGGCGAGCAGGTCTATGTTGGCATGATCATCGGCGAAAACGCCCGTGAGAATGACATCCCGGTGAACGCGGTCCGTGAAAAGAAGCTCACGAACATGCGCTCCCAGGGCGACGGCAAGGGCATCCAGCTGAACGCACCGCTCAAGCTCACCCTTGAGCGTGCGCTCGAGTACATCGATGTCGATGAGTACGTCGAGGCCACGCCGCACCACCTGCGGTTGCGGAAGAAGATCCTGGACGAAAACGCGCGCAAGCGGTCGGAGAAGTCCCGCGTGATCAAGTTCGTCGAGGATCAGGCCGCGAGTTGAGCCGCCTTTCCCCGCAGTGATGCGCGGATGCCGACGGGCCGGGTCGCAAGACCCGGCCCATCGTGCTTTTCGGGGCTCTTTCCCGGGAACTTCCCCTTGGCCCGCGGAGGGACCGGCGACACACTTGGGCTCATGGCCAAGTTGGGCATCCTGATTTCCAGCGCTCCCGACCGTCCCGCGTTCCGGCACGGGGTACGGTTTGCTGAGGCCGCGTTGGGGCGGGGTTTGGATGTGTATCTGTATTGCCTGGACGACGCGGTTTCCGGCGTGCGCGACGCCGACCTCCAGGGGCTGAAGGCCAAGGGGCTCAAGCTCTATGCCTGCGCCTACGGCGCGCACCAACGCGGATTGCCTGTCGATGATTCGGCTGCCTACGCCGGCCTGACCGTTGTCAGTGACCTTGTGGCTGGAACGGACCGTTTCGTGAGCTTCGACTGAGACCTTCCTCATGGCGACCACCACTCCAACATCCACCGCACGGCGTCCCCTTGTGCTCTTCGTCGTGTGCAGTGATCCGCGCGAAACCCATCGGCCCGCCGAGGCGATCCGTGTGGCCGCCGGGTTGGGCGCATGGAAGAAGGCGGACGTCCGGGTCTACCTGCGCGGTCCCGCCATCCGCGCCCTCGGTGAATGGGTGGACGATCTGAAGATGGAGGACGATTTCACCCGGTATCTCCCGATCATCCGTGACTGGGGCCATCCGGTGTGGGTGCAGGCAGGCGCTGCCGAGATTGCAGATCTGGGAGAGGCGACGGCTCCGTTCGCGGAATTGGATGATGGCGAACTCGCGAAGCGATGCGCCGAGGCGACGTCCGTACTGAGATTCTGAACCTGGATTCCGATGAAGACCCTGCTTCACCTCCTGAATGGCCCGCCCGACGAGATGGTCCGGGACCTGATCGCTGCCCAGCAGGCAGCCGGCCATCGCGTCGAGGTCATCCGCCTGGATGAAGTCACGGACTGGGGTGAGATTGTGGATCGCGTCCTGTGCGCGGAGACGGTGGCGACCTGGTGAGTGGCCGTGGGATGAGCTGGCGATCATGACACCTTGGCTGATACTGGCGGTTGCGGGAGCCTATTTCGGGGCGTTGTGCACCATTGCCTGGTGGACCGGGCGCAAGGCGGACGCGGCCGGGTACTTCCTCGGGAACCGGCAGTCGCGGTGGTACGTGGTGGCCTTCGGGCTGATCGGAGATTCGCTGTCCGGGGTGACCTATATCTCGGTCCCGGGAAAGGTGGCGGTCGACCACTTCGGATACTTCCAGATGGTGCTCGGTTACGTCCTCGGATACGCGCTGATCGCCGAGGTGCTGATCCCGATGTACTACCGACTGAACCTCACCTCGATCTACGGATTCCTGGGGGAACGGTTCGGAACGGTGGCCCAGAAGACGGGCTCCGGATTCTTCCTGTTGTCACGGATGCTGGGTGCGGCGGCCCGACTGTATCTGGCGGCGAACGTGTTTCAGGAATTCGTGTTCAAGGGCCTCGGCGTCCCGTTCTTCGTCACCGTGGGCGTGATCATCCTGCTGATGTTGGCCTACACGCTGAAGGGGGGCATCCGCACACTGGTGTGGACGGATTCGTTCCAAAGCCTGTTTCTCGTACTCGGGGTGGTGTTGAGCGTGGTGATCATCGGACACGACCTAGGATTGGGCGCGGGCGGGATGATCACACGCGTCTGGGAAAGCGAGATGTCCGGGGTGTTCAATTGGGATTGGCGGTCGCCCGGATACTTCTGGAAGCAGTTCCTGAGCGGGGCCGCCATCACCCTGGTGATGACTGGTCTTGACCAGAACAACATGCAGAAGAGCCTCTCCTGTCCGACCCCGGGCACTGCGAAGAAGAACCTGTATTCCTTCGCGCTGGTGCAGGTGCCGGTGAACCTGTTCTTCCTGTCGCTGGGCGTCCTGCTGTTCGCCTATGCCAAGGAACG